>NZ_JAVRDU010000001.1:2757500-3057500 GCF_031846015.1 Novosphingobium sp. MMS21-SN21R | reverse complement strand
GAAGGTTTCGAGCGACGGATTGGTGACCGCCGCCTGCACGCGCTGTCCCGCCGAGACGATATCGCCCGACGCGCCTGCCGCCGCCAGTGCTTGCCCGAGCACAACCGGCACGCCGTTCTGCGCAGCAGCGGCGGGGCCGCCTTCCCGGATCGAGGCGACCGGCGGTTCGGTGGTCTGGGCCGCAGGCGCAGGCGCGGTGGTAGCTGCCGTGCGCACCTGACGCGGCGCGGGAGCGACCGGTGCAGTCATGGCGAGGCGCGGGCGGCCGTTCGCAACTTCCCATGCCTGTCCCGCCATGAACCGCTTGTCCTCGCGGCCATTGGCGACCGAGGCCGTGCCGGTCAGCACGCGGCCGGTGGCAACCGGCTTGCCATTGCGGTCAGTGCCGACCGAAAAGCTTCCCGACGAGCCGCCGCCGCCAATTCGCCCGGTGCCCTGCCCGGCAAGGTTGATCACCGTATCGCCCTTTGCTGTGCCGGTGACGGTGACATTGCCCTTGAACAGGTCCACCGAGCCATCGCTCCGCAACTGGAACTCGGCACCCTCGACGAACGAGAGCACCGCGCCGCTGGCGAGGCGCACTTGCGTGACGCCGCTGGTCTGGCTCACCCGCTCACCGCGCAGGGCGGCGGCAGCAAGCTCGGGATTGTCGGCAAAGACGACCTCTTGCGCCAATGCAGGGACGGCCAGCGCCAGCGATGAGGCGCTGATCAGAAGCGCGGCGAGAGTCTTGGGAGCGGAATGGCGGATCATGGGTTTTCTCCCGAAATTCAGAATTCGAAACGCGCGCCGGCCTGCACGGTCCAGCGTTCGTGATCGTAAAGCGCGATGTTCGACCAGTTGCGCGACCAGGTCGCCTTGGGCTGGAGGAACACCCGGGGCAGCACGGCAAATTTGATCGCGGCGGTAAGGTCGATCCGCTCGTCATGCCGCTTGCGCATGAACAGCACGTCCTTGCGGTCATAGCGCCGCAAGTCAGCCGCGATGCCGGCGACCAGTGCGACCTTCGGCGAGACTGGAAATTCCGCGCCCGCGCTGACCCCGGCAAAGCTGTTGGATTCGGCATCGCCTGCCTGCCGCCGCGTTTCTTCGTGGCCGCCGATCAGGTTGATCGCATAAGTGCGGGCCGAATAGCCGAGGCCCACTGCAAAGCGGTTCGCATCGCGCAGGGCGTCGCGGTCATATTCGAAGCGGTTGAACTGGACCGAGGCCGACAGGGCCTTCCCGCCCGGCAGCAAGTGGGTGTATTGGCCAATAGCGCCAAACGCGGTGCGATAGCCGCGATGGCCCAGCCAGTATTTCTGCACCTGCCCCGAAAACGAGAAAACGTCGCGGCTGGCGAATGTATGGGCAATGCCCGCCGTTCCGGTCAGACTCGCCTGATCGAACGCGGCGCTATCGAGATTGTCGCGGAAATTCCCGAGCAACGAACCGAACACACGGTCCTGCCGCCCGATCGCGCTGACGCCGCTCACCCCGCCAGACAGGTCGTAGAATTCATCCTTCTGCGCGCGGGCGTTGCCGCCAAGCGTGCCGGGCCCAAGCGCCGCGAACAGCGGGATGGTGATCGAGGTCAGCTGCGTTGCCGAATTGATGTTGCTGTCATGCCCGAAGGCGGCTTCGCCAAAGCCCGAGATGTCACTGCCGCCGCCCTTGATCTGCTTGTCGAACTGGCGGACGAAGCCGGTGAAGCGCTGGCGCACCGGGTCGGGAATGGTAGGATCGTCGACCACGGTCGAGAACTGGTCGCGCGCCGTCTCGATGTCGCCCGCCAGCGCATAGGCGCGGGCGAGTTCGGCGCGGGCAGGGGCGTTGTCCGGCTGGCGTGCCAACACGCGCTGCAATGCGATGATCGCCTCGCCATAATGGCCTGCGTCCGATGCCGCCGTGCCGAGCGCATAATCAAAGGCCGGATCGCCTGCCTTGCCCTGTCCGTCAGCGCCTTCTCCGTCTGCGACAAGCGCCTGATAATGCGCTTCGGCCTGTTGCGGCGACAATGCCTGCTGCTGGCCGAAGGCGGGCAGCGGCAGCGCCGCGGTTGCTGCTGCGGCGCAAACCGCATGCAGAAGTGGATGCCTGATCGCCATCGTGTCCCTCACTGGAATTTCCAGATTTCCAGCTATCGCGCGGCGCGTGCAAAGTCCGATGACAAACCCTGTCACGCGGATGACAAGTCCTGTGGCGTTACCTATCGGTGAACTCGCGGGCAGAGGCATAGACACTGGCTATGCTCCGGCGGTATTGTATCGGCATGAGTGAAACACCCTTCCGCCCCCGCATCGATCCGCGCGCCGTCGCAACGTTCTGGAAGGTCTGCGAGACCGGCTCGATTTCGGGCGCGGCGCGGGCACTCAACCTGTCGCAGCCATCGGTATCGAACACGATTGCGCTGCTTGAACAGCGGTTGAAAGTCACCCTGTTCGCGCGGTCGCGCAGCGGCATCGTGCTGACGCGCGAAGGCGAGGTACTGCGTGACCGCGCCGAAGCGATGGTCCGCCTGCTTGAAACCGCCGCTATCGAGGTCGATCATGCGGCGCACAACATAGCAGGGCCCTTGCGCATCGGCGGCACCCCCGGCGCATTGGTCAGCCTGCTCCCGCAAGCAGTGGCAAAACTCGAACACAGCGTGGGGCCATTTGCGCTGAGCGTGGTCGAACGCCCCGATGTCCAACTGGCTGACCTGTTGCGCAAGGGCGCGATTGACCTCGCCTTCCTCACCACCGAGATCGAGGAATGCCCGCCGGACCTCAGGGAAGTGACCGTCACGCGCGATCCTTTCGCGCTCATCGTCGGGCGGCGGCATGATGATCTGGGCGAGCGCCTGTCCTTGCGCGATGTGGCGACGTTGCCATGGGTTCTGCCCGAGGCACAGGGCGCATTCCGGCGGCAGGTCGACGCACTGTTCCTCGCCGCAGGCGTGCAGGTTCCGCAAAACGTCATCCGCTGTGATTCGCTGCTCACCACCAAGGCCATCGTCCGGCACAGCGACCGCGTGACCGTGCTGCCGCGCACTGTCGCCAGCGCCGAGCTGTCCATCGGTGTGCTTCGCGCGCTCACGATTGCCGAGGCGACATTCGAGCGCAGTGTCGGCGTGCGCTATCTGGGCACGCGGGGCCTGCCGCCGCTCGGCCGCGCCATGGTCGAGGTTTTGTCCGAGGCATAGCCCGAGGCAATGGATGGGCCAGAACATCCTATTTTACCCGATGCACCAAACCGCATAGCACTGCGGGTAAAGCCAATCGGGGAGAGATCATGTTTGACCGCCGTTCCGTCCTTGCGGGGACCGCCGCGCTTGCCGCCACGCCTGCAATAGCGAAGGTTTCGCGCAAGAAGGCGGTAAGTCCGGCGTTCCCCGCCGGATTCCTTTGGGGGGCATCAACCGCGCCACACCAGATCGAGGGCAACAATACCTCGTCCGACCTGTGGTATCTCGAAAACCAGCAGCCGACGATCTTTGCCGAACCATCGGGCGATGCAGCGAACAGCTTTCTGTTGTGGGAACGCGATCTCGATCTGGCGAAGGAAATCGGCCTCAACTGCTACCGCTTCGGCGTGGAATGGGCGCGGATCGAGCCGGAGAAGGGGCGTTTCAGCCAGGCGATGCTCAATCACTACCGCCGCGTTGTCGAAGGTTGCCGCGCGCGGGGGCTGACGCCGGTTGTCACCTACAGCCACTTCACCGCGCCGCTCTGGTTCAGCGCGCAGGGCGGCTGGACCAATCCTGAAAGCGCCAGCCTGTTCGCGCGCTATGCCGAAAAGGTCACCCGCGCGATCGGCGATCTGATCCATTCGGCAATCACCTTCAACGAACCCAATATCCTGCTGATCCTCAAACCCCTGTTGCCCAAGCCGGTGTGGGACATCCAGAAGCTGACCATCGATACCGCGGCCAAGCGGCTCGGCGTGGACAAGTTCGTCTGTGCCAACGTCGCCGGTTACGACGATCTGCCCGCGCTCCAGGCTGGCCTGCTCGCCGCACACAAGGCCGGGCGCGCCGCAATCAAGGCGGTGAAGCCGGACTTGCCCGTGGGCCTGTCGCTGGCAATGCTCGACGATCAGGCGGTGGGCAAGAATTCGGTACGCGATGCCATGCGCGCCGAGCTTTACGGGCAGTGGCTGGAGGTGGCCAAGGCCGACGACTTCATCGGCGTGCAGAACTACGAGCGCGCACTGTGGGGTGACAAGGGTCGCCTGCCGCCGCCTGCAGGTGCGACCGTCAACTGGTCGGGCACCGAGATCTGGCCGGGATCGCTGGCTGGCGCAGTGCGCTATGCCCATTCCGTGACCGGTGTTCCGATCCTGGTTTCGGAACACGGCGTCGGCACCGCCGATGATGCCGTGCGCGCTGCGTTCATCGCGCCTTCGCTTGCCGGGCTCAAACAGGCGATTGACGACGGCGTGCCAGTCATCGGCTATTGCCACTGGTCGCTGATAGACAACTTCGAATGGATCTTCGGCTATAAGCCGAAATTCGGTCTCGCCAGCTTCGATCCGGTAACTTTCGCGCGCACGCCGAAGCCGAGCGCGGCCGTTTATGGCAAGATCGCCAAGGCGAATGCCGTCACGGTCTGAAGCGACTGCGCGGCCCCTGTCTTTACGCAGGCGGCCGCGCTAAGGCCGGGTTATGCAACAGCAACCGATCCTTGTGCTGACCACCGGCGGCACCGTCGACAAGGCCTATTTCGACGCGCTCAGCGAATACCAGATCGTCGAGAGCGGCATTCCCGCGCTTATCGCACAGGCACGTGTGGCGCTGCCGGTGCGGGTCATGGAACTCATGCGCAAGGACAGTCTGGAGCTGACAGACGCCGACCGCGCGCTGATCGCTGCCGCCGTGCGCGAGGCGCCCGAAAGCCGCGTGGTCATCACCCACGGCACCGACACGATGACCGAGTCGGCCAAGGCGCTGGCTGACATCGCGGGCAAGACCATCGTACTGACCGGCGCGCTGTCGCCTGCGCGCTTTGCCGAGACCGACGCCCCGTTCAACCTCGGCATGGCCTTCGCCACTGCGCAAGTCGCCGCGCCCGGCGTGTGGATCGCGATGAGCGGGCAGGTGTTCGACGGCCTGAAAGTCCGCAAGGATCGCGCGGCGGGGAAGTTCGTTTATTCAGCACAGAATGTTACCGGGTGACCGTAGGAGGCAAAGGGCTGAACCGTTTAGCGTTGATGGTTTAATGCCTCTGAAACACGTCCGTGATTGACGCCGAAATGCTCAGCGATATCTTGTTGGTGTGCCGCCGGGTTGCTAGCTGAATACTGCCGAATTTCTTCAGCCAATTCGGGAGTGACTATTGGGCTTCGCCTTGGAGCCCTTCTTGCTGGCTGCTGGCGATAAAGCTGATCAGCTAAATCTTCCAACTCTTCGCATTCCAGCTCATCTGCCAATTCTCTTAGACGATCTCGCACTTCGGGAATCGTCAGGCGGTTGCTCGGCATCTCAAACTCCCTCACATAAGTAGGAGTTCTGATTTAGGATAGTCGCCGTGTCTTTCAAGTGTTCTGCGGCATGGCGGAATCCAAACAACCCTAGATTCAGCAACCCTATGTTTGTCCCACACAAGCCAACAGTAGCCAGTGGCGGTGGTAGCTTTTGGGTCCAATCGACCTTTTACCATTGGAACGCGCTCAACGAATTGAGCGAAAACTGAAGGTGGATTTAAACTAAATATGCGGTTAAATCGCCCTATGCTCTCAAGAAAAGTCGTGCGAACTAAAAACGCACATCCCTTTTTGCATTCATCGAGTGCCTTCATGATGAAATCTTCGGCGAGGCGGAATGGAGGGTTTGTAATTATCCAATCCCATTCGCGGTTTTGGACGCAATCCAAATAGTTCTGTATTGATCCGAATTCGTAGTCAGCGATATCCTGCGCAACCACCTCACGAAAGTATTCCGAGAGCGGTCGGGCCATGTAACCACGCCCGCAAGCTGGTTCGAGGCAGGAGAAGTCTTTTACTGAACCTCGGATGACGTGCTCAAGAAGTGCGCGGGTTGCCCAAGGAGGTGTGGGGAAATCGTCTAAACTGTCGCGAGGTTCTACTCGCTGCGCCATCACGGCGTGGGAGGTGTTTTGCATTTCGATTCTATGAATCCCCGCACTTCAGAACGCAACACCATTTGTCAGGAAGGTGGCTTTCAGGGCGAGGTTTCAGGGACACTTTGTAATTGCATTTTCACTCCCACTCGATCGTGCCGGGCGGCTTGCTGGTGTAGTCATAGACCACGCGGTTGATGCCCTTGACCTCGTTGACGATGCGCGTCGCCACGCGGGACAGGAAACCTGCGTCGAACGGGTAAATGTCGGCGGTCATGCCGTCGGTGCTGGTGACCGCGCGCAGGGCGCAGACGTTATCATACGTGCGGAAATCGCCCATCACGCCCACGGTCTTGACCGGGAGCAGCACGGCGAAGGCCTGCCAGATCGCATCATAGAGGCCCGCGTTGCGGATCTCCTCGAGGTAGATCGCATCGGCCTTGCGCAGGATGTCGCAGCGCTCGCGCGTCACTTCGCCGGGGATTCGGATGGCAAGGCCGGGGCCGGGGAAGGGGTGACGACCGACGAAAATGTCGGGCAAGCCGAGTTCGCGGCCCAGCGCGCGCACTTCGTCCTTGAACAGTTCACGCAGCGGCTCGACCAGCTTCATGTTCATGCGTTCAGGCAAGCCCCCGACATTGTGGTGGCTCTTGATCGTGACCGATGGCCCGCCGGTGAAGCTGACCGATTCGATCACGTCAGGGTACAGCGTGCCCTGCGCAAGGAAGTCCGCACCGCCGACCTGCTTGGCTTCGGCTTCGAACACATCGATGAAGGTCTTGCCGATGAACTTGCGCTTGGCTTCGGGGTCGGTGACCCCGGCAAGGCCGCCGAGGAACAGGGGCGACACGTCCTTGTGCACCAGCGGGATGTTGTAGTGGTTGCGGAACAGGCTGACGACCTGTTCAGCCTCGCCCATGCGCATCAGCCCGTGATCGACGAACACGCAGGTCAACTGGTCGCCAATGGCTTCATGGATCAGCACCGCCGCCACCGCCGAATCAACGCCGCCCGAAAGCCCGCAGATCACCCGGCTGGAGCCGACCTGCTTGCGGATTTCCTCGACCTTGGTCTTGCGGAATTCCGCCATGGTCCAGTCGCCGGTGCAGCCGCAGACGTGGCGCACGAAGTTGGCGATCAGCTTTCCGCCATCGGGCGTGTGGACCACTTCGGGGTGGAACTGCGTGCCGTAATACTTCTTCTCGTCGTTCGCGATGACTGCGAACGGCGCGCCGTCCGATACGGCAACGATGCGGAAACCGGGCGCGAACTGGGTGACCTTGTCGCCGTGGCTCATCCACACCTGATGCCGCTCGCCCTGCTTCCACAGCCCGTCGAACAGCACGCATGGTTCCGTTACGGTGAGGAAGGCGCGGCCGAATTCGCCCGAATCGCCTGGTTCCACCTTGCCGCCGAGCTGCTGGCTCATCACCTGCTGGCCGTAGCAGATGCCCAGAATTGGCAATCCGCTGTCGAACAGCACTTGCGGCGCGCGAGGAGATCCATCGGCAGGCACGCTGGCGGGCGAGCCAGACAGGATGATCCCCTTGGGCTTCATCCGGTGGAACGCGGCCTCTGCCTGCGTGAACGGCGCGATTTCCGAATAGACCCCGGCTTCGCGCACGCGGCGCGCGATAAGCTGGGTGACCTGACTGCCGAAATCGACGATCAGAATCGACTCTGGAAGGGCGGCTGCTGCGGGCTGGATGCTCATGCGCTGCCGATAGGGATATGGCGCATTTCTGTCCAGATAGTGCCGCAAATGTGCCAGTTGCGTTTCATGCAACTGAAAATGCCCCGTTCGCACTTGCAGCATGCGTCGTTCGGCGTATTTGCGGCCCCGGTTCCGATGCGTCCAGCTCACCCTGCCGGCCAAATCGAACTGGGAGGATGTCTGCAAAGGTGAACCAAACAGGAGGTTTACCATGCGCAGCTTTACCGCGATCGCGCTTCCGTTCATTCTTGCTGCTGGGTTCAGCGGCCTGATGTTCACTGCCACGCTCGTCTGAGCCCGGCAGAAGCACAAAGCGACCATACCTACAAAAGCGGCTGCCCCTGCGGGGTGGCCGTTTTGTCTTTTCTGGCGCAGGCGTCTAGGCCTTGGGACCGATGACCGTCACCCGCTTCGCCCCCAGCCCGAATGGGCCGCTCCATCTGGGGCACGCTTTTTCCGCCATCGTCGCCCATGATCGCGCCAGCGCCGACGGCGGTGAATTCCTGCTGCGGATCGAGGATATTGACGGCGCCCGCTCACGCGCCGAGCTTGCCGACGACTTTCGCGCCGACCTTGCATGGCTGGGCCTCACCTACCGCGAGGTGACGCCGCAATCGCAGCGCATCCCCACCTATCATGCTGCCGCTGATACATTGCGTGATATGGGTTTGCTGTACCCTTGCACCTGCACCCGCGCAGAGGTGGCGGCTGCTGCGGTTGCTTCGGGCCCAGACGGCCCGATCTATCCCGGCACGTGCCTGCGGCGAGGACCTCAACCGGGCGTAGACGCAGCATGGCGTCTGGACATGAAAAATGCGATACGACTTGCAGGGGCGCTCGAATGGACCGATGAGCGGCGCGGGGTGCAGACAGCACAGCCGGAGCTGTTCGGCGATGTGGTGCTGTGGCGCAAGGACGCGCCCGCCAGCTATCATCTGGCTGCCACGCTCGACGATGCGGCTGACGGCGTCACTCATGTCACGCGCGGCATGGACCTGTTCCTGTCGACGCATATCCACCGTTTGCTC
Source organism: Novosphingobium sp. MMS21-SN21R (assembly GCF_031846015.1). Taxonomy (GTDB): domain Bacteria; phylum Pseudomonadota; class Alphaproteobacteria; order Sphingomonadales; family Sphingomonadaceae; genus Novosphingobium. Next base: position 3,048,720 of record NZ_JAVRDU010000001.1, on the reverse strand, counting down.
CAGCATCTGCTCGGCTTGCCAGTTCCGGTGTGGCACCATCATCCGGTGTTGACCGGCCCGGACGGACGCAAGCTGGCGAAGCGGCGCGACGCGCCTGCGCTGGCCGAACGTCGCCGCGCCGGTGAGGACGGACAAGCACTGGCGGCCGATCTGCGCGCTGCCCTATTTGCCACTGGCATTTCGCTGTCCGACACCATAAATCAGCAGTCATGATGTATGTTCTGATCCCGGTGATTGTCGTCCTCGTCATCATGACGGTGGTATCGCTCGTGCGCGGGATCATCGCATTTCTGCAAAGCACGGAGATGGATCTCAACCGCGATCCGGCAGCGGGTGCCAGCGCAAACCAGTTGCTGCAGAACAAGATGATGTTCAACCGCATCAAGTTTCAGGGCATGGCCATTCTCGCGGTGGTCATCCTGATGGCCGTCGCGCGCTGATTTCAGCGCCCGCCCAATGGTAAAGCTCAACAAGATCTACACGCGCACAGGCGACGATGGCACCACCGGGCTTGTCGACGGTTCGCGCCGGGTAAAGTTCGACGCGCGGATGCAGGCTATCGGCGATGTGGACGAGGCCAACAGCACCATCGGCCTGGCAGCCGTTGCTGCGTCGGACGAGACCGCACGCAACCTCCAGCGAATCCAGAACGATCTGTTCGATCTCGGCGCTGACCTCGCCACGCCGGGCGACGATTTTACGCCATCGGAAATGGTGCTGCGCGTCGTCGCCTCGCAAGTGGACTGGCTCGAAGGCGCGATCGATGCGCTGAACGAAGGCCTGCCGCCGCTCACCAGCTTCATTCTGCCGGGCGGGTCCGAGACGGCGGCGCGCATACATGTCGCGCGTGCAACGGTGCGCCGTGCAGAACGCAGCGCGGTCGAATTGGACAACGCCGAAGCGGTCAACCCGCAAGTGCTGGCTTACCTCAACCGCCTGTCGGACTACCTGTTCGTCCTTGCCCGGGCGACCAATGCCGGAAGCGATCCGCTGTGGGTTCCGGGGGCCTCGCGCTAGGGTCAGGTGGACTTGCGGCTTTACGCTCGCTAACCAGCCCGCATTTGTATGCACAGCGGGGAATTTCGGCATGATCAGAACGGTTGCAGTCATCGGTGCGGGCCAGATGGGTTCGGGCATTGCGCAGGTTTCGGCGCAAGCGGGCATGAAAGTCCTGCTCGGCGATGTTTCGATCGAATTGGCCGACAAGGCCCGCGACAAGATCGCCAAGGGCCTCGCCAAGCTGGTCGAAAAGGGCAAGGTCGATGCAGCGCTGGCCGCCTCGACGGTGGCCAACCTCCACAGCTTTTCCGATCACGCGGCCCTTGCCGAAGCTGATCTGGTGATCGAAGCCGCGACCGAGCGCGAGGACATCAAGCACAAGATCTTCGAATCGGCCGGTAAGCATCTGGCGGCGCACGCGGTCATGGCATCGAACACCTCGTCGATCCCGATCACGCGCATGGCGGTGTCCTCGCCCGATCCCGAGCGTTTCATCGGCATCCACTTCTTCAATCCGGTGCCGCTGATGAAGCTGGTCGAGGTCATCCCCGGCCTTGCCACCTCGGCTGCCACGGTCGATCTGGTGCGCGGCTATGTGTCGAACATCGGCAAGGAAATCGTGCTTTCGCAGGATGAACCCGGCTTCATCGTCAACCGCATTTTCGTGCCGTTCATCAACGAGGCAGCGTTCGTGCTGGGCAGCGGTACGGGTTCGGTCGTCGATATCGACAAGGGCGTGAAGCTGGGTCTGAACCACCCGATGGGGCCGCTGGAACTGGCCGACTTCATCGGGCTGGACACCCTGCTCGAGATCATGAAGATCTACCTCTCGTCGACCGGCGATCCCAAGTACCGCCCGGCGCCGCTTCTGCAGAAGTATGTCGAGGCGGGCTGGCTGGGCCGCAAGTCGGGCCGTGGCTTCTACGATTATTCGGGTGAAACGCCGGTGCCCACCCGCTGACATCGGCACGCTGATTCTGGCGCTCAACCGGAACAGAGCGGCCATCAGGGCGTAGTCTTCCCACAAGGAGACACGCCGTGATGGACCGTGACACTACTGCCCCCGAAAACGTCAATTCCGAACAGGAAGACGGTGACACCCAGGCCCAGACCATGGCCGAGGAGGCCATTGCCCGCGCCACCAGCGTGCTCGGCGAACAAGGTGAGACTGAACGCGTGCACGGCGGCGATGATGATTCAGGCGACGCGCAGGATCTTGTCGACCACATGAATCAGATGGTCAGCAGCGGCGTGATCGACATGAGCGCCTATCGCGGCGAACGCAGCGATGACGACGAAGAGGGCATGTACGGTGAAGGTGGCGTCGAGGACTGAGACACCCGGCTGATTCAGCCAGGTTGACGGTCCTGTTGCACGGCGGAAGCGGCGTCTGGGCTTAGCGCGCTGTCTTCGGCCGGTTCCGCGTCGATGTCGGGTTCGCCAAAGGCGGGTTCTTCGTCCGGCACCATCTCGCGAACTTCGACCATTTCGCCGTTGCGCTCCACATGGCCGAGCAATTTGCCCTGACCGGGTTCTGGCGGGGAACTGTCTTCGCCAAACTGGGACACTGCCGGCTGAATTTCGGAGGCGACAGCCGTGGCGAGGGCTTCGGTCTGGCCTTCGCCGCGCAAGTTGGCGGCGACCAGCGCGGCGCAGACCAGCACGCTTGCGGCAAACAAAAGCATTGCGAGCTGGCTTCGTGGCATGGGTGCGCTCAAGTCGTCAGTCCCTTTGGCGACATTCTCGGCAGGACAATGCCGCCTATCGGTTAAGATTCGGCCAAGACGGAGGACATGGTCTTGCCTTGGCGCAGCATCAAAGGCACCCGGACGCCATGGCCACCATCGCACTGCTCGTCCTGTCGAACCTGTTCATGACAACCGCGTGGTATTGGCACATACGAGGCGGACCGCAGGCAATCGAGGCACGGCCCGTGATTGCAGTCATTGCGATCAGCTGGGGCATCGCGCTGTTCGAATATTGCCTTGCCGTGCCCGCCAACCGCATCGGCTCGCTCAACGGCTGGAGCGCTGGGCAGCTCAAAGTTGCGCAGGAAGCGATTGCGTTGGTCATTTTCGGGCTGTTCATGGTGCTGGTGTTGAAGGAGCCGCTGCACTGGCGGCACTTTGCGGCCTTCGCCTGCATCATGGCAGCCGTCGGCTTCCTGTTCTCGGGAAAATAGCCGGTCAGTCCGCCTTGGTATCCTTGGCCCAAGGATCGACATGGGCCTTCGCCGCCTTCTCCGCCGGATGCTCCTCAGGGCTTGGCACAACCGAGTAGGCAAAGACCAGCATCGAGAGCGCCCACCACACCGCCTTCCAGCGGCTGGCAAAAACGGAAGTGAGGCGCGGTCCGAACATGAGCGAGAGCATTGCACCAATTCGTTAGCCGGTGGTTACCACTAAGCGCCCGCGCTAGGGGCGGGCGCTAGGGACGGTAACCCAGCGGGCCAATACGGAGGCGCATGTGGCGGCACTCCCGCGCACGAGCGGGTCATGGCCACAAAAACCCTGTCGTTCGCCGCCGCGCTGATGCTTGTCATGCCCGGCATGTCCTCCGCCAATCCGCCCGCCGATCCCGAGCGCGCCCGCTTCGAAGCCTGCGGATCGGCGCAGCGGATAACCTGCGTCGTCGATGGCGATACCTTCTGGTACGCAGGCGCCAAGATCCGCATCGCCGACATCAACACGCCTGAAACTTCGCGTGCCGCTTGTCCCGAGGAAGCCGCGCTGGGTGATCGGGCAAAGCGGCGACTGGCGCAGATGCTGAGTGAAGGACCGTTCACGCTCGAAGTGCGCGGGCGAGAGACCGACCGCTACGGCCGCGCGCTGCGTGTGGTCACGCGGGCCGGGCAAAGCCTCGGCGCAACGCTGGAAGCCGAAGGCCTTGCCGAGCACTGGAAGGGGCGGCGCGGCAACTGGTGCAAGGCTGCGGCCTGAGCTATCTTCCCGTTCAGGACGAAGGGGAGAGCGTCATGCTGTTTCGGATTTTTTTGGTTGGTGTCTGGGCTGCGCTGGTCGCGTTTACCGTCGTGGTTGCCGCGAACCATGGGCTGAACCTCTTTCCGGTCTTCTTCGGCGATATGGCGAAAGGCGCATGGCCCGGCCAGTTCAACGCTGATTTTACCTCACTTCTCGCCTTGTCGGGATTGTGGTGTGCCTGGCGCGGAAAGTGGTCGCCTGCTGCCATCGCGCACGGACTGATCACCTTTGTCGGTGGCGGCGTAGTCCTGTTCGCAACGCTGTTCGTGCTGCACCGCCGTCACGGTGGCGACATGCGCAAGGTGCTGCTGGGCGCGCAGGCCTGATCGGTCAGGCGGCGCGTAAACCCGTGACCGCACGCGCGCCGCGATCGGTGGCAGAGAGGCCGTCGAACACCGCGTCGATGATCCGCGCGAGCTTGTCCTCACTCAGGCGCTCCATGAACATGATCGTGGTGTTGAGCGCGCAATAGGGCGCGACCATCTGGTTCACCAGGCTGATCGTCTCGTCCACGCCAAGCCCTGCAAAAGCCCCGTCGCTCATAGCTTCGCCGATAATCTCGCCCAGGTAGTGGTCGGCCAGGTCGATGTAGCTGCGGACCTGTTCGAAATACTCGTTGCCGATCTCGATGTTGGACTGGAGCCTGACCGGATCGGCCTCCCATTTGCGCCGCAGGGCCACGAAGCGGCGGGCGAAGAACTCGTAAAGTTTGCGCCGGGGCGGCAGATCGCTGCCCAGCACCTCCTCCATGATGTCCACCATCGGCATGAACCAATGGTCGGCCAATGCCTCCATCAGCGCTTCGCGCGTGTCGAAATAGCGCGAGAGGTTGGTCTGCGAGATGCCCGCCCGCGCCGCCAGTTCGGAAAAGGTAATGCCGCCGCCGCCGCGTTCCTCGGCAATGGCCTGCGCCGCCTCGATAATGCGGGCGCGCACCGGATCATTTTCGCTGCGGATTGGGGCCATGGCGCGCGGGGTTCCTGCCTGAGGGTATTTTTCCCCATTGTAGGGATGCGGCGCACGCCAGACAACGTCTGTTGCTCATGCCTGCGTGAGATCACGCCTTCTAGCTGCAATGCAGATGCGCTAAGGCGCGGGCCAACCGGTTGCACACGTTACGAAAAGGTCGCCCATCAATGCGCTTGTCCGCCCGCCTGATCCTGGCTCTCGGCCTTTCCGGAGCGCTGGCCGCCTGCGCCGGACCGATGGCCAGTCGCGACAGCGGGCCGGTCGAAGTGGGCATTGTCGGCATCAACGATTTCCACGGCAGCCTTGAACCGCCCCGGCAGGCGGTCAACGTGGCAGACGGCAAGGGCGGCGTGATCCCGGTGCCCGCAGGCGGCGCGGCGTGGCTCGCCTCGGCCATCGATTCCATCCGCGCAGCCCACCCGCAATCGCTGACCGTCTCGGCGGGCGACATGATCAGCGCCTCGCAACTGGCGTCCTCGCTCTATCTCGACGAACCCGCCATCGGGGTGATGAACCGCATCGGCGTCGACTTTAACGCGGTGGGCAATCACGAATTCGACCGCGGGCAGGACGAACTGCTGCGGATGCAGAACGGCGGCTGCGCCAGGTTCACGGCCAAGCAGCCCTGCGCGCTGGAGCCATTCACCGGGGCCAAATTCCGCTACCTGTCAGCGAGCACGGTCAAGGCAGACGGCACGACGCTGTTCCCCGCCACCGGCCTGCGCACTTTCGGCAAAGGGCGGCGCGCGGTGACCGTGGGCGTGATCGGGCTGACGCTGAAAGGCACGCCCAATCTCGTCAACCCGACCGGCATCGCGGGCCTGACTTTCGCGGACGAGGCCGACACGATCAACGCCGCCGTGCCCAAGCTGAAAGAGCAAGGCGCGGACGCCATCGTCGTGCTGATCCACGAGGGCGGGCGCACCAAGGGCGAGCCGGACCCGCAAGGTTGCACCGATTTCGCCGGAGACATCCGCCCGATCCTCGACCGGCTCGATACCCGCGTCGATGTGGTCGTCTCGGGCCACACCCACTGGGCCTATGTCTGCGATTACGCAGCGCTCAATCCGGCAAAGCCGTTCCTGCTGACCAGCGCGGGCGTCTATGGCGAACTGGTCACCGACATCACGCTGAAGATCGATCCACTGGTCGGCCGCGTCGTTTCCAAGGCGGCGAAGAACGTGATCGTGCAGTCGGTGCCCTACACCTCGTCACGCGGGCCGCTGGCCAACACGCCGCTGTTCCCGCAGTTCCAGCCCCGGCCTGACGTTGCCGGCTACGTCGCGAAATACGTCGAAGCGTCAAAGCAATACACCCAGCGCCCCATCGGCAAGATCGACCGCGCTGCCCCCAAGAACGAAGGCGCGGAAGGCGGCGCGGGCGGCCCCTTGGGCAACCTCATCGCTGACGCGCAACTCGGCGCCACGCGCGACAAGGGCGCGCAGATCGCCTTCATGAACCCCTTCGGCATCCGCGCCCCGCTGGTCCCCACCGCCGACGGCACGCTGACCTTCGGCGACATCTACTTGTGCCAGCCCTTCGGCAACAACGTGGTGACCGAGACGATGACCGGCGCGCAGATCAAGGCCGCGCTGGAAGAGGGGCTGGACGACACCGGCCCCAAGCAGGTGCTGGCCCCCTCGACAGGCTTCGCGTTCACCTACGATCCGGCGCGGCCATCGGGCGACCGGATCGTCTCGATCACGCTGGACGGCCAGCCGCTGGACATGGCGAAGGGCTACCGCGTGACGGTGAACGGCTTCCTCGGCCTCGGCGGCGATGGCTTCTCGGGCTTCACCGGCAAGCCTGAGACGGTGACCGGCCCGACTGACATCGATGCACTGGAAAGCTGGATCAGTGTGGTGCCGGTGCGAAGCGTGCCGCAGGAGATGCGGGCCGCGCGGGTCGGCTAAACCCCACAACAAATTAACAAAACCCGTTCGTCCTGAGCCTGTCGAAGGACCCGCGCGATTTTGGGTCTTGATACCTTCGACGCATACTCTGGCCGCAACTTGAGCGTTTGCGCTGACTTCGTCCGCACGGACGTTACCGCGCGTCCTTCGACAAGCTCAGGACGAACGGGGGAGGGAAGGTAACTACCCCCGCTTCGGCCACCACGGCACAAACCCCGAAGTCCGCTCCACGTATGCCTTATACCCCGGCCGTCGCTCCTCCATGCCCTTTTCCAGCAGAGGTTTGCCCGACCACTTCGTCAGCGTGAAGGTCAGGAACACAGGCCCCACCACGCTTGCCAGCGCGACCCACAGTCCAGCCTCGGCGGCGGCCAGCCAGATGCCCCACCAGACGCAGGCATCGCCGAAGTAGTTGGGGTGGCGGGTGTAGTGCCACAGGCCAGTGCTGAGGACTTTGCCCTTGTTGGCGGGATCGGCGCGGAAGGCGTTCAATTGCGCATCGCTCACCGCCTCGAACGTGATGCCGAGCAGCCACAGCGCCGCGCCCGCAAACGCCAGAGCGCCCAGCGGCGCAGGCGTTGAACTCGCCAGCACGCCCATCTGCGCGGGCAGGCAGGTGATGAACAGCAGCAGCGCTTGCGGGGCGAATACGAACTTGAGCGCTGCGGAACCGAAGCGCCCCTCCGCCCGCGCCTTGCCGAGCATCTTCGCATAACGCGGGTCTTCACCATGCGCGCGCCAGCGGGTGTAGAGGTGCCACGCCAGCCGCGCTGCCCAGATCGCGGCCATGGCGGCGATCAGGCTCGCCCGCGCGCCCGCGCCGCCCGGAACGTGCAGCCACGATGTGAGCGCCAGCACGCCCATGCCGCCGCCCCAGACCGCGTCGATGAAGCTGACATCGCCGATCTTTACCGAAACCCGCCACAACACCAGCATTCCCGCCGCAAGAATGGCGACGTTGATCATCAGGGCGAGCAGCAGGGTGTCAGGCATCCGCATTCTCCGGCAGGCTCGTGAGGCCCCGCGCCGGGTGGCGGGGGGTAACCGTGCGATAGACGTCGAAGATCTTTGCCATGTCGGCCTCATAGTCGCCAGATGGCCAGATGGCCGGGCCGAGGCCGCCAGTCTTCGTGCCATAGTCCATCATGCCGACGACCAGCGGCACGCCCGCTTTCAGCGCGATGTGATAGAACCCGCTGCGCCATTGCCCCACTTTGCCGCGCGTCCCCTCGGGCGCGATGGTCAGCATGAAGCGGTCGCGCCGCGCGAATTCAGCCACCATCGCATCGACCACGTTCGCCCTTGCCGAGCGCACCACCGGCACCCCGCCCATATCGCGCATGAACCGGCCCATCGGCCAGCGGAACAGACTGTCCTTGGCCATGAAGTGCGGCATGATCCCAAGATCCTCGGTCAGCCCGATGAAATAGAGGAAATCCCAGTTGGACGTGTGCGGCGCGGCAATGATCACGCAGCGGCCATCGGCAGGCGGCGTGCCTTGCGCCTTCCACCCGCGCGCGCGGTACAGCGTAACCAGCGCCCCCCGCACGATGCGCGATAACAGGCTGGGCCTGCGATCCTCTATTGCCATTGCGTTCTCCCCCGGCGGGAGATTAGCGCGCGCTCCGGGCGCTGTCTAACAAACTCCCCTCCCCCGCATCCGGCCACGCCGCCATGCGCGGGGTTGCTCGGCGCAGGAACAGGCTGGGCAGTTTCACCAGCATCAAGGACTTGTGAATCCAGTAGTCCGCCCAGCGTTCGCGCCACATCGCCTTGGCCGGGCCTTGCCGGTCGAGCCAGCCCGCGTAGGGCATCCAGTGGTCCGGCTCATCCTTCTCGACCACCTCGAAAATACGCTTCATCGCCTTGTCGGAACGGACATGGCTATTGGTCAGCAGCACTTCAACTTGCCGCATTCCGCGCTGTTCGGTCAGCATGATCACGCGGCACAGCCGCTCGAACGCTTCAGGGCTGGCGATCACACCCTGCGTATCTAGATCGTCGATAGAGCAGCCGAACACTTTTTCGATGAAACGGTCGATGTGGCCGCACGTGGTGTCGACGCTGAGCGGCATACGTCCCTGCAGTTCGAACCAGCGCTTGAACATGACGTAGTGTTTGCGCTCGTCCCCGCGGTGCTTCTCGATTGCGGCGATAAAGGATGGATCATCGGGGCAGCGCACGCGCACCGCATCGATCACGCGGTCGAGTGACGTATAACCGCGATGCTCGTTATAGATGTAGATCGATGCGAGCACATCGAGGAACCGGGCGCGGAAACGCTGGAAAAGTTTTGACACAAACTGTCATCGCTCGAAGCGCCGTTTCGTTCCGCAATGTCCTTCGGGCTTGCCAAGGCGCGCGCGGGGCATAAGGACGGCGCAAGACATCAGGGACGCGAACTGCACCATGGCCATCTTCACCAAAAACCCCAAGTTCGACTGGATTTTCCGGTGCGGCCTCAAGGGCTTATGCCCGCGCTGCGGAAAGGCTTCGATGTTTGGTGGCTGGCTGAAGCTGCAGAAAACCTGCCCGGAATGCGCGCTGAACTATGATTTCGCCAATGCCGACGATGGCCCTGCGTTCTTCGCCCTGTGCATCACCGCCTTCCCGCTGACGTTCTTCGTCGTTTGGCTCGAAGTCGCCTATTCGCCGCCATGGTGGGTCCATGTGATCACCTCGGTCCCCATCCTCGGCCTCGGCTGTCTCGCTACGCTACGCCCGTTCAAGGGCTGGCTCGTCGCCTCGCAATACGTGAACAACGCGATGGAAGCGGGCACGGAAGGCCTGTGGGCCAAGCTCAACGCGCGGGAGAAGGGTGAGGGCGAAGGGGGCGTCTAGCCCTCTCCCCTGCGGGGGAGAGAGCAGGGTTACGGCCTGCACATCACCCCACCCGGTAGTCCGCCACGATCTCCCCGCACTCCGCCAGTTCCGCCTCGTGCCCAACCTCGCGCCAGCTTTCCGCGAGCGCCTCGGCTTCCCATTCCAGCATCGCCGGGTGGGCCAGCACTTGATCCACCCACGCTTGCCCCGCTCCCATGTCCAGCCCATAAGTGCGGATGCGGAAGGCGACCGGGGCGTAGAAGGCATCGAGTGCGGTGAACTCCGCCCCCGCCAGCCACGGCCCGCCGAAACGCGCCAGGCCCTCCTCGAAGATCTCGCGCACGCGCCCCACATCGCGCAGCAGCGCCGCGCTCATCGGGCGGGGCTTTACCCGCACGCCGACATTCATCGTGCAATCATTGCGCAGTGCCGAAAAGCCGCCGTGCATTTCGGTGACGGCGCACATGGCAAAGGCGCGGGCACTTTCGTCCTGCGGCCAGACGCCTGCGTGGCGCTCGGCAAGGTAGAGCGCGATGCCCAGCGAATCCCACACCGTGCGCGCGCCATCGATCAGCACCGGCACTTGCCCGGTGGGCGAGAAGGCGCGGAACTCGTCGTAGTTGGCCGGTTTGGTGAACGGTTCGATCCGGTCGTCAAATGCGATCCCGAGCGCTTTCATCAGCACCCACGGGCGCAGCGACCAGCTGGAGTAGTTCCGGTTTGCGGTGATCAATGTGTAAGTCATGGGACGCAAACCTAACGCCCCATGACCAAATCACAACCTGCGGATCACTTCGCCAGTTCGGCCTCGATCGCGGCCACCAGCGCGGGATCGTCCGGCGTAACGCCCGGCGCAAAGCGCGCGGCGACGGTGCCGTCGCGCGCAATCAGGAACTTCTCGAAGTTCCACAGCACTTCGGGGTCCTGCGTTGGCGTCATGCCATAGCCCTTGAGCTTTTCGCGGAACTCCTCGGCCGGGCCTTGCTTGGCCGGCAGAGCTTCTGTCAGCGCGGCATAGAGCGGCTGCTTGGCCGGGCCGCTGACATCGCCCTTGGCGAACAGCGGGAACGACACGCCATAGTTGAGCTTGCAGAACTCGGTGATTTCCTCAGCCGTGCCGGGCTCCTGCGCGCCGAAATCGTTGGCGGGGAAGCCGAGCACTTCAAGGCCGTCGGCGGCCTTGGCCTTGAACAGCGCCTCGAGCCCTTCGTACTGCGGGGTCAGCCCGCACTTGGAGGCGACATTGACCACCAGCAGGACCTTGCCCGCATGATTGGCAAGGCTGTCCGCGCTGCCATCGAGGCGGGCGAGGGGAATGGAGGCGAGGTCGGTGCTCATCGGGCGTTCTCCTGAAATCAATCGACGTAATGCGCGGTCGTCTTCGCGCGAACTTCCTCTGCGCTGACGCCGGGCGCAAGCTCGATCAGCTTGAACGGCGAACTGTGATCCGCGCGGGCGAACACCGCAAGGTCGGTCACGATCATGTCGACCACGCCCACGCCGGTCAGCGGCAGGGTGCAGGCGGGGATGAACTTGGGGCTGCCGTCCTTGGCGACGTGTTCCATCACCACGATGATCTTCTTGACGCCCGCGACGAGGTCCATCGCACCGCCCATGCCCTTGATCATCTTGCCGGGCACCATCCAGTTAGCGATGTCGCCGTTTTCGGCCACTTCCATCGCGCCCAGCACGGTCAGGTCGATCTTGCCGCCACGGATCATGGCGAAGCTTTGCGCGCTGTCGAAATAGGCCGACTGCGGCAGCTCGCTGATGGTCTGCTTGCCCGCATTGATCAGGTCGGCGTCTTCTTCGCCCGCATAAGGGAACGGCCCGATGCCGAGCATCCCGTTCTCCGATTGCAGCGTCACCGTCATGCCTTCGGGCACGTGGTTCGCCACGAGCGTGGGGATGCCGATGCCGAGGTTCACATAGAACCCGTCCTGCAGTTCCTGCGCGGCGCGCGCTGCCATCTGGTCGCGGCTCCAGCCTGCTTTCAGCCCGTCATGCGTGGTCATGGATTGTGTGTCTTCCTGCTGAACTTAACGGATAGGGGGCGGCACGAGGAACCAGCCGGCCCCGACATGCTGCTCCAGCGCCAGCGCAACCGGCCCATCCGGATTGCGCAGATAATCGAACACTTCGTCAAAATCGCCCTTGCGGTCACCCGCGATGGCCAGCACGCACCAGTCCTCGGCGGCGCGATTGAGGATCTGCTGCTTGCGCGTTTCACCCTGGCGGAGCAGCAGCGTGCGGTCGATCCCCAGCGGGTCCAGCCCGGTCGCCTTGAGGATCGTGCCAAGATCGGCTGATGCGGCCTCTGGCAACGCGGCGATCCACACCACCGCCACGCCCGTGCCGCGTATTGTGCGCAGATGATCGGCCAGGCCTGGCGCGGGCGAGGGCGGATCGGTCAGATCGAACGGCTTTTCGCCCAGGTCCAGATCGATCAGAAGCGCGCGCCGCTGGTCGCTGCAGACTTCGGTGCGGGGCAGTGCGGCCAGGCTGCGCTGCTCCAGCAGGGCGGACTGCACCGGCTTGCCAGAAGGCGCGCCGCCAGCGGCCATGACCCACGCGCTCATGGCGGCAAAGCCGTCGTCATCGCCGGTTTGCGGTGCTTCCGCTGCCGGAGCCGGCTCTTCTGCATCCGCAGGCGCGACGATCGCGGGCGGCAGCACCGCATCGCTACCCACAGTCACCACCGGCTTGACCGACTTCCGGCCCTTGCGCTCCTTGCCGATATCGGAGGTGCGCTTGGCCACAGCGCCGCTTGCTGCAATCGGCACCAGCGCTGCCGCCACGCAGCCGCCAAGCGGCAACGCAGCCAGCGCCAGCACCGCCGCAGAAGGCAGCGCGCGGTGAATCACGCCGCTTCGCGCTCGCGCACGGTGCGGAACTCGATCTTCTTGTCATAGGGCGCGCCCACGATCAGGCGGTGCACATAGACGCCCGGAAGGTGGATGCTGTCGGGATCGAGGCTGCCCACCGGCACGATCTCTTCGACCTCGACGACGCAGACCTTGCCAGCGGTTGCGGCAGGCACGTTGAAGTTGCGCGCGGTCTTGCGGAACACGACGTTGCCAGTCTCGTCCGCCTTCCATGCCTTCACCAACGCGAGGTCGGACACGATGCCGCGTTCGAGGACATATTCCTGTCCGTCGAAAACCTTGGTTTCCTTGCCCTCGGCCACCAGCGTGCCGACGCCGGTCTTGGTGTAGAAGCCGGGGATTCCTGCGCCACCGGCGCGCATGCGCTCGGCCAGCGTGCCTTGCGGGCAGAATTCGACTTCGAGTTCACCCGAAAGATACTGGCGTTCGAATTCCTTGTTCTCGCCCACGTAGGACGCGATCATCTTCTTTACCTGCCGCGTGCGCAGCAGCTTGCCGATGCCCTCGTTGTCGATGCCTGCATTGTTAGAGGCGAAGGTCAGGTCCTTCACGCCGCTGTCGCGCACCGCATCGAGCAGGCGCTCGGGCACGCCGCACAAGCCGAAGCCGCCACAGGTAATCAGCAGACCATCGCGCAGCAAACCGTCAAGCGCGGTTGCGGCATCGGCATAAAGCTTCTTCGACATCGGGAAATCTCTCCTGCGTTCAGGCGGGCCGATAGCACGGACAATGAATTGAAAAGAGCGATTGTTTTTTATCTGATTCGATAAGACTTACTGATCGAATGAAGCGCATCGCCATCTATCACCTCGAAACCCTGTTGTGGATCGCGCGCCTTGGCACCTTTCGTGCGGCGGCAGAGCGTCTGAACACAACGCAGCCTGCCATATCCGCGCGCGTCCGCGAAATCGAGGAGCAGCTTGGCATCGCCATCTTCCGGAGGGAAGGGCGAAATATGGTGCTGACCGCGCGCGGGCGGCGGCTGGTCAAGGAATGCGAACCATTGTGGGCAGGCTTCGAAAAGGCCCTGCTCACCGCCTCGGGCTTCGAAGGCGCGACCGGCACCGTGCGTATCGGCAGCGGCGAGATCGCGGCGGCATCATGCCTGCCGGGCTTCGTCCACGCGGTAGAGCGCGACCTGCCCGGCGTAACGCTGGAGATCGAACTCGACCTCACCGCGCGCATGTTGACGCAGGTCCTGGGCGGCACCATCGACATGGCGCTGCTCGCAGGCCCTGTCGCCAGCCCCGGCATCCGCACGGCAGAGATCGGCTCGGTCGGGCTGGTCTGGGTGGCGAGCCGCGCCACTGCCGAGGCGGGCGGCTTCGCGCAAAGCCTGCCGGTCTGGTCGATCCCCAGCCACTCGCCGCTGCACGGGGTCATGCTGGAAACGCTCGCGCTTAACGCGCTTACCCCGCGCTCGATCAGCACCTGCAACAACGTGCGCACCCTGATCGAGATCATCGGTGGCGGCGGCGGCGCGGCAGTCCTGCCTGAACCGATGGTGCGCGCGCTGCTGGAATGCGGCACCCTCGCTGAGATACTCCCCCGCCCCACCCGCACGATCCGCTTCGAAGCCGCGATCCGCGCCACGGAGAGCGACCCGGTGGTGCTGGAACTGTTCCGCCGCGCAGGTGAATTGCGGATGGATGGATCGTAAAATCCTCCCTGTTTTGCCGCAGGCCAAACGGGGAGGGGGAGCGCCAGCGTAGCTGGTGGTGGAGGGGCAGCAACCCCTCCGTCAGTCCCCTGCGGCGACTGCCACCTCCCCGTTTGCGCTACGCGAAAACAGGGAGGATTTCGCGGGGCAACCCCGCCCAACACACCCAAATCCGTTCGTCCTGAGCCTGTCGAAGGACGCGCGCCAACCCCCCGAAACGGGCGGAACCCCGACACCCCAATGTCCCGCGTTACCGAGAGGTCACAATCACCCAGCCCAACGCCTGCGCGCATCCTTCGACAGGCTCAGGACGAACGGGGTTTTTGCTTTGAGCTATGGCAGGCTTCGGCGCAGCTCTTTAGAGCAGGAATGTGTTGGAGGGGCAGACTTAGCCCTCTCGCCTTCAGAGTAGCGTCAAATGTCCGCAATGGCGTCGACTTCAGCCAGTCCATTCCCGGCGGAAATCCACCCCTAAAACCCACCCCCCAGCACCGCCGCCAATTCCGCCAGCGCCTGCTCGCCACTCGTCACCTTGATCGCCCGCATCCCCAGCGCCGCCGCTGGCTTGCAGTTGATCCCGAGGTCGTCGAGATAGACGCAGTCCTCCGCCATCAGTCCCAACGCCTCGCACATCATCAGGTAAATGCGCGGATCGGGCTTGCGCACCCCGGCCTTGCTGCTCTCGATCACATGCTCGAACCGCGCGAAGATCTGCTCCAGTTCGTCGCGTCCATCGGAACTGCGGGCCATGCCTGCGCCGTGGCCGGAGGGGACGTTGTTGGTGATGCAGCCCAGCCGGTAGCCCTTCGCCTTCAGCCTATCGAGCGCCGCAACCATCGCCGGGCGCACCGCGCCTGCCAGCACCGCCAGCACCGACGCGCCGTCCAGTTCATGCCCCAGGGCCCGCGCCTCGGCTGCAAACCGGCGGTCGAATTCCGCAGCACCGATCTCGGCACGTTCGAACAGCGCCCAGGCGTTGGTATCACCATTCACCGTATTCACTTGCCGCACGAAATTCTGCGGCAACCCGCGCGCCGCCTCCAGCCGGTTGAACGCCTCGAACGGCGACGAGGTAATTACCCCGCCGAAATCGAATATCACCGCCGAATAGGTCATCCGTCCTCCTGAACCCGCGCTGCCCGCCTTAACCCAACACCCACACTCGGCAACCCTCTCAAAATTGCGTGCGAATTGACGCAGGTCATGGTGAGGCGCACCATGCCGGGTGACGGTGGGGGATCACACGACAGGAGGATCCCCATGCGCTCCATTCTTTGCCCGGTCGACACATCCGAAACCCAAGGTGACCGCGTCGAAAGCGCGCTCGCGCTGGCCCGCGCCACCGGCGGCCACGTCACCTTCCAGATCGCCACGCCTTTTGCGCAGATGGCGGTGTGGGAGCCATTCGGCGGTGCCGCCATCTCCGCCACAGCGATCAGCGAAGCGCGCGAGTTGGACGAGAAGCTTGCGCGCGAGCTTGATGCGCGCCTCGGCCCGCAGGACGTGCCCTTCGATGTGACAATCGACGATCAGGGCCGGGTCGAAGCCGCCGCCGCAGCGGCACGTTTCGCCGATGTGCTGGTGGCGACGCTGGGGGACCCCGCGCTTGAGGAGATGGTGCTGGGCGTCCGCGCCCCGGTGCTCGCTGTGCCGCGCGGGCTTCCCAAGCTCACGTTCGATACCCCCGTGCTGGTCGCATGGGACGGCGGCCATGAATCGGCCAACGCCCTGCGCGCCGCGCTGCCGCTGCTGAGGCTGGCAGGCGCGGTTCACCTGCTGACCGTGCGCGAAAAGGACGGTACGTTCCCGGCCTCGGACGCCGCCTGCTACCTCTCGCGCCACGGCATCCACGCCGAAGTGCACGAGAAGGAGCGCAACGGCTCGATCACGTTCACTATCGAGGAATGCGCACGCGAAGTGGGCGCGGGCCTGATCGTGATGGGCCTGTTCGGCCACAGCCGCTTGCGCGAGCTGCTGATGGGCGGGGTATCGCGCGAAATGCTCGACCGGTCGCAGATCCCACTGCTGCTGGCGCATTGAGGCTTGGCTAATGCGCGCCAGCGCGGGACAGGGGCGGGATGAAAGTTCCTGCAATCCTGCCCGCATTGGCGCTTCTCGCCGCCTGTTCACCCGCACCAGAGGCCGTGCCATCTGGTGAGGCGAGCGAGAGCGCACTGCCGACGCCCGCCGCCAGTGCCACGCTGGTGGAGGAACGCCGCGCGCCGCCGATCCTAGCGCCGGTGCCGACGAAGTTTACCGCCGTGGGGACCGAGCCGTTCTGGTCGGCCAGTGTTGAGGGCGCGCGGCTTTCCTATTCCACGCCGGACGTGCCAGACGGCGCAGCCGTTGCCGTCACCCGCAAGGATGCGGGCGCTGGCGTGACGTATGCGGGCACCATCGACGGCAAGCCCATCGAACTGGAAGTGCGCCGCGAAACATGCTCCGACGGGATGAGCGACACGGTCTATCCGTTCGCAGTAGTCCGCCGGATAGGCCCCGACACCCAGCGCGGTTGCGCGCGATAATATCCATATCGGCGGCTTCGCAAGCGCAACATGGTGATTCGCAACCCGCCACTACAATCCATTGCGAATGGTAATTGGCCGTTTCGTTTCGGTTGAAACAACTATGAAATGCTGACATTACCGAAGTTTAAGCCGCAAATTGCAAAAACTGCAACATGAATTGTTCATTTCGCACTTGCACAAAATCCATGAGTAAAGCATACAGATGCTGCCTTTCAGGCATCCTCTCCCAAAACTTTCCGGCCTGGCAGGCAACTGCCGGGCCATTTTTTTGCCCTGATGATTCGGGTATTTGCGGGCTTCGCGGCGCTCCGGTGAAATGTCGGCGGACCTCTCTGCGCAACCATCCCCCCGCTCCCGCGTTTGAAATCCTGCCGCCGGGTTCCCACATCGGTTCCAGACGGCTGATCAAGGGGATTTCAACTCATGGCAGATGCGGCAACCGAAGCCCGGACTGATGCGCGAACCTTGCGCCTTCAAGTCGCTGGCGCGCGGCAGGAAGAAAGCGGGCACGGCATCGCGCGTATCAGCCGCCACCTGATGGCGCAGCTGGGCGTGACCGAGGGCGATGTGATCGAGATCGTCGGCAAGCGCTCGACCGCTGCCCGCGTGATCCAGCCCTATCCCGAGGACGAGGGCCTTGAACTGATTCGCCTCGACGGGCTTCAGCGCGCCAATGCCGATGTGGCGTCGGGCGAGCATGTCGAAGTGCGCAAGATCGATTCGCGCCCCGCCCAGCGCGTTGTCTTTGCGCCCGCGCAGAAGGACTTGCGCCTGCAAGGCCCTGCGCTCGCGCTCAAGCGCAACTTTGCCGGGCGTCCGCTGGTGATGGGCGACCTTGTCGCCACGGCGGGCCAGCAGCAGGTCAGCCGCGACGACATGCCGCCGCAATTGCGCCAGATGCTCAACGCACCGGCCTTTGCTCTCACGCAGATCCGCCTGACGGTAGTGTCCACCGTGCCGAAGGGCGTGGTGCATATCGACGAGAACACCGAAGTCGAACTGCGCCCCGAATACGAGGAACCGCGTTCATCCCGTGCCGACGTCAATTATGACGACGTCGGCGGCATGGGCGATACCATCCGCCAGCTGCGCGAGATGGTCGAACTGCCCTTGCGCTATCCCGAGTTGTTCACCCGCCTCGGCGTCGATCCACCCAAGGGCGTGCTGCTGCACGGGCCTCCGGGCACCGGCAAGACCCGGCTGGCGCGCGCCGTGGCGAATGAGAGCGACGCCTCGTTCTTCACCATCAACGGCCCGGAAATCATGGGCTCGGCCTATGGCGAGAGCGAAAAGCGCCTGCGCGAAGTGTTCGAGGAGGCGACCAAGGCCGCGCCGTCGATCATCTTCATCGACGAGATCGATTCGATCGCGCCCAAGCGTAGCGAAGTCCACGGCGAGGCGGAGAAGCGCCTCGTCGCCCAGTTGCTGACGCTGATGGACGGGCTGCATTCGCGCACCAACCTTGTCGTGATCGCCGCGACCAATCGCCCCGATGCCATCGACGAGGCGCTGCGCCGTCCGGGCCGGTTCGACCGCGAGATCGTCGTCGGCGTGCCGGATGAATCGGGCCGCCGCGAGATCCTCGGCATCCATACCCGCGGCATGCCGCTGGCCGAAGATGTCGATCTGCAGGAACTCGCCCGCACCACTCACGGCTTTGTCGGGGCAGACCTTGCCGCGCTGACCCGCGAGGCGGCGATCGACGCGGTGCGCCGGATCATGCCCCTGCTCGATTTCGAGCAGCAGACGGTTCCGCAGGACGTGCTCGACAACCTTCGCGTCGAACGCGAGGACTTCCTGCAGGCATTGAAGCGCGTCCAGCCATCGGCGATGCGCGAAGTCATGGTGCAGGCGCCGACCATCGGCTGGTCCGATATCGGCGGGCTGGACGATGCGCAGGAGAAGTTGCGCGAAGGCGTCGAACTGCCGCTCAAGAACCCCGAGGCCTTCCACCGTCTTGGTATCCGTCCGGCCAAGGGCTTCCTGCTCTATGGCCCGCCCGGAACAGGCAAGACCCTGCTCGCCAAAGCCGTGGCCAAGGAGGCAGAGGCCAACTTCATCTCGATCAAGTCGTCCGACCTGCTGTCAAAGTGGTTTGGCGAAAGCGAGCAGCAGATTTCGCGGCTGTTCGCTCGCGCCCGCCAGGTAGCGCCCTGCGTGGTGTTCATCGACGAAATCGACAGCCTCGTGCCCGCACGTGGCAGCGGGCAGGGCGAGCCGCAAGTCACGGCCCGGGTGGTCAACACCATCCTTGCCGAGATGGACGGTCTGGAAGAGCTGCAATCGGTGATCGTGATTGGCGCGACCAACCGGCCCAACCTCGTCGACCCGGCGCTGCTCAGGCCGGGCCGGTTCGACGAACTGGTCTATGTCGGCACGCCCAGCCCCCAAGGCCGCGCGCATATCCTGCGCATCCACACCAAGGCGATGCCGTTGGCCGACGATGTCGATCTGGACCGCGTTGCCGCCGAGACCGACCGGTTCACCGGGGCCGATCTCGAAGACGTCGTGCGCCGCGCTGGCCTCAACGCCATCCGGCGTGCGGGCGGCGATGTCCAGTCCGTCACCAATGCCGATTTCATCGAAGCACTGGCCGATTCGCGCGCCACGGTCACGCCGCAGATGGAAGAGGAATATGGCCGGATGAAGGGCGAACTGAAGAAGCGCGCGATGGAGCCCGGCCCGCTCGGCTTCATCGTTCCCGGCATGGTTCAGCCAACGCGCGAATCGAAGCACTGATCGCTGAACGGACGGGGGCGCTCAGGCGCCCTCGTCCATCAGCGGGAAGGTCATTTCCACCACGATCCCGCTCTCGCCGAAGCGGCGCTCGATCGTCCCGTCGAGTTGCCGTTCGGACGAGCGGATCAGGGCCGAGCCGAAGCCCTCGCGTCCCGGTTCCGGGGCCGAGGTAGCCACGCCATGCTCTTCCCACACCACGCGCGCCTGCCCACCTGCATGGCTCCACGTCACCCGCAGCAAACCGCCCGCCTGCGACCACGCACCGTATTTCACCGCGTTGGTCACCAGTTCGTGCAGCACCAGCCCGAGCGGTACGGCATGCTTCCCCGGCAGGACCATCGTGCCGCCGGTCAATTCGCAGCGCTCGCTGCTCGACTTGTAAGGCGCGATCACTTTGCCGATGAGGTCGGCGAAATCGACCGTCTGGTCCTGCCCGGTGCCTTGCGTCACCTCATGCGCTGTCACCAGGGCGTGAATGCGCTTGGCGATGCGGTCGACAGCGGGGGCCGCAGCCGTGTCGCCCCGCGCACTCATCTTCACGATGGCCAGAATCACCGCGAACAGGTTCTTGACCCGGTGGTTCAGCTCCTTGGCGAGCAGATCGGCGCGGTCGCGGGCTTCGGCAATGGCAGCGGCACCTTCTGCCAGCGCCTCGGCCTCGGCCTTGCGGATCGCCTGCCACAGGCCCAGCGCCAGCGCACAGACGATCACCACGAACAGCGCCGCAAGCGAAGGCAGAATGCGCGATTCGGCCACTGCCGCGCGCTCGACCGCCTCGTCCAGCTTGACCCGTTCGATGTCCTCCAGTCGCGCCACCGCGCGGCGCAGGCCCTGCATGGCGAGCTGCCCTTCATCCGACAGCACGCGCGCATGGGCATCGGGAATGCGCCGCTGCGCGACAAGGTCGATCACGTCGGACATTTCGGCCCACTTGGCATCGCCCAGCCGTCCGATTTCGGCCAGCAGGCGCGATTGTTCGATGGGCAGGTCGCTGCCCATCTGCTCGCGCAGCCGGGCCAGGTCCGCCGTATATTGGGCTGCACCCTCGCGGTAAGGCGCCAGGTAGCGCGTATCGCTGGTGATGAAGTAGCCGCGCTGCCCGGTCTCCCCGCTCATCGTCGCGCGCACGATTTCGTCCAGCGAGGCAAGGATGCCGCTGGTGCGCGCGGCCTGCTCGCGCTGGGTGCGCTCGGCCTCCACAGTAGCGAGAATCAGCGCGAACGTGCCGAGCAGGGCCAAAGCCACCACGGCAAACAGTGCCAGCGTGGGAATGCGCGGGGCGCGTTGCCACCAGCGCAAACCGGATTCGCCCGCCCCTGCTGTCGCCCCTGCTCTCGTGGGTGTAGTCATGGCGCGTGCCTAACCCTTCTGTGCAGGCGGGGCAACGCATTGAAACGTCTCGCGCTTCGGTCACAGGGTTGACGCAAGGTGGCCCTTCGCCTATCGGCCAGCACCTGATTCCGGCACGTCGCGCTTGCGGCGATGGATGCCTGTTCACGATATTTAACGAGAAGAGCAAACAGATGAAGCGCACTTTCCAGCCCAGCAACCTCGTGCGTGCCCGCCGCCACGGCTTCCGCACCCGTTCTGCTACCGTCGGTGGTCGCAAGATTCTCGCCGCCCGCCGCGCGCGTGGCCGCAAGAAACTGTCGGCCTGAAGCCTGACGTTTTAGCTTCCGGATCGGCGGTCGCGGTCATGACCCGAATCGCCACCATCCGGAAACGGGCGGACTTTGTTGCCGCCAACCGCGGAATCCGGGTCGCAAGGCCCGGATTCGTGCTGTTGGTGAACCGCGATGTCGTGCCCGAAAGCGCCGGAGCCGATTTGCGCTTCGGGGTGACCGTCACCAAGAAGATCGGCAACGCGGTAGTCCGCAATCGCATGAAGCGCCGCTTCCGCGCGCTGTTGCGTGAAGCGCTGCCGCTCGCGGGAATCGCTGGCGCTGACCACGTGATGATCGGCCGTGAAGGCGGCGTGGAGCGTGATTTCGCCGCCCTGCGCGAAGAACTCGCCGTGGCACTGGCGCGCGCGGCTGAGGGCAAGGGCGATCCCCCGCGCAAGCGCTCCGACTCCGGCAAATCCCGAAAACCGCGCAAGTGAAACGCCTGCTGATCCTCATCGCACGCGGCTGGCAACTCGGGCCATCGCGGGTGCTGCCGCCATCGTGCCGCTACAGTCCGTCGTGCTCGCAATATGCGATCGAGGCGGCCGAAAAACACGGCGCGATTAAGGGTGGCTGGCTGGCGGCGAAGCGGCTATTGCGCTGCCACCCGTGGGGTGGGCACGGTTATGACCCCGTGCCCTGATGTAGAAATTCCAAGGTCCGCGCATGCTCGCAGGCCTGACTGACAGGACGCGAAACACGGTGCAGAATCAGCGCAACCTCATCTTGGCTGTGGTCCTTACGGGCCTGATTCTCCTTGGCTGGGAATCGGCGATGCGCTGGTTTTACCCCGCGCCGCCCAAGGCCGCCGCCGTGGCCACCGCGCCTGCCGCCACTCCCGCTTCCAGCACCGACAAGCCCAAGCCCACGCGCGAAGGTGGCCTGCAGAACGCAGCCGACATCGCGCTGGAGAAGAAGGATCTTTCGCAAGAGCTGGCCGCTGGGCACCGCGTCGTCATCGATGCGCCCGGCCTCAAGGGCTCGATCAATCTCAAGGGTGCGCTGGTTGACGACGTCACGCTTGCCCGTCACCGCGAAGCGGTTGAGAAGAACAGCGCTCCGGTTCGCCTGTTCTCCCCCGCCGGCACGCCCGCGCAGCACTTCGCGCAAGTTGGCTGGGTCGGCGAAGGCGTCGCCGCGCCCGATGCGAACACGATGTGGACCGCCGATGGCGCGAAGCTGACGCCGCAGACGCCCGTCACTTTGCGTTGGTCGAACATCACCGGGCAAACATATGCGATCCGCTACGCGATCGACGCTGACTACATGATCACCGCCACGCAGAGCATCGCCAACACCGGCGCTGCGCCGGTCGTGGTAAGGCCCTTCGCGCTGGTCAACCGCACCGACAAGACCGCCAGCCTCGATACCTGGAATGTCCATTCGGGCCCCATCGGCGCGTTCGATGGCTCGGTGAACTTCGACAACAATTACTCGACCGTTGCCGAAGCGCAGGGCGGCACCGTGCCGTTCAAGGGTACGGCCAACTGGATCGGCTTCACCGACATCTACTGGCTCTCCGCGCTCATTCCCGATGGCGGCGCCAAGGCGGAATCTGCGTTCCGTTCGTTGGGGCAGGGCGTTTACCGCGCTGACCTGATCTACCCTTCGGTGTCGGTTGCCCCAGGCAAGGCGCAGTCGCAGAACGTGCGCCTGTTCGTCGGCGGCAAGGAAAACGCGGTTCTCGAGAAGTACGAGGCAGCGGGCGTCCAGAACTTCAGCCTGTCGATCGACTGGGGCTGGTTCCGCTGGTTCGAAAAGCCGATTTTCTGGCTGCTCGATTCGATCTTCACCAAGGTCGGCAACTTCGGCGTGGCAATCATCCTGCTCACGCTCATCGTGCGCGGCGTGATGTTCCCGATTGCGCAGCGCCAGTTCGCCTCGATGGCGGCGATGCGCGCGTTGCAGCCCAAGATGAAGGCGCTGCAGGAACGCTACAAGGACGACAAGCAGACCCAGCAGCAGAAGATCATGGAGCTGTACAAGGAGGAGAAGGTCAATCCGCTGGCCGGATGCCTGCCGATCTTCCTCCAGATTCCGGTGTTCTTCGCGCTCTACAAGGTGCTCGTGCTGACCATCGAAATGCGTCACCAGCCATTCGCGCTGTGGATCAAGGATCTGTCCGCGCCCGATCCGCTGCACGTGCTGAACCTGTTCGGCCTGTTGCCGTTCACTCCGCCAAGCTTCCTTGCGATTGGCGTGCTGGCGATCCTGCTCGGCTTCACCATGTACCTGCAGTTCAAGCTGCAGCCCGCCGCGATGGACCCGGCGCAGCAGCAGATCTTCTCGATCATGCCGTGGATCATGATGTTCGTGATGGCGCCGTTCGCGGCTGGCCTGCTGATCTACTGGATCACCTCGAACCTGCTGACCATTGCCCAGCAGAAGTATCTCTACAGCAAGCACCCGCAATTGAAGGCGCAAGCCGACAAGGACCAGATTGACGTCAATCGCGTCGTCACCCGCGAACAGAAGGCTGCTTCCACCCGGAAGCCGAAAGCACCTTGAACCCCGAAGAAATCCCAGATGAACTCGTCCAGGCCGAACTGATCGAACGCGCGCGTCTGCTTTTTGCCGGGCGCATCGAGTTCCTCAAGTCCGCGCCCGCGCTCAAGTTCCTGCCCGATCCCGAAGTGCCCGAGATTGCCTTTGCTGGCCGCTCGAATGTCGGCAAGTCGTCGCTGCTCAATGCGCTGACTGGGCGCAAGTCGATCGCGCGCACCTCGGTCACGCCGGGGCGCACGCAGGAACTGAACTTCTTCGAGGTGGGTGATCCCACCCTGCTGAGGCTGGTCGACATGCCGGGCTACGGTTTCGCCAAGGCTCCGCCCAGCGTCACCGAACAATGGCGCAAGCTTGTCCGCGATTTCCTGCGCGGCCGCGTCGTGCTCAAGCGCGTGCTGCTCCTGATCGACGCTCGCCACGGCATCAAGGATGTCGACAGCGAGATGATGCGGATGATGGACGAGGCCGCCGTCGGCTACCGTGTCGTCCTGACCAAGGCCGACAAGATCAAGGCCAGTGAACTCGACAAGGCCTATACCGAAACCGTGGCCGCCGCCCGCAAGCGCACCGCCGCCTTCCCTGAAGTGCTGATCACCTCTTCCGAAAAGAAGATGGGCATCGAGGAACTGCGCGCCGCCGTGCTGGCCGACAGCGAGATCTGACCGCCCACGCTGTTTGGCGGTCCCGTTCATGTCGAGCGAAGTCGCGACCCGTGCGCGGCGTCAATCCAACATCCCGCCAATCCGGTGGCTTTTGCATTGTCCTACACGGGGCCTGCGCGCCACTTTTGCGCGATGCGACGCCCGAAAACCCTCACCGAAGCAGAAGTCCGCTGGATCGTCGCCCAGGTTCCCGCACTTGCTTCTCTGGACACTGTAAACTCTGTAAACCCGTTCAGTCTCGACACCGCAAAGCTGAACGGCTACGCGCCTCTCCGACGCAACGGGGCACGCTGCATGAAGCTGATCATCGGTAACAAGAATTATTCCAGCTGGTCGCTGCGCGGCTGGCTCGCGGCCAAGCAGTCGGGCCTCGCGTTCGAGGAAATCAAGGTCCCGCTCTATGGCGAGGAGTGGGACGCGATGCGCAAGGGCGACGACCTTGCGCCATCATCAGGCAAAGTGCCGATCCTGTGGGACGGCGAAGCGGTGGTGTGGGACAGCCTCGCCATCGTCGATTACCTTGCCGACAAGGTCGGGCGTGACCGTTTCTGGCCGAAGGACGATGTCGCCCGCGCCATGGCCCGCTCGATGGTCGCCGAAATGCACTCGAGCTATCTGCCGCTGCGCCGTGCGATGCCGATGAACATGCGCAAGCGCGTGGAAGGCGTGGAGATCACGCCCGAAGTCCGCGCCGACATCGTCCGCATCCTCACGCTCTGGGCCGAGGCACGCGCACGCTTCGGCAAGGGCGGACCGTTCCTGTTCGGCACGTTCGGCGCTGCCGACGTGTTCTATGCCCCGGTGATTTCGCGCTTCATGACTTACGGCGTGCCCGTCCCCGGCTTCGCGCTGACCTACATGGACGCCGTGTGGACGCACGACTGGATGCAGGCCTGGACCGAGGCCGCCGAAGCCGAAGACTGGGTGATCCAGCAGTTCGAGGAGCCAGCTGCGTGATTTCGCTCGATCCCGTCACCCTTGCCGAACAGCTGATCGACTGCGCGAGCGTGACGCCCGCAACCGGCGAAGTGTTCGATTGCCTTGCCGCGATGCTCGAACCATTTGGCTTCACCATTCACCGCTTCGTTGCCGGTGAAGCGCCTGACGGTCCGGTCGAAAACATGTTCGCCATCCGCCAAGGCCCTGAAGGGTCGCGCCATTTCGCATTCGCTGGGCATCTCGACGTGGTGCCACCGGGCGAGGGCTGGACGTCCGGCCCATTCAAGGCCGAGCGCCGGGGCGAGTTGCTCTATGGGCGCGGCGCGGTCGACATGAAGGGCTCGATTGCCTCGATGGTCGCAGCGGTGGCGGACATTCCGGCAGAAGCGGGCACACTCAGCTTCATCATCACCGGTGACGAGGAAGGCCCCGCACGCTTTGGCACCGTGCCGCTGATCGAGCTTATCCGCGAACTTAAGGCCGAGCCTGATCTGTGCCTGGTGGGCGAGCCAACCTCGGCCAAGCGGCTGGGCGACATGGTCAAGATCGGGCGGCGCGGTTCGGTCAACATGTGGATCACCTGCAAGGGCGCGCAGGGCCATGTCGCCTATCCGCACCTTGCCGATAATCCGATCCCGCGCCTGATCGCGCTGCTGGCTGATCTCGATGCTCTGGTGCTCGACGGCGGGACCGCATGGTTCCAGCCATCGAACCTCGAGATAACCGATCTGGAGGTCGGCAACCGCGCGACCAACGTCATTCCGGCAGAGGCGCGGGCGCGCATCTCGATCCGCTTCAATGACCTCCATTCCGGCGCCGCGCTGGTCAAGATGGTCGAAGACATTGCCCGCCGCCACAAGGGCGAAGTCCGTGCGGTGATTTCGGGCGAGAGCTTCATCACGCTGCCGGGGGCCTTTTCGACGATCATTGCCGATGCGGTGAAAGCCGAGACGGGCCTCGATCCGGAACTGTCCACCAGCGGCGGCACCTCCGATGCGCGGTTCCTGCGCGCCGTCTGTCCGGTCGTGGAATTCGGCCTGTGCAATGCAACGATGCACAAGAAGGACGAAGCCGTGGCGATGGAAGACTTGCGCGTGCTGCAGCGGATCTACACGCGGATCGCGCTCAGCGCGCTTTCCTGAGCACGATATAGACCGCGCCCGCACCGCCGTGGCGTGGCTGGGCGGGCCGGACGGCGGCGATCTGGCTGGCGTGTGAACTGTGGGCGAGCCAGTCGAGCAGTTTGGCGCGAATAGCACCGCGCCGCGATCCGCGCGCGTCGTGTTCATCATGCGGGCGGTGCTTGCCCGCAATCAGCAAGATCACGCGCGACCCCATGGCCAGCGCCTGCGCGATGCCGCCGTTCAGGCGGCCGTGCGCAGCATCGAGGCCGAGGCCGTGGAGATCGATGGTCACATCGGGCACGATGGTGCCGCGCGCCAGCTTGCGATCCCACGTCGAATCGAGACCATGGCTCTGGAGTGGTCGCGCGACGGGAGATGGCGGCGGCGGTGCGGGGCGGGCGAGCGGAACGCGGCCCTTGATCGCCTTTGGCAGGGCCGGGGTATGGACAACCACAGGTTCGGCAAGCACCGGCCTGGTCTGGCGCACCGGGTTCATCGGCACGATGGTCGCCGCGACCTTCTCCCACAGCGCCGCCTCTTCGGGCGAGAGGCCGCGCGGAGCCTTCATCAACGCTGGTTCAGACGCGCGAGCGTCCCCTTGGGCAAGAGGATAAGGGCCCGGCCCCGCGCGCTCATTCCGCCTGCGATCCGGCGTGCTTCGGAACCTGCACCCCAGAAACTGTCAAAGCGGTTTGCACCCTGAATCGCGCCGCCGGTATCCTGGGCAACCCACAGGCCGCTCGCTTCCTTGCGGTCAAGCTGCAGCCAGACCGGCGCGCCAAGCGGTACGAAGGCAGGATCGACCGCCACGGTCGCGCGTCCCGCGATGGGCACGTTCAGCGCGCCGACCGGACCTGCCCCGGTGAGTTCGCGGAAGAACACATAGCTGCGGTTCTGGCGCATCAGCGCGCGGCCGGCCTCGGGATAATCGCGCAAGTATTGCTGGATGCCCTGCATCGAGCCGGAATACTGCCCCGGCTGATTGCCGATCAGCCCGCGCTCGCGCATCAGGGAACCGATACCGGTGTAGGGATGGCCGTTCTGTCCGGCAAAGCCCAGCCGCACAACGCTGCCATCGGGCGCGCGGAGGCGGCCCGACCCTTGGATCTGCAGGAAGAAGAATTCGACCGGATCGGCGGCCCAGCCGATTTCCAAGCCCTTGCCCGCCAGTTCGCCAACCTCGATCTGGCCGCGATCATAGTAAGGCACGAACACGCCCGCATCGTCATAACGGCCAAGCGGCATCTTGCCGTCGGCCAAGGGTTGCGCATCGCCTGGACGGGCGCGGATCAGATCGGCAGGAAGGGCATAGACCGGAACGTCATATCCCGGCTGGCGCACGCGTACGCCCGCGATTTCAGGCTCGAAATAGCCGGTGACGAAGGCACTGCCGTCGCCCACTTCGGCGGTTTCAAAGTAGTTTGCGAAGAACTGTGCGGCTTGCGGTTCGGGCCAGCCAGAGGCGGCCGCACAGGCCGGCGCCCAATCGGCAGGTGCGGTGAGGCCGGAATTGTCGGAGCGCTTTGTCAGCCGAGGGCATGACGTTGCAAAAGAACGTAGGGCAGCGGCGGCATTTTCGGGCTTGAAGCCGAGACCCGCTGCGACAGGTCCTGCAGTGATGCCAGCGAGTGCGGCATTTCCCGGTTTGGTGCCGGTACCACTGATCGGCGGCGCAATCGGAGAAGGGCGCGAGCCTTCGGGAACCAGACGGACGCAGCCGCCGAGCAAGGCAAGTGCCAGAGCCGCAAAGACCAGCCAGCCAGCCCCGCGCCGGGCGTGTATGTCAGCAACAGCCCCCGGCACGATGCGGTCTCAGTCTTCGTCAGTCTCGTCGAGCAGCCAATCGGGATCGCGCGAGGTGAGATCGCGGCGGAAGGTCCACAGGTCGCGCGCCTCGATGGCATCGTCGAGCGAGCCCGCGATGACATTGCCATCGGCATCGCGCGTGATCGAAGCGATATCGGCAAGGAAGCGCACGGTGATTCGCGCGGTCGTGCCGTCGAGCGTGGCAGCGACGATGCGCGCTTCATCGATGCGGATCAGGCGGGCATCAACCGTTTCGCTGGCAGCAAGGCGCGCGTCGATGGCCGAAGCAAAGCCTTCGTAGACATCGGCGTCACACAGCTGCTGCAGTTCGTCCTTGTCGCCGCGCCAGAACGCTTCCAGCGTCATGCCGTAGGCAGCCTTGGAGCCTGCGAGAAACTGGGCAAGATCGAACCGGCGGTCTGCTGCGATGATCGCGCGAACGCCGATTTCAGCCGAATTGTCGAACGTGTTCGGTTCAGCCGGGGTCACTTCGCGCGGGCGTGCACTGGCTGAGCCCGATTCGGCCGCGCGCGGTGCCACTGGCGGCAACTGCTTGGCCGAAGGGTCGGGCTGTTCGATGCGGCGGCGCATCGGCTCTTCGTCACGCTCAGGCCTGCGGCCAAGCACCGAATAGAGACGCAGGCCGAGGAAGGCCGCAATCATCGCCAGGATCACAATTTGAACAATCACGCGCAGATATCCCGAAACTGGCCATGGATCGAATGCCGGGGGCAACCACCTGTGGCACATTTCAACGTGCCTCAAATAGGTACGAAATACAAATGAACAACGCGTGGATGCCCGTTGGTGCCGATCACGCGGGCCGAAATTTCGGTGGGGTGTTGCGTTTGCGCTCCAAACAAGGCGCATTGCCGCACGATTGCGGTGGTGCTAGGCGCGCCGCCAAGGGAAACCCACGCAGAAAGCAGTCCGATCATGGCCGACGAAGGCAACATCATTTCGAACCTCAATCTGGAAGGCGGTCCGGTCCCCAACGGTGAGGATACCTCGCCCGCGATCGGCCTGATCTCGCAATATGTGAAGGATCTCTCGGTCGAGAATCCGAACGCGCCCGAAAGCTTCCAGTGGACCGAAGCGCCCGACATGGCGGTCGATTTCAACATTTCGGCGCGCGTGATCCAGCCTGAGATCCACGAGATCGAGCTGAAGATCAACGTGACGTCGAAAGGCACGCAGGGCACCGCCTATATCGTCGAACTCGCCTATTGCGGCCTCATTGGCATGCGCAATGTGTCCGACGATCAGGCGCACCCGTTCCTCTTCGCCGAGGGCCCGCGCATCCTGTTCCCGTTCGCCCGCCGCATCATCGCCGATGCCGTGCGCGACGCCGGTTACCCGCCGATGATGCTCGAACCAATCGACTTCAACGGCCTTTACATGCAGCAGCTGGCACAGGCGCAAGCCACGGCTGAAGCGGTTCCGGCTGGCGAAGCCTGATTCCCGGACCTCTCCCAATCCCGCTCAGACCGGCTATGAGGGCTTGCGTGGTGCGCATCCTTCGACAAGCTCAGGATGAGCGGGCTTTGGAAGGGAACGTGGTATGAATCTCCTCAAGGCCACCGGCACGATTGGCGGGCTGACACTGCTCAGCCGCGTGCTGGGCCTTGTGCGTGACAGCCTGTTCGCGCGCTATGTCGGCGCAGGCTTCGCCTCGGACGCGTTTCTGGTGGCGTTCCGGCTGCCCAACATGTTCCGCGCGCTCTTTGCCGAAGGTGCGTTTTCGGCCGCATTCATCCCGATGTTCAACCAGAAGGTCGCCGATCCCGAAGGCAACGGCCTGCGTGACGGGCTGGACTTTGCCGAAGCTGCGCTGGCGGTGCTATTGCCGGTGCTGATCGTGATGACGGTCCTGCTGGAAGTGTTCGCCTGGCCGGTCACGTTGGTTCTGTCGGGCAAATTCAACGGGGTGAGCGCGGACCAGTTCGCCTATGCGGTCCAGCTTTCGCGGCTGACGATCCCCTACCTGATGCTGATCAGTCTCGTTTCGCTGTTCGGCGGCATTCTCAATTCGATGCACAAGTTCTGGGTCAACGCTGCTGCGCCGATCCTGCTCAACGTCACGCTGATCGTCGCGCTGCTCGGCTTTCATTCGGATGATCCGCTCATCACCGCGCGTAATCAGGCGATTGGCGTGTCGGTCTCGGGCGCGCTGCAATTGCTGTGGCTGGCATGGGCTTGCCGCTTAAACGGCGTGCGCCTGCGTCTGCGCCGTCCGCGCCTTTCGCCCGAAGTGAAGCGCCTTCTCAAGCTGATCCTGCCGGCTGCGGCAGGCGCGGGCGCGGTGCAGATCAACCTCGTGATCTCGACCGCGCTCGCCGCGTCGTTGCTGGCGCATGGCAGCGTCACCTATATTTACATGGCCGATCGGCTGAACCAGTTGCCGCTGGGGCTAATCGGCATCGGCCTTGGCACGGTGCTGCTTCCGACGATCTCGCGCCAGCTTGGCGGGGGCGAGGAAGCCGCTGCGATGGAAACGCAGAACCGCGGCATGGAACTGGCGCTGCTGCTCACCCTGCCCGCCACGATGGCACTGGTGCTGTGCGGCGAACCGATTGCCGCCGCGCTGTTCGGCTATGGCAAGTTTGACGCAGCCGACACGCACTATACCGCACAGGCGCTGGCCGCGTTTTCTATCGGTCTGCCGAGCTATATCCTGGTGAAAGTGCTGACGCCGGGGTTCTATGCGCGGCAGGATACGAAGACGCCGGTGCGCTATGCCACGATCTCGATGGTCGTGAACCTTGTCGGCAACCTGATCCTGATCGTGCCGCTGCAGCACATGGGGCCGCCACTGGCGACCGCGATTGCCTCGACCGTCAATGTCTGGATGCTCTATCGCACGCTGGTGAAGCGCGGGCATTTTGTGGCCGATGCGCGGCTGAGGCGACGGGTATGGCGGCTGGCGTTGGCGGCGCTGGCAATGGGGGGCGTGCTGTGGGCGGGCCAAGGACTGGTCATGCCCTATGTCCATGGCACATGGGCGATCCGCATTGCCGCGATGGCTGCACTGGTCACGTCCGGGGTGGTGGTCTATGGGCTCGCCACCGTTCTTTCGGGAGCATTCTCGAAGGACGACCTCAAGCTTCTCCTGCGGCGGCGCCGCACCAACTGAAGGCCAATTCGATGCGTATCGTTTCCGGTATCCAGCCCACGGGCAATCTCCACCTCGGCAATTACCTGGGTGCGATCCGGAACTGGGTGCGCATGCAGGACGAATGGTCGGCCAAAGGCGGACAGTGCCTCTACTTCCTCGCCGATCTTCACGCGATCTCGATGCCGCACAAGCCTGCCGAACTGGCGGCGAATACGCGCGAGATGGTGGCGGCACTGGTTTCGTGCGGGATCGATCCCGACAAGTCGATCCTGTTCAATCAGGCGCAAGTCCCCGCTCATGCCGAGATGCAGTGGCTGCTCAATGGCACCGCGCGGATGGGCTGGCTGAACCGCATGACGCAGTGGAAGGACAAGGCGGGCAAGAACCGAGAGGGTGCTTCGGTCGCGCTGTTCACCTATCCCGTGCTGCAGGCCGCCGATGTGCTGCTCTATCAGGCGACCCACGTGCCGGTGGGCGAGGACCAGAAGCAGCATCTGGAACTGGCGCGCGACATTGCGCAGAAGTTCAACAACGACTTCGCTGCTGAAGACGCGCCGGTGTTCACCCTGCCCGATCCGATCATCCCGCCAGAAGCCGCTCGCATCATGTCGTTGCGCGATGGCACCGCCAAGATGAGCAAGTCCGACCCATCGGACATGAGCCGGATCAACCTGACCGACGACGCCGACGCGATCATGCAGAAGGTGAAGAAGGCCAAGACCGATCCCGAACCGCTGCCCGCCACCGTCGAAGGGCTGGCAGGACGGCCAGAGGCAAACAACCTCGTCGGCATCTATGCCGCGATGGCGGGCACCACGCCGGCCGAGGTGCTGGCGCAGTTCGAAGGCAAGGGCTTCGGCCAGTTCAAGCCGGCCCTTGGCGAACTGCTGGTCGATAAGCTCGCGCCAATGGCCGCGCGCTACCGCGAACTGCGCGTAGACGGAGAAGCGCTCGACGCGATCCTCGCCAAGGGTGCGCTGAAAGCACGCGATCTTGCGGGGCCGACGCTGGCGCGCACCTACGCAGCGCTGGGCCTCGTAAGAGGCTGATAGCCAAGCTGAATCATTGCCGAACGTGAACCGCCTGCAACTTATGTTGCAGGCGCCATTCAACGTGCATTCAGCACCTCCCACCTATACAAGCGGCATGCTAAAGCAGGCGTGCGTCCGGGAAGTTCATAAGGGCTTCGGTGCGGCGGACTGCAGTTGAGGAGTCGCAAAATGAAATCGTTCCTGCAGAACAAGCGCCGCCGTCTTGTCGGCATGGCCGCTGTTCCGCTGCTGCTCGCCGCGCTTGGCGGCTGTGCGTCATCGTTCAATGCCAATGTCTCACGCTTCCAGAGCCAGTTGCCCGCTCCGCAGGGCCAGACCTTTGCCGTCGTCGCCGATGATCCGCGTGACGCGGGCGGTCTCGAATTCTCGCAATACGCCTCGCTGGTTTCAGGCCAGTTGCAGAAGCTGGGTTATGCCCCTGCCACTGCCGAGGCCGCCGATCTGATCGTGCGCTTCGATTACGGCGTCGATCAGGGCCGTGAGCGCGTGATCCAGAGCGGCTTCAACGATCCCTATTGGAGCCCCTGGTATGGCGGCGGTGGCTATTGGGGCCGTCCGGCGTTCTATGGCCGTCGTGGCTGGGGTTACGGATGGTATGATCCGTTCTTCTACGGTTCGGGATTCAACAACGGCGTCGATGTCATCACCGTCTACACCAGCGGCATCGACATGAAGATCGACCGCCGCGCCGATGGCCAGCGCTTGTTCGAGGGCAAGGCCGAAGCCGCCTCGCAATCCAACCGCCTGTCCTATGTCGTGCCCAATCTGGTCGAGGCGATGTTCACCGACTTCCCCGGCCGCAGCGGCGAAACGGTGCGCATTTCCATCGCGCCCGAGAAGACCACGGTGAAGAAGGTCAACTGAGCTTCCTTGACGGGAAAATGGAAAGGCCTCGCAGCGATGCGAGGCCTTTTTCGCTTTAGCCCTTGAGCGCAGCCAGTCCGCCTGTGGACCCGAAGCCGCCTTCACCGCGCGCGGTTTCATCGAGTTCGCTGACCTCTACCCATGATCCGCGCGTGACCGGCGCGACCACGAGCTGCGCCACCCGGTCGCCCCGGCGGATGGAAAACGTCTCCGTGCCGAGGTTGATCATGATGACTTTCAACTCGCCGCGATAATCGCTGTCGATGGTGCCGGGGGTATTGGGCACGGTGACGCCGTGCTTGAGTGCGAGGCCCGAACGCGGGCGGACCTGAATTTCGTAACCGTGCGGAATTGCAACCGACAGGCCGGTGGCAACCGCGTGGCGCGCACCGGGGGCAAGGTCCACATCCTCGGCCGAGACCACGTCCATGCCTGCTGCGCCCTCTGTGGCATAGGCCGGGAGCGGCAGGCCCTCGCCATGGGGCAGGCGCTTCACCATGACGGGGACTTCAGGCGAGTGCATCGGCAATCCTTTTAACCAGCGCGGCAGCCGCCGCGTCCTTGGACATTTCGGGCAGGCTCTCGATGCCATGAGCACTGACGATGTGCAGCGCGTTGACCTCGCCCCCCATCTTGTGCGTGACAACGTCGTTGGCAACGATCCAGTCCGCACCCTTGCGCGCAAGCTTGGCATGCGCATGGGTAAGCAGGTCATTGGTTTCGGCAGCGAAGCCGACGACCAGCGTGGGACGATGGTCCGACCGTCCCAGCGTGGCGAGAATGTCGGGGTTCTCGACCAGTTGCAGCGGCGGAACCTGCCCGGACCCATCCTTCTTGATCTTCTGCGCGGATTGATCGGCGCTGCGCCAGTCGGCAACGGCGGCGACCATGATCGCAACATCGGCAGGGAGCGCCGCATCGACCGCTGCGGCCATCTCGCGCGCGGTTTCGACATCAATGCGGCGCACGCCTTGCGGGGTGTCCAGATTGACCGGACCTGCAACCAGCGTGACCTTTGCGCCAGCCCGCGCAGCGGCGGCAGCGATGGCAAAGCCCTGCTTGCCGCTGGACCGGTTGGCGATGTAGCGCACCGGGTCGATCGGTTCGTGGGTTGGGCCAGCGGTGATCAGGACGTGCTTGCCGCTGAGCGGGTGCGAGTGTGCTTCGACGGGCTCAGCACGAACGGGACTTCGGGAAACAGCGGCTCGGGCCGAGTCTGTCGAAGCCCCCGCGCCCAACATCCCGCCAATCGCAGCCCACACCGCGTCCGGCTCCGGCAGACGTCCCGGCCCGTATTCGCCGCAAGCCATCATCCCTTCATCGGGTTCGAGCACGCTCACGCCCGAGGCGCGCAGCGTGGCGACATTGCGCACCGTGGCCGCATGCTGCCACATCCGCACATTCATGGCGGGGACGGCCAGCACCGGCTTGTCGGTGGCAAGCAGCAGCGTGGTGGCAAGGTCATCGGCAATGCCAGCAGCCATGCGCGCCATCAGATCAGCCGTGGCGGGGCAGACGACCACGAGATCGGCAGCGCGCGAAAGCTGGATGTGGCCCATCTCGACCTCGTTCTTGAGATCCCACAGGGTGGTGTGGACTGGGTTCTCGCTGAGCGCCGCCAGCGTCATCGCGGTGACGAAGTGGGCGCCGCCGTCGGTCAGGACGCAAGTGACTTCCGCCTCGTTCTTGCGGATCAGCCGCACAAGTTCGCAGGCCTTGTAGGCCGCGATTCCGCCGCCGACGATAAGGAGGATGCGTTTGCCTGTCATGGCAGCGGCTTGTGCAATGGCAGCGGGCAGTGCGCAATCCTTTTGCGCGGGATGACGCGATGAGGCAGACTTCGCCACAGACCATAAAGGGGGATTGCAACGATGCGCCTAGTCCTGACCGCGCTGGTGTTTCTCGCCGGACTTTTCGACCTGTTCCTGGCGATCAGTTTTCTGACCGGGCCTGAGCAGGCCGCAACCGGTTTCGGCATTGCCGCGACCGGCATCTCCGGCATTTCCACGATCCGCGCCGATTTCACCTCGTTCTTCGGTGTAGCGGCGTTCTGCATGATGTGGGGCGCGTGGCGGCGCAATGCCGACCTGCTGCTGGTGCCTGCGCTGCTGTTCGGCGTGTCCTTCGTCGGCCGGGCGATCAATCTGGCGGTGACGGGCGCCTATCCCGGCTGGCCTGTGCCGATGACGATCGAGGCGGGACACGTGATCCTGATGCTGGCGGCGTGGCGGATGCTGCCGCATCACAAGCTGGCTGACATTGCGGGATGAGTTCGGACGCCTACCCGCTCGGCGAATACTTCGCCCAGCTTGCAGGCGAGGGGCAGTGCCTGCCGGTGAAAGTGGATGCCGCGTTCTGGGAAACCGGCGTGCACGCGCTGCCGCAGGGACGTCTGGTCAGCATGTTCGAAAGCGCCAGCGACTGGCAGGTCTGGGAATGCCACCCGCAAGGCGAGGAACTGGTGATCCAGATCGAGGGCGAACTCACGCTGATCCTTGAACAGGACGGCGGCAATGTGTGCTTGCCGTTGCGCGCAGGGGAGTTTGCCGTGGTGCCGCAGGGCGTCTGGCACACTGCGGACGTGCCGGTTGCGGGCCGGGCGATCTACATCACACCCGGCGAAGGAACGCAGCACCGCGAGAGGACGGCCTAGGTCTTGACCCTAAGTCCGCCGCGTCTTCCACCGCGCCCATAGCGCGAAAACAGCTTTCTGGGCGGGACGTTCGAACATGGCGTGGCTGGCGAAGCCTGCTGCGATGGCTGTGCTCACATAGGTCAGCATGAACCACGGTTGGCGGGCGATGTCGCGCGGAACACCTATTGAGTCGATCAGCAGGACCAGCGCCAATTGGATCGGGATGTGCCACAGGTATATGCCGTATGATGCATCGCCCAGCTTCTGGCCGAACTTCAGGCGGCCCTTGTCGTCCGACATATCGGCGGCGAGCATCAGGAACAGCACGCCGAACGTGCCCGCGATGGTGGCAGCGTCATCGCCGCGATATTGTGCCTTGAATGCAAAGGCGATGGCGATCAGCGCCGCTCCCAGCGGCAAGAGGCTGGCCGGGCGCAGCCACCGCTTGAGCGCTGCGCCATAAGCTGCCGTGCCTAGCAAGAAGTAGCCGATACAGGCCAGAACGTCCTTGTCGGGCGCGCTGAGCAGCGTCAGGCCGAGCAGCGCCGCGCCAAACGGCAGCGCGACCGCCAGCGGCGCGCGGCGCAGCCACGGCAGCGCCAGCCAGAACACCGCATAGGCGAGGATCTCTGTCGAGAGCGACCAGGAGGGGCCGTTGAACGACTGGTTATCCTGCCAACCCCAGTATTGCATCAGCGGGATCGACAGCAGGAAGTGCTTGAGGTCGTTGGTATGATAGACGAACTCGGTGCCGGTCCGGGCAACGTATATCCCCTGAAGCAGTGCCATCAGGCCCAGCGTGAGCAGGTGGAGCGGCCAAAGCCTGGCCACGCGGGCCAGCCAGAAGCGGCCATGTGCGCGTGGGTCTGACAGATAGACGTGGGCGAAGACGAAGCCCGAGACTGCCCAGAAATACTGCACCGCCGTGTGGCCATTTTCGTAGAGCCAGCCGAGCGTGTCGTACCACGGCTGGATCGCGCGGTTGACGTTGAAATGCCGTTCCACCGGTGGCACGAAGAAGTGCTGGTAGTGCCAGAACAGCACCATGATCGCGGCCAGCAGGCGCGACAGATCGAGCGCGTGGAAATGGCGCTTGGGCAGGCGCAGATGCGATAGGTGAGTTGGTGACAAGGGACGAGGGCCGTCAGCCCCAGAGGCCGAGCGCATGGGTCACGGCAACAACCGCGCCGCCTGCGAGGAATGGCATGATCTGGCCAACCCAGTTTCGCCTGCGGCGATTCGGCCCGACAATCAGGTCGATCTCGGGCAGCGGGTGCGCTTCGGGCGCGCCGCCCTTGGCCGGGTACTTGTCCTCGATCCGGCGGATCAGGTCGGGCAGGCGCAGGAGCGTTTGCACATCATCGCGCACGCGGTCGGCGATGGCGGCTTCGGGTCCGAGTTCGTCGCGAATCCAGCCTCGCACGAACGGCGCGGAAACATCCCACATGTTGATCTCGGGATCGAGCTGGGTGGCGATGCCTTCGACCATGACCATCGTTTTTTGCAGCAGCAGCAGGTGCGGCTGGGTCTGCATGTCGAAATCGCGGGTGATCGCAAACAGACCGTCGAGCATCTGGCCGACCGACAGTTCGCTGACCGGACGCCCGCGCATCGGTTCGCCGACTGCGCGCAGGGCGGTGGCGAATTCATCGACCGAGTGGTAGCTCGGAACGTATTGCGCCTCGAAGTGGATTTCGGCGACGCGGCGGTAGTTGCCGGTCGTCAGGCCATAGAGAATTTCGGCAAGCCACTGGCGCGCACGCCGGTCGATACGGCCCATGATGCCGAAGTCGATCGCCGTGATCGTGCCATCGCTTTCCACGAACAGGTTGCCCTGATGCATGTCGGCATGGAAATAGCCGCCGCTGATCGCTTGCGTCAGGAATGCGAGGACGAGCCGCTTGGCGAGATCCTTGCGGTCAATCCCGGCGGCATCGAGCGCGGCCGTATCGCTGATCTTGATCCCGTCGATCCAGTCGAGCGTCATCACGCGGCCGTTGGTGCGGTCCCAGTCGATGGCGGGGACGCGATAGCCTGCATGGGCTTTCATCGTATCGGCGAGTTCGGAGGCAGATGCAGCTTCACGCCGCAAGTCAAGCTCGCGCACCGTCCAACGCTTGAAGTTGGCGATGACCAGGCGCGGGCGCAATCGGCTGGCCTCTCCGCCCAGCGCTTCGAGGTGTGCGGCGGCCCACTCATAAGTGTCGATATCGCGCGCCAGCTTTTCACGGACGCCGGGGCGCAGAATCTTTACGGCAACGTGGCGGCCTTCGGGCGTAACGGCGCGGTGGACTTGCGCAATGGATGCCGCGCCAACGGGCACCGGATCAAACGTGGCAAACAACGTTTCAAGCGGCTTTTCGAAGGTGCGTTCGATCTCGGCCTTGATCAGCGCGAAATCGACCGGCGGCAGGTTGTCCTGCAAGGCGAGCAGATTGTGCGCGGCTTCCTCGCCCACAAGGTCGGGCCGGGTGGCAAGGGTCTGGCCAAGCTTGATCGCTGCGGGGCCGACCGCGCGAAAGGCGCCCGCATAATCGGGCACCTTGGGCTGGCGCGTGCCGAACCTGGCGACCTTGCACAGCGTGCGCACGGGCGCGGGCGTGTTGGGATCGGCCTCGATCCCGCGCAGCGCACCATGGCGGGCAAGCGTGCGGCCCCAGCCGAGCAGGCGGCGTAAATGGGTGGCGGGGTGGGTCAATCCCTCAGACCTTCCAGCCCGAATGGATCGCAACGAGGCCACCGAGGATCGGTTCGACCTTGGTGTGGCGGAAGCCTGCTGCGCGGATCATGGCTTCGAATTCGGGCATCGCCGGGAAGCGGCGGATCGATTCGATCAGGTAGCGGTAGGATTCCTCGTCGCCTGCGATCATCTGGCCGAGCTTGGGCACCAGCTTGTGCGAATAGGCGTCGTAGATTTCAGCGAAACCGGGCCACTGCGTGGTCGAGAATTCCAGGCAGAAGAAGCGTCCGCCGAATTTCAATACGCGGTGGGCTTCGGCAAGGGCACGGTCGATGTGCGTCACGTTGCGGATGCCGAAAGCAATGGTGTAGGCATCGAAGAAGCGGTCGCCAAAAGTCAGTTCCTCGGCGTTCTGGCGCGACCAGACGAGGCCGTCGAGGCCCTGTTTCATTGCGCGTTCGATGCCGACATCAAGCATGTCCTGATTGATGTCCGAGACGGTGATCTGCGCGCCAGATGGGGCCATGCGGAAGGCGATGTCGCCGGTGCCGCCCGCCATGTCGAGGATGGTCTCGCCGTCCTTGGGCCGCACGCGGCGGACGAACTTGTCTTTCCACAAGCGGTGCATGCCGACCGACATGGCATCGTTCATCACGTCGTACTTGCGCGCGACATTGGAGAAGATCGCGCCGACGCGGCCTTCCTTTTCATCGGCGGGGATATCTTCGTAACCGAAGGATGCTGTTTCAGATGCGCTCATGCCTTGCGCCTTTAGTGGGGAATTGCCCGGACGGCAAAGGGTGTTAGGGGTGGAAAGGTTATGCCAGAACTCCCCGAAGTAGAGACGACCGTCCGTGGCCTTGCAACCGTGCTTGAGGGGCAGGCGATCACGCGCGTGAGCGTAAACCGCGCGGATTTGCGCAGGCCCTTTCCGGTCGACCTGGCGCAGGCACTGACCGGCGCGCGGGTGACCGGCCTTTCGCGGCGGGCCAAATATGGGTTGATCCATACCGACCGCGACCGGACGATGGTGTTTCACCTCGGCATGTCGGGGCGTTGGCGAATCGATCCGGAGGACATCGGCAAGCACGATCATCTGGTGCTGGAAACAGGCGATGGCCGGGTGCTTTCACTGAATGATGCGCGGCGGTTCGGCTCGGTCGATCTGGTCGATACGCCTGCCCTGGACGCCTGGCCGCAGTTCGCCGCGCTGGGGCCGGAACCTTTGGGCGACGGGCTGTCGGTGGCGCACCTGAAAGCTGCGTTCAAGGACCGGATTGCGGCGGTGAAACTGCTGCTGCTCGACCAGAAGATCGTGGCGGGACTTGGCAATATCTATGTCTGCGAGGCGCTGGGGCGGGCGGGCATTCACCCGGAGCGCGAGGGCGGGAAGGTTACCGCCAAGGCGCTCGGCCTGCTGGTGCCCGCGATCCGCGATGTGCTGAACGAATCAATTGCGGCAGGCGGATCGACCTTGCGCGATTACGCGCGGCCAAGCGGCGAACTTGGCTATTTCGCCAAGGACTGGCGCGTCTACGGGCGCGAGGGTGAGGCCTGCGGCTGCGGCGGAACGGTCGAGCGGATCGTGCAGGGCGGGCGATCGACGTTCTTCTGCGCGAAGTGCCAGAAATAGGTGGCACACCCTACACCGTTCGTGTCGAGCGAAGTCGAGACACTGGCGCGCAGTGTCTCGACTTCGCTCGACACGAACGGATCATGGATTAGCGCTTGGCCGCAGCCAGCTTCTCCGCCTCGGCAATCGCGGCCCTGGTGATCGGCTCCATCACGGCATAGCCCTTGGCGTTGGGGTGGATGCCATCGGGGGCGAGGTCGGGGTTCATGCCGCCTTGCGGGTTGGTGAGAGCCTTGTGGTAATCGGCGTAGACCGCGCCGCGCGCCTTGGCGAAATCCTTGAGCCAGGAGTTGAGCGCGACGACCTGAGCGGCCGGGCTGAGTTGCGGCTTCCACGGGAACTTGGCGGCGGGCAGGATGCTGCCGAGAACGACCGCGATGCCGTTCGCCCTTGCCAGATCAACCATGGCCGCCACGTGATTGGTGTACATTTCCGGGCTGGACGGGCCGGTGTTTCCGGCAACGTCATTGGTGCCGATCATGATGTGGACGACCTTGGGGCGCAGGCGCACGACGTCCTGATAGAAGCGCACGAGGATCTGCGGGCTGGTCTGCCCGCTGATCCCGCGCCCGATCGCGCCATCGACGAATAGCGAGGGGGCAAGGCCGACCCAGTTTTCGGTGATCGAATCGCCGATGAACACAACGCGCGGGGCTTGCGCCACTTGCTTGCCGGGTTCAGCGAAGCGGCATTCCCATGCCCAGTCGTACTGGCGAACATAAGGATGGGCAAAGTTGAAGCCTTGCGTCTGGGTGGGGCAGGGCTTGTCCGCCATGCCCTCTGCCGGCGGGGCTACCACGGGCGCTGCTGGAGCAGGCCGACTCTGTGCCAGCCCAGGCGTTGCCACCAGCGCCAGTGCGATGCCCGCAGCGATCTTCATCAGATGATCCCCACGGCCTTTCCGGCGCGTTCGAACATGCCGATGATCGTCTGCACCTGATCGGCGGAATGTTCGGCGCAAAGCGAGCAGCGCAGCAGGGTCATGCCTGCGGGCGTTGCGGGCGGGCGGGCGAGATTGACGTAGAGCCCTTCGTGAAGGAGCGCTTCCCACATGGCCGCGCCGCGTTCCAGATCGGGCATTATCACCGCGATGATCGCGCTTTGCGGCTCATCGGTGCCAAGCGTGAAGCCGAGGTCGCGCAGGCCCTTGTGCAGCACGCGCGAGTTGTCCCAGAGGTGCGCGCGCTTGGCCTCGCCATGCATCAGCTTGCGGATGCTGGTTGCGGCAGTGTGGACCACGCTGGGCGGGAGCGAGGCGGTGAACACGTAGGGGCGGCAGACGAGACGCAGGATCTCGAACTTGGGGTGGTTCGAGACGCAGAAGCCGCCGACCGTGCCGACCGACTTGGAGAATGTGCCGATAACGAAATCGACGTCTTCAAGGCAGCCCTGATCTTCAGCCACGCCGCGCCCGTTGGGGCCGATGAAGCCCATCGAGTGCGCTTCGTCGACCAGCACCATGGCGCCGTTCTCCTTGGCGATGCGGATCATTTCCTTGAGCGGGGCGATATCGCCCAGCATCGAATAGACGCCTTCGAGAATGACCAGCTTGCCCGCGCCTTCGGGAATGCGCTTCAGACGCTTTTCCATGGCTTCGATGTCATTGTGCTTGAACGGCACGACTTCGGCATCGCCCAGCTTGCAGCCGTCCCAGATCGAGGCGTGGCTGTCGATGTCGAGGATGATGTAATCACCCTTGCCGGCCATCGTGCTGATGATGCCGAGATTGGCCTGATAGCCGGTCGAGAAGACCATGGCATGATCCATGCCGTAGAATTCCTTGAGCGCCTCTTCGCAGGCACGGTGCCCGGCGTAAGTGCCGTTGAGCACGCGGCTGCCGGTTGTGCCCGAGCCGAAATCGTCGAGCGCCTGCTTGCCCGCGGCGATCACGTCGGGGTCGAAGGTCATGCCCATGTAGTTGTAGGTGCCGAGCAGGATCGTCTCGCGCCCGTTGCACACCGCGACGGTGGGCGAGATCACCCGCTCCATCACCAGATTGAACGGGTCTTCCACGCCGCCTGCCAGCAGCGCGCGGCGCTGTTCGATCAGCGGGTCGAACTTGGAGAAGAGATCGGTCATATTCGGAATCAACCCTGAAGCTTGGTCACGGCGTCGATCAACTGGCCGTAGGTTTCGATTTCGGCCTGCTGGTTCATGCTGATGATGATGTCGAAATCGTCCTCGATCGCGGCGACGAAGTCCATCACGGTCAGGCTGTCCCATTCGAGATCACCGGCGAAAGTCGTCGCCTCGGTCACTTCGACGCCCTTCTTGTTGAAAGGTTCGATCAGTTCGGCGATCTTTTCGGCGGTTGCGACGCGATCCATTTGTTGTTCTCCAATGGGCGAATTGGCCCCTGCCAGACGAATGCGGCGGAAAAGCGGCCAATGCTGCCGCTTGTCAAGCGCGCTCGCCTTGTGTCATCCCCGGTTTAGACCGAAAAATCGAATATCGGGAGGGGAGAACCGTGGCAGATACAGAAACGAAAGGCCCAAAGCCGCTCGCGACGCCTTCGGCACTCTCGCCCACCGGCTTTTCGAACCACGCGATCCATCTGGTGCGAACGACGCAGCAGATCAACCTGTCCTTGAGCCAGATGGCCGACGCCAAGGCCTCGATCCTGATGGGCGCGACTTTCCTTGTGTTCACCATCGCGGTGGGGCAGGCGAAGAACGGCACGATGCCATGGTCGCTGGGCGTGCTGGCGATCTTCGCGTTCGTTTCGGCGATGTGCGCGGTGTTTGCAGTGCTGCCGACAGTCAGCGGGCCGAACACGGCAAAGCTGAATGACGGCAAGCCCAACAAGCTGTTCTTCGGCTATTTCACGCATATGGACGAGGATGAATGGACCAACTCGATCCTTGACGAGCTACATGCCGACGAGACCGTGTTCCGCACGATGCTGCACGATATCTACCAGAACGGGC
Organism: Novosphingobium sp. MMS21-SN21R; assembly: GCF_031846015.1. Taxonomy (GTDB): domain Bacteria; phylum Pseudomonadota; class Alphaproteobacteria; order Sphingomonadales; family Sphingomonadaceae; genus Novosphingobium. The sequence continues at coordinate 3,005,617 of NZ_JAVRDU010000001.1, read as the reverse complement.
AGGTCCTGCAGCGCAAGAAGTACCGGTTCCTCGCCTATGCCTACAAGAGCTTCATGGTAGGGCTGTCGTTGACCGTCGTCACGTTTGTTGTCGAGCATGCCGCGAACATGGCCGGGGCGATGTGAGGCATCAGACCAGCTTGTTCACCGCCACCATGAACGGTCCGATCGACACCGGCTTGGCCAGATAACCCTCGGCGCCTGCATCTCGGATCGCTTCCTCGTCACCCTTGCCGGCATAGGCGGTGACTGCGAGAATCGGGATGGCCTTTAGTTCCTCGTCGGCCTTGAGCGCGAGAATCAGATCCATTCCGGAAATTTCGGGCAACTGGATGTCCATGATCACCAGATTGGGCATGAACAGGCGGGTTTTTTCAATCGCCTCGCGCCCGTCGGCCACCGGTTCCACCTCGAACCCGTTGGCGCGCAGGAGGTCGCAGAACAGCTTGCGGTTGAGGTCGTTGTCCTCGACAACCAGAATTCTTTTTGCCACTGACAACCCTGTTCCCGCCCGGCGCCGATGCCGTGTTCCCGCTCGGCACCCATGCCGCGTTCGACGCACCCTTATTGCCCGCGAAAGGCCCTGACAATCATCCGCGAGAAAGCCTCTGCGCCCGATGCCGCCGCAATCGCCCTTCAGGCCCTGGGTTGGGTCCTGTCCGATGGCCCGCGTGCCGAGCGTTTCCTCTCGCTTACGGGCCTGACGCCTGAAGAATTGCGGGCAGGTCTTGGCGAACCGGCGGTGCAGGGCGCGGTGCTCGATTTTCTCGCCAATCACGAAGCGGACCTTGTCAATGCGGCTTTCGCTCTCGACATTTCGCCAGCGGCCATCATCGCCGCACGAAAGGATCTAGCATGAGCCGCCCCCTGATCGTCAGCGATTGCGACGAGGTGCTGCTGCACATGGTCGCGCCGTTCCGTGATTGGCTGGCCGAGAAGGAAGGCGTGGCCTTCCACATGAACAACGCCGATTTTTCCAAGGCGCTGCGTTATGTCAAGGACGGCAGCGAGGTGCCGACGGTGGAAATCTGGAACCTGCTCAACCGCTTTTTCGATACCGAGATGTACCGCCAGCAGGCGATCGTCGGTGCGGTGGCGGGGATCAATGCCATTGCCGAAAATGCCGATGTGGTGATCCTGACCAATCTCGACCACCATCGCCGCGATACCCGGACGCAGCAACTGGCAGGTGTGGGCATCAACGCCCGCGTGTTCACCAACCAGGGACCGAAGGGACCCGCGCTCAGGGCCATTCTCGATGAATACCGGCCGAGCCGCGCGCTGTTCATCGACGATCTGCCACAGCACCATGATTCGGTCTCGCAATTGACCCCTGATGTGATCCGGCTGCACTTGTGCGGAGAGCCATTGCTTGCCCCGCATATCGATTGCGCGCATCAGGCAGGGCACGCCCACGCGCGGATCGACGATTGGGAAGCGGCGCTGCCGTGGATACTCGAACAAATTCATGGAGAAGATGCGTGACCGATACCGTTGAAGCCCGGTTGGCAGAACTGGGCCTGACCTTGCCGCAAGCCGCTGCGCCCGTCGCCGCCTATGTGCCGACGGTCGAAGTGGGCGGGCTGCTGCACGTTTCGGGGCAACTGCCGTTCATAGACGGCAAGCTGGTAACCGGGCGTCTGGGCAAGGACGTGAGCCTTGAGGAAGGCAACGCCGCTGCGCAGGCCTGCGCCCTGATGATCCTGGCGCAAGTCAAGGCGGCGCTCGGCTCGCTCGACCGGGTGGAGCGGGTAGTCAAGCTGGGCGCGTTCATCGCTTCGGCAAAGGACTTCACCGACCAGCCCAAGGTCGCCAATGGCGCTTCGGAACTGATGGTTGCCGCCTTCGGCGATGCGGGCAGGCATGCGCGCTCTGCGGTGGGCGTGCCGGTGCTGCCACTTGGCGCTGCGGTTGAAGTCGATGCTATCCTTGCCATTCGCCCTGCTTGATCGCTGGCTGGTCCCCGCGCCTGATGAAGGCCGGGTCGGTTGGCTGCGGGGCAAGACTTATGCCCATCGCGGGCTGCACGGAAACGGTGTGGCCGAAAACTCGCCGACCGGATTCGCGCTGGCGATAGAGCGCTCCCTGGGTATCGAATGTGACGTGCAGCGCAGCGCCGATGGGCACGCGGTGGTGTTCCATGACTGGGAACTTGACCGGCTGACGGCAGAAAGCGGCCCGGTGATCGAGCGCCGCGCTGCCGATCTGGCGAAGATCGCGCTTACGGGCAGTAGCGATTGCATCCCGACCTTGCGCCAGTTTCTGGATCAGGTCGCAGGTCGCGCGCCTTTGCTCATCGAAGTGAAATCGAAGCGCGAGGTGCGTTCGGCGCCGCTGTGCCTGGCGGTGCGGCGGGCGCTTGAGGGGTATCGCGGGCCAGCGGCGGTGATGAGCTTCGATCCGCGTGTGCCGCGCTGGTTCGCGCGCCATTCGCCGCATATCGTCCATGGGCTGGTGGTGACCGAGAACGGCAACCGCACGCTGCTGGCTCGGATCAGACTCTATCTCGCGTTCTGGCAGGGCAGGCCGCAGTTTCTGGCTTGGGACGTACGCGATATGCCGAGCAAATTCGTCGAGACGCAGCGGCGGCGCGGTTTTCCGGTGCTGACGTGGACCGTGCGCTCACGCGAGCTGGCGCAGCGGGCAGCAGACTGTGCCGATGGACCTATTGCCGAAGGCGCGGGGCTGGGGGCATGATCCCCGCGTGACTCTGACCGCGCGCATCCACAAGTCTGTCTCCGAGATCCTGCCCGAGGACTGGGACCGGCTGGCTGGAATCGGCAACCCTTTCGTGTCACACGATTTTCTGGCGCTTCTGGAGGAATCCGGCTCGGTTGGCGCGCGGACCGGATGGTCGCCACTGCCGATCGTCATCGATGGCGAGGACGGGCGACCCGCAGCCGCGCTTCCCGCATATCTCAAGAGCCACAGTCAGGGCGAATATGTGTTCGACCATGCGTGGGCGGATGCATGGAGCCGTGCTGGCGGGGCCTATTACCCCAAACTGCAGATCGCGGCGCCGTTTACGCCCGCGACCGGACCGAGGCTGCTGCTGGGCGACCGGCCCGACCTTGCCGTGCCGCTGTTGCGGGCGGCGGAACAGCTTTGCGAAAGCAACGACCTTTCATCGGCCCACGCCACGTTCATCGCGCCCGAGCAATTGCCGTTCTTCGAAGAGGCGGGGTGGCTGCTGCGCAATGACATCCAGTTCCATTGGGAGAATCGCGGCTACGCCAGCTTTGATGACTTCCTTGGCGCACTTTCGTCCGAGAAGCGCAAGAACCTGCGCAAGGAGCGGGCGAAGGCGCAGGACGGCGTGGAAATCCGCACATTTACCGGTGCCGAGATCCTGCCCGAACACTGGGACGCCTTCTGGTTGTTCTATCAGGACACCGGCGCGCGCAAATGGGGGCGGCCCTATCTGACCCGCGCCGCGTTCGACCTGATCGATGAACGGATGGCAGACAAGGTGCTGTTGGTGCTGGCTTTCTACGATGGCGAGGCCGTGGCAGGCGCGATCAACTTCATCGGTGCGGACGCGCTCTATGGCCGATACTGGGGCGCGCTGGTGGAGAAGCCGTTCCTGCACTTCGAACTGTGTTATTATCAGGCCATCGACGCGGCCATCGCGCTGGGGCTGAGCCGGGTCGAGGCAGGGGCACAAGGCGGGCACAAGCTGGCGCGGGGCTACGAGCCGGTGCGGACATGGTCGGCACACTACATCGTCGATCCGGGTTTCCGGCGGGCCGTGGCCGATTTCCTTGCGCAGGAGCGCGCTGGCATCGCGCAGGACCAGTTGTTGCTGGGCGAGCGGACGCCTTTCCGGAAGGGATGATGGCGCTCAGGCAGCTTCACGTCCGCTGCGGAGCCATTCACGCGCCCGGCGCTGGGCTTCGGCGATTTCGCGGGCGGTCATTTCGTCGGCGATGTCTGCGCGGCAGTGGGCGGCTTCTTCGTGGCCGCCGACGGCTGCGAGGTTGAACCACTTGTGGGCTTCGATCATGTCGCAGCCGGCGCCGTGGCTGCCGGTCGAATAGGCGACGCCGAGATCGAACAGCGCGTTGCTGTCCCCAGCGGCGGCAGCGGCGAGGCATGTGGCGATCAGGAGATCTGCCGCAGTGGTTGATCGGGCCTTGACCCCAGGTGCGGCTTCGTCGGCGACCAGCGTGATCCGTGACTGTTGCATTAACCCATACCCCCGAGATGGAGTGCAATCCCCTTGCAACTCCGATGAGGTGAAAGTCACCAATCTTGGTCAATAAATGGTTAACGCGGTGCGATGCGATTGCACCGATCTGTTTTCGATTGAAACAGGATGGGGAAAACGCGTCATGCGCTCTCACGCTTCAGCCGCCCTTAATGCATTGTGCGCTCCAATTCGCTTGTGCCTGTTTCAGGGCAACCCTATAGGCGCGCAACAGCAGAGCTTGCTCGCCCGAAAGGGAAAAGAAAGCGAGCCGGGAGGGGTGGATAGCTTGGTATGCGGAGGGCCGAATGGCTGGGGTCTTGAGTGACGAAATCGACGTACTGGCAAAGGCGCGCCGCGCCATGCCGGGCGACTATGTGCCCACTGACGACGAACCTTACATGAATGAAGCGCAGCAGGATTATTTCCGCAAGCTGCTGCTGGAATGGAAGAAGTCGATTCTCTCGGCGGCTGCCGGCACGCTGTCGGCACTTCAGGATGGCCCGATTCGCGAACCCGATCTGAATGACCGTGCTTCGAGCGAAACCGACTGGGGCATCGAACTGCGCACGCGGGATCGCCAGCGCAAGCTCATCGCCAAGATCGATTCCGCCATGCGCCGGATCGATGAAGGTGAATATGGTTACTGTGAAGTGACCGGTGAGCCGATCGGCCTTGGCCGACTGGTTGCCCGTCCCATTGCAACAATGACTGTCGAAGCCCAGCAAGCCCATGAACGGCGCGAGAAAATTTCGCGCGACATGTAATTGGCGGGCCGTCTTCGGGCGGCCTCGCCATAAATGACATTCTGGTTAATTGCCGGGTCTGCTAACGCGTTGTTTACCTAGGTCCTTCAGGAAGGGTCGAGGAATTTCTGCGAATGCTTCGTGTGCGGGCGCACCCGGCGGCCCGCATGGCGCAATCTAACTCAGGAACGGCAGGACCTTTGGTGACGGACATGGACCATCGGCAATTGGGGCGGGACAGCCTTTTCCTCCTGGCCGAGGTGCGCCTTGCAGGAACCGAGGTCGAGCACCGCGTCAAGGTGCGCAACCTTTCGGCAGGCGGCATGATGGCCGAAGGTCCGATGAAGGTTCTGCGCGGCACGCAAGTTGAAGTGAACCTGCGCAACATCGGCTGGGTCGATGGCGTGGTCGCCTGGATCCAGGACAACCGCTTCGGCATTGCCTTCATCGAGGAAGTCGATCCCAAGACGGCGCGCGCGCCTGTGGGCGATGGTCCCAGCACCCCGCGATTCGTCAAGCCGGTGATGTCGGGCCAGGCTGTTGGACCGCTCCGCAAGATTTGATCAATCTACACGCTGACCATGCGCGAGCCTTCTGCTAGGCTCCACCGATGGCCGCCCGTTTAACGACTGTCCTCATGCTCGCACTGCTGCTCGGGTCCTGCGGGTCGGGGCAGGATGGAGCGCTTCCGGTGGTCGTGATGGGAGACGCTTCGGCGCTCAAGGAGCGCGGGCCACGTTTTTCGCCACCCGCCCAACTCATACGCGCTGCCACTGTCGAAGGGCTGGTTAGCTTTGACGATCAGGGCCGTGTCGTGCCCGCGCTGGCCGACCGCTGGATCGTGACCGATCAGGGTCAGAGCTACATCTTCCGCCTGCGTGACGGGACCTGGCCCGATGGCAAGCGCATCACCGCAGATGTCGCCGCCGCCGCCTTGCGCAAGACGATTGCGGCGCTGAAGGGGACGGCGCTCGGGCTGGACCTTGCTGCGATTGACGAAGTGCGGGTCATGTCGGACCGGGTGATCGAGCTCGATCTGTTCGCGCCTGTGCCTGAATTGCTGACCCTGCTTGCCCAGCCCGAACTTGGTCTGCCCTATGAGGGACGCGGGCTTGGGCCCATGGCTTCCAAAGCGGGCGATGGCGGCACGCGCGTGATGACGCTGATGACGCCCGAATCGCGCGGGCTTACCAAACAGCCCAATTTCGCCAAGCGGGCGCGGGCGCTGTCGATCACGTTGGCCAATCCGGCCAAGGCCGTGGCCCTGTTCAACGATGGCTATGCCGATGTCTTGCTGGGCGGGAAGATCGATACGGTGCCGCTGGCGGGGCGGATCGGGCTTACGCGCGGCAACGTTCAGCTTGATCCCGTCACCGGCCTGTTCGGGCTGGTGGTTGAGCAGGGCGACGGGTTTCTGGCCGATGCCGCCAACCGCGAGGCGCTGGCCATGGCGATTGACCGGGATGCCTTGCTGGCGAGCTTCAACATCGGTGGGTGGCAGTCCACGACGCGCATTGTCTCGGCTGATGTCGAGGATGATCTGGGCACGATTGGCGAGCGCTGGCAGGGGATGGATGTGGATCAGCGCCGCGCGCAAGCGGCTGCGCGGGTGGCTGCATGGAAAGGCGCGGGGCGGGCCTTGCCGACGCTCAATATCGCCATGCCGGACGGACCGGGATCGAGCCTCGTGTTCGATGCCCTGCGCGATGGTTTCGCCCGGATCGGGGTGGCCATCCGCCGCGTGCCTGAAAGTGGACGCGGCGATCTGCGGCTGATCGATGTCACCGCGCGTTATGGCCGGGCGACATGGTTCCTCAACCAGCTTTCGTGCACGGTGCAAAAAGCCGTGTGCAGCCCGATTGGCGACGAGCGCGTGGCCGAGGCGCGCCGTGCCACTGATCCGCAGGCGCGCGCGGCGCTGCTGGCAGAGGCCGAGGCGGAAATCACGGCTGCCAACGGCTTTATTCCGATTGCGCGACCGCTTCGCTGGTCGATGGTGCGCAGCGGGACGACGGGCTTTGCCCGCACCCCGTGGGGCTGGCATCCCTTGCCGCCGCTGGCGTGGCTCCCCAAGTAAGGGGAATGGACAAACCGCTCTCGACCGTGATCAGCCCATCGGGCAGTGCCCGCCGCCCCGAAAAAATGCGGATGGAACTGCCGGGCGTAGGCAGCGATCCGGCATCGGTGCGCCAGCGCGTGGAAATGATGGAGCGCCTGCTCGAACGCAGTTTCACCATTCCCGGCATTCGCCGCGACGTGGGGCTGGATGCCATTGCCGGGCTCGTGCCGGTGCTGGGCGATGTGCTGACCGCCGCGATGGGCGCGTGGATGGTGTGGGAGGCGCGCAATCTCGGCCTGCCCAAGTGGAAGCTGTGGCGGATGGGCGCGAATGTGGCGTTCGACACGGCGCTGGGCGCGGTGCCGCTGGTCGGCGATGCCTTCGACTTCTTCTTCCGCTCGAACTCGAAGAATCTCAGGATTCTGCGCAAGCACCTCGACAAGCATCACCCTGCTGCGGGTGTGATCGAGGGCTGATCGTCCAGCTCAGAAGTCGATTGCGATACCGTTCTTTTCCCAGTCTCCAAAGCGAGTGGGATCAAGTCCGTCGGGATCTTCGCCGCGCACCACTACCTTGGGCTGCGGTGCGGGGTCCTTGTTCCAGTGATCGGGGACGATAAAGTCCGCCGGGCGACGGGTTGCGCGGGGGGTGGGCTTGTCCATGCCACCGCAGATGGGCGAACATTGCTGCAAGCGCAATTGCCATTTGGGGCAGCACGCGCGATAGGCCGCAGCCATGGCCCGTAACAACAACCCCGATGAGATCCCCGGCGTCCCCGCACGCCTTGCCGCGTTGCGGCTGCTCGATGCCGTATTACGGCGAGGGGAGCCCCTCGATCAGGCGGCCCCGCCGATTCTGCGCGCGATCGAGCGCGGGGATGATCGGGCGCTGGCGATGGCGATTGCGCAGGAAGCCCTGCGCTGGATGGCTGACCTCGATGCGCTCATCGATCAGGCGACCCGCACCGTGCTGCCCGAGGATGCCAAGGCGCGCAATGTTCTGCGGATCATGCTGGCACAGGCGCTGCGGCTGGGCCTGCCGGGGCACGCGGTTGTCGCCACCGGCCTGCCGCTGCTGATGGGCGGGCCGCGCCGTCTGGCGCACGGTGTGTTTTCTGCGGTGACCAAGGCCAATCCCAAGCTGCCCGAAGCGCCGAGCTTGCCCGATGCCGTGACCGAGCGTTGGGACGCTGCCTGGCCCGATCGGGTCGAGGCCATTGCGCGCGGGCTGGCTGTGCCGCCCCCGCTCGACCTTTCGCTGCGTGATCCCAGCGAGACGGCACAGTGGGCCGAGACGCTGGGTGGCCAGTCGCTCGCACCTGGCCATGTGCGCATTGCGCGCGCCGGCGCGGTGGAAGCGCTGCCGGGCTTTGCCGAGGGCGCGTGGTGGGTGCAGGACCTTTCGGCCAGCGTGCCGGTGCGGCTGCTGGGACCGGGCAAGGGGCGCCATGCGCTGGACCTGTGTGCCGCGCCGGGTGGCAAGACGCTGCAACTGGCAGCGGCAGGCTGGAAGGTCACCGCGCTCGACAAGTCGGCGCGCCGGGTCGAGCGTTTGCAGGACAATCTGAAGCGCAGCGGGCTTGACGCAGACGTCGTGGTTGCCGATGCGCTTACATGGTCACCTGAAGGGCTGTTCGATGCGATCCTGCTCGATGCGCCGTGCAGTGCCACCGGCACCTGCCGCCGCCATCCCGATGTTTTGCACCGGCTGGCGAATATGGGCGAACTGGGCGAATTGCAGCGTGCGATGCTGGAACGCGCCAGCGGCTGGCTCGCGCCGGGCGGGCGGCTGGTCTATGCGGTCTGCTCGCTGGAGCCGGAAGAAGGCGAAGCGCAGGCCGCTGCTTTCAACCTGCTGACTCCGGAGCCGGTTACTGACGCCGAACTGCCCGAGGGGATTGCAGTGGCGAGCGGCTATTTCCGCGCCGACCCCGGAATGCTGTCCGAAGTCGGCGGGATTGACGGGTTTTTTGCCGCGCGCTGGGTGAAGGCCTAGGCTTTCACCTTGTCCGCGAAGCTTTTGCGTAGTTTCATCAGTTTGGGCGGGATGACCGCGAGGCAGTAGGGATTGCGCTGGCCTTCGCCTTCCCAATATTCCTGATGGTAGTCCTCGGCGGGATACCATGTGGCCGCGCCTTCGATAGTGGTGACAATCGGCTGCGGCCAGTTCGCCTGATTACGGGTGATGGCCGCGTCGGCCTCGGCCTTCTGTTCTTCGTCCAGCGGGAACAGGGCTGAGCGGTACTGCGTGCCGACATCGCCGCCCTGCCGGTTGAGCTGGGTGGGATCGTGCGTGGCAAAGAACATGTCGAGGATCTGGCCATAGCTGACCACATCGGGATCGAAGGTGACGCGGATTGCCTCGGCATGGCCTGTCGTGCCCGAGCAGACCTGCTTGTAGGTCGGGTTGATGGTCGATCCGCCAAGATAGCCGCTTTCGACCTGTGCCACGCCAATCACGTCCCGGAACACCGCTTCGGTGCACCAGAAGCATCCGCCGGCGAGAATGGCCGTTGCTTGTTCGCTCATGCGTCTTATTCTCCTTGTATGTCGCCAAGATAGGCAGGCGCACCCCGCTTGTCATCGGCCCGAAGGAGAATCCCCTCGATGCGTAAAGCCAGCCTAGCCACGCTTGCCCTGATTGCAGGATTGGGTTTCGCAGGTCCCGCTGCCGCCCAGCATGAGGGACACGACATGACCGTGAAGGCGGTGATCGATCCGGCGCTTGCCAAGGCCGTGGCGGATCCCTTGCGCGCGACCGACCGTGCGCGCGACCAGTATCGCCGTCCGGACGAGACGCTGGCGTTCTTCCAGGTGGGACCGGCGATGAAGGTCGGTGAATATGCGCCCGGCGGCGGCTGGTATTCGCGCCTGCTGGGGCTCTACCTTGGCCCAAAGGGCAAGCTGGTCGGGCTGTTCTTTGATCCCACGCCGGCCGTGTTCGGTGAAAAGATGAAGGCCGGGATCCGCGAAAGCGTGACCAAGTATCCTGCCGAGGTCGCCGGATGGTCGAACCAGCCTGCCGACCGCTTTTCCGCCTTTGCCCTTGATACCGTTCCCGAGGGCGAGAAGGGCACATTCGACCGTATTCTGGTGATGCGCATGATGCACAACCTGCTGCGCTGGAATCTGGCCGATCACGAGATCAAGCAGATGCGCGAGTTGCTCAAGCCCGATGGCATGATCGGGATCGAGCAGCACCGGGCCAAGCCCGATGCGCCCTATGCCTTTACCGACGGCAACAAGGGGTATCTGCGCGAGGCCGACGTGATCAAGTTCATGGAAGTGAATGGCTTCACCTTCGTCGGCAAAAGCGAGGCCAATGCCAATCCGAAGGATCCGGCGAATTGGCCGGAAGGCGTGTGGACACTGCCGCCGGCGATGGATGGCGCCAAGGATGATGCCGAAAAGGCGAAGCTGAAAGCGATTGGTGAAAGCGACCGCATGACGCTGCTGTTCCGCAAGCGGCCCTGACGCAACGCGCAGGAGGTTGAATTGAGTGCAGCGGCGGCTTAGGTCCGGGCGATGAGCCAGATCACCGTCGCCGCCCTTCAGCTTGCCCTCAACGCGGGCGAGGCCGAGAATATCGCTGCCGTCTCCGCGCTGGTGGAGGATGCTGCCAAAGGCGGCGCGCAGATCGTGCTGCCGCCCGAACTCTTTGCAGGGCCGTACTTCTGCAAGGTGGAGGATGAGGCGCTGTTCGCGCTGGCCTATCCGCTCGATCAGGACCCTTCGGTACGCGAGATGAAGAAGCTCGCCAAGGCGCTGGGCATCGCAATCCCCACCAGCTTCTTCGAGCGCGACGGCCATCATTACTACAACACGCTGGCGATGATCGGGCCGGACGGCGAAGTGATGGGGATCTATCGCAAAAGCCATATTCCCGATGGGCCGGGCTATGAAGAAAAGTACTATTTCCGCCCGGGCAACACCGGCTTCAAGGTGTGGGACCTGTTCGGGACGCGCATCGGCGTGGGCGTGTGCTGGGACCAGTGGTATCCCGAATGCGCGCGCGCGATGGCGCTGATGGGGGCCGAATTGCTGTTCTACCCCACCGCTATCGGCACCGAGCCTTATGACGCCGATCTCGATACCAGCCGCATGTGGCGGCGCGCGATGATTGGCCATGCCGTGTCGAACTGCATGCCGGTGATCGCCGCCAATCGCATCGGCAGCGAAGATGGCCAGCGCTTTTATGGCCACAGTTTCATCTCTGACGAGTGGGGCGACTTTATCGCGGAATTCGGCGCGGGCGAAACCGGCGGGCTGCTCGCCACGATTGACCTGACGCGCGCGGCCACACACCGGGCGGGGATGGGCTTCTTCCGCGACCGCCGCCCGCAGCTTTACACGCGCCTCGCTGAGGACGTGTGAACCGCTATGTGATCGCGCTGGGGTCGAACCAGCGCCATGGGCGGTTTGGAGGGCCAGCGGCGATATTGCGCGCTGCCGTGGCGGAGCTGGCGGATCGTGGGTTGACGGTCGAGGCGGTCAGTCCGGTTCAGCGCTGCCGTCCGCTGGGACCGTCGCTGCGGGAATATGCCAATGGCGCAGTTTTGGTGGAAGCCGCGCTCGGCCCGCCGGACATGCTCACTCTGTTGCAGGACGTCGAAAGCCATTTCGGCAGAAAGCGCCAGGGCCAGCGCTGGCGCTCGCGCACGCTCGATCTCGACATCGTGCTGTGGTCGGGCGGTTGCTGGACCGATGACAGGCTGGTCGTACCGCACGCAGAGTTCCGAGGGCGCGACTTCGTTTTGCGCCCAGCCGCTGCAATCGCGCCGCGCTGGCGCGACCCTTTGACCGGCTTGACGCTCAAACATCTCTGCGCCCGCTTGACCCGTCGCGCCCCGCCCCCTAGGTGACGCGCCACGCACTGGCTCCAAGGTGAATCAGCGCGGCGTGGACCCGTAGCTCAGTTGGTAGAGCAACGGACTTTTAATCTGTAGGTCTCGGGTTCGAGTCCCGACGGGTCCACCATTTTTCGCAAACTCAGAAGCTCGCCCGTGCGGTCACGCGGATGTCCCGCCCGGCAAGCGGGGCGAAGTCCTTGAGGAATGAGGCGTGGCGGCGTGCGTCGACGTCGAAAATGTTGTTGGCCGAGAGCGCGAACGACAGCGGGCGCTGTGTGCCCCATGGGCGGATGTTGATCTCGGCATTGACCAGCGTGAAGCTGGCGGTCTGCGTTTCGAACGGGGTGACGCGGGACTGGCGGGCGCTCCATTCGACTTCGCCGCGCAAGTCCACCTTGCTGCCATTGAGCGCGAGGCCGCCTTGCACGCGCATTGGCGGGATTCGCGGGGCGGGGCCGACCCCGGCGATGTCGGCGTGGACATAGTCGGCAAGGCCATCGGCGACGAACTCCATCGGGCCGATCTTGGCCACTGTGGCCGAACCCTGGATTTCGAAGCCGTAGTAGCGCGCCTTGCCCTGGTTGAACTGATAGACGGGCAGCCCGTCCTCGATCTCGCCGGTCAGGTCTTCATAGATGAAGTTATTGAACCAGTTGTAATAGGCGGAGGCTTCGAGGCTGTAACCTTCGCCCTTGCCCTTGAGTACGGCTTCGAGGCCGGTCGCGCGTTCGGGGCGGAAATCGGGATTGCCGATTTCGAAGGCCTGCGTTCCGGCGTGCGGGCCATTGGCGAAGAGTTCGTCGGCGGATGGCGCGCGGATCGTGCGCGACAGGTTCGCGCCCAGACGCCAGCCCGGCGCTATGGCGTAGGACGCGCCGACGGAGCCGGAAACCGTATCGAAAGTGCGCCGCCCGCTGAAGAACTGTGTCTGACCGTCGAGGGGGCGGGCTTCCAGCACGGTGTGTTCGAATCGCGCGCCGCCTTCCAGCTTGAGCGCGCCCAGATCGAATTCCTGCAAGGTGAACACGCCGAACTGCTGCGTGGTGCTTTTGGGCAGGAAGGCTTCTTCACCGATCACGTTGAAATCGCGGACGAAATACTGGATGCCGCTGGCACCGGCCCAAGCCCCGCGCTTCGCCTGAACCAGTTCGACCCGGCCCTCGATCCCCTTGTTGTAGAATGCGGTGCCGACGTTGCCGTCGGCTTCGAGTTCGAAGTGACGGTAGCTGGCAAAGCCTGCGCGGGCGCGGACCGATTTGATCAGGCTGCCGCCGGTTTCGACTTCTGCGCGCAAATCGAGGCGGTCTTGCGCGACGTCGAGGCGCGGGCCTTCCTCAGCCTGGCCCGGTGTGACTGCGTAGCGGACGGGGATGGCATAGAGGCTGTCGTAGTGGCTGTAGGCGATGCCGAGATTGCCGGTGTCGGTGATCAGCGCCGCGCCGACGCCGGCGGTCCATGTCTCGGCCTGTGAATTGGGCAGCCTGTTCCTGAGGCCCGCATTGGCGGCGAAGTCTATGCCCTCGGCGATCTGGTCAGCGTCTTCAGTCCCGGCATTGGCCAGCGCGGTCCTGCGGGCGCCGGGCGCCAGCACGTAGTCGCCCACTCGCATGTTGCCAGTCTTGAGATAACTGCCGTCGGCATGGACGACGAATTGCGTGCTGACGGGCACATCGAACGCGCCGCCGACCGAGCGTTCAGTGGCAGCAGAGCCGTAGGAGGCGATCATGTCGACGTGGGCGATTTCGTCCGGAACGGTGCGCGGGATGCGCTTGTCGATCACGTTGACCACGCCGCCGATGGCCGAGGAGCCGAACAGCAGGGTGGCAGGGCCGCGCAGCACTTCAATGCGCTCGGCCAGCAGGGGATTGATCACCACCGCGTGATCGGCGCTGGTGTTGGAGACGTCGAACGCGCCGACGCCGTCGGTGAGGATGCGCACGCGATCACCCTGAAGGCCGCGCAGGACCGGACGCGAGGCGTTGGGGCCGAACGATGTGGCCGAGACACCGGGCGTCTTGTCCAGAGTTTCGCCGAGGGTGGGGCGCAGGGCCTGCGTCAGCTGCTCTCCCGCGATGACCGAGACGCCCGAAAGGATGTCGAGCCGGTCGCGCTGGATCGGTGCGGTGACGATGATCTCTGACGAGGTCTGGGTGTGGTTGTCCTGATCGGCGGCACCGTCGTCTGCCCATGCGGGCGAGGCGAGAGCGATTGCTGCGAGCGCGGAGCACGTGCCGAGGAGAACGGGAAACTTCATTGGTGCGAACCCTTTGCATGGACGATCCCGGCGCGGGGCCAGGGTCAGCCGGACTGTGAAGGCTCCATAAAACGACTTGCTCAATGATACAAGATAACATCACAAAAAGGGTGGCGATGGCGGGACGTCACGAATTTCGCTGACAGCCGTGATCTAAAGTGGTAACAGATGAAACGAATTTCAGGAGCGATGCCAGATGGAAGTTTCACCCGCGACGGGCTTGCCCAACCCGCTCGGCCTTGATGGCTTCGAGTTCATCGAGTTTACCGCGCCCGAACAGGGCCTGCTTGAGCCTGTGTTTGCGGCAATGGGCTTCACCCACGTGGCCGATCACCGCACCAAGGACGTGCACTTGTGGCGGCAAGGCGGGATCAATCTCATCGCCAATTATGAGCCGCGCAGTCCGGCAGCCTATTTCGCCGCCGAGCATGGCGCGTCGGCCTGCGGGATGGGCTGGCGGGTGAAGGATGCGGCCAAGGCCTATGCCGTGGCGATTGAGCGCGGGGCTGAGCCGGTGCAGGTCGAGACGGGGCCGATGCAACTGCACTTGCCCGCGATCCGGGGCATCGGTGGGTCGATCATCTACCTGATCGACCGCTATGACGAGGATATCTCGATCTACGACATCGATTTTCGCTATCTTCCCGGCGTCGACCGCCACCCGGTGGGCGCGGGCTTCCATACGATCGATCACCTCACGCACAACGTCTATGGCGGGCGCATGGCTCACTGGGCGGCGTTCTATGAGCGGATCTTCGGGTTCAAGGAGATCCGCTATTTCGATATCAAAGGCGAATACACCGGCCTCACCAGCCGCGCGATGACCGCGCCCGACGGGCTGATCCGCATTCCCTTGAACGAAGAGGGCAAGCAGGGCGGTGGGCAGATCGACGAGTTCCTGCGCGCCTACAACGGCGAGGGCATCCAGCACATCGCCTTTGCCTGCGACGATCTGCTGGGTTGCTGGGACAAACTCAAGGCCTTGGGCACGCCGTTCATGTCGCCCCCGCCCGCAACCTATTACGAGATGCTGGAGGAGCGCTTGCCGGGGCATGGCGAGCCGGTGGCGGAATTGCAGAAGCGCGGCATCCTGCTCGACGGCTCGACCGAGCATGGCGATCCGCGACTGCTGCTGCAGATCTTTGGCGAGACGGTCATCGGTCCGGTGTTCTTCGAGTTCATCCAGCGCAAGAAGGACGAAGGTTTCGGCAACGGCAATTTCACCGCGCTGTTCAAATCGATGGAGCGCGATCAGATGCGGCGCGGCGTGCTGCAGGTGGAGGAAACAGTAAAGTGACCACGGCTCCCAGACTTTCGCGCATCCACCACGTTGCCTATCGCTGCCGAGACGCAGGCGAGACAGTGGCGTGGTATGCCCGCGTGCTCGGCATGGATTACGTGACCGCCTTCGCCGAGGACAAGGTACCCTCGACAGGCGAGGACGACCCCTACATGCACGTGTTCCTCGATGCGGGCGGCGGCAATGTGCTGGCGTTCTTCGAACTGCCGAACCAGCCCGAGATGGGGCGCGATCCGGCGACTCCTGCGTGGGTGCAGCATCTGGCTTTTGAAGTGGCGGACGAGGCCGCACTGCTGGCCGCCAAGGCGCATATCGAAGCACAGGGCGTCGAGGTACT
This sequence comes from Novosphingobium sp. MMS21-SN21R, assembly GCF_031846015.1. Classification (GTDB taxonomy): domain Bacteria; phylum Pseudomonadota; class Alphaproteobacteria; order Sphingomonadales; family Sphingomonadaceae; genus Novosphingobium. The sequence continues at coordinate 2,989,887 of NZ_JAVRDU010000001.1, read as the reverse complement.
GGGGCCTACCTATCACGGCATCTTCCGCTCGATCTATTTCTTCGATCCCAACGGCCACCGCCTGGAACTGGCCTGCAACATCGGCACGCCCGAGCAGCATGCCGAGTTGAAGGACCTGGCGCCGGTCATGCTCGAAGAGTGGAGCCGGACCAAGCGGGCACCGCGTCAGGCTGCATGGCTGCATACCGACCCGGCGGCCACCGGTTGATCGTGATGAAGGTCAGTGCGCGGTCTGACCGCCGTCGATGGTGAAGGTTGCGCCGTTGATGAAGCTGGCTCCGTCCGAACAGAGGTGAAGCACGGTGGGCGCGATTTCCTCGGGCCGGGCAGCGCGGCCCGAGATATTCTGGGCGTAGAACATCTGGGTGAACTCGTTGCTGTCGGCCCAGTGCTGGGTCATCGGGGTGACGACGAAGCCCGGCGCGATGGCGTTCACGCGGATGTTCTGTTGCGCGTATTCCACCGCGCCTGCCTTGGTCAGGCCCGAGACGGCGTGCTTCATCGCGCAATAGGCGCTCATGTTCGGGTCAGCGATCAGCGCGCCGACGCTGGCGGTGTTGACGATGGCTCCGCCGCCCACTTTGAGGAAGTGGCGGATTTCGGCTTGCATGGCGAAGAACACGCCCTTGAAATCGACGTCGATGGCGAGGTCGAGTTCGTCCTCGGTCACTTCGTGGATCGGGCGTTGCGGGGGGAGGACTCCAGCATTGTTGAACGCCGCGTCCATCCGTCCGTAGCGCTCAACGCAGGCTGCAACCAGCGCGTCAAGCTCGGCGGCCTTGCGCACATCGGTGTGGCGGAACGCGGCGTTACCGCCTTCGGCCACGATCATGTCGACCGTCTCCTGCGCCCGCGCATCGACATCGCCGATCATCACATTCGCGCCCTCGCGGGCAAAGGCGAGCGCAGTGGCACGGCCGATGCCGGTGGCGGCGCCCGTGATCAGCACGGCCTTTCCGGTGAAGCGCTCCATCACATGATCCCCGACTTGCCGGGGGCCAGAATTCCGTTCGGATCGAGCGCGTGTTTGATCTTGGCGTTGAATTCGCGGTTCACTGAACCGTACTGCTGCGCCACGAGCTCCATCGAATTGACCCCGGTGCGGTAGCTGGCCCAGCCCTGCGCGCCGAAGCGGGTGACCAATTCGCGATAGCAGGCGTCTGCCTTGCGATGCTCTTCCGCGTCCGACTTGTCGAACAGCAGCGCGAGGATGTGGTGCAGGTCGCGCCAGCCGATGGCGTAGGCAGCGGTGTAGTCGAAGCCGTACTTTTCGACGATTTCCTTGGCGAGCGCGGTCTGGCGCTCGGCCTCGATCCCGCGTGCGGCGGCAACGGGGGCGAACCATGCCAGACCGCCGCCTGCGCCGCGCCAGCGCAGCAGTCCGATTTCGTCGAGATTGAGGCCGCCTTCCATCAGCGTTGAATGATGGTGGAACCAGGGGTTCCCCTCCATCTCGGCAGCCGTCATCACTTCGCCGCCGCTGGCAGTGAGCTGGGCACGAATGATCGGCTCGATCGCGGCGACGGTCTGTTCGGTCCCGTAAAGCGCGAAGTAGGTGTTCCACATGCCCAGGCCATTGGCCTTGGCTGCCTTCTTGAGCGACACCTCATCGAGCGGTGCACCATCGGGCACGATCTCGTTGCGGCGCTTGAACATGGCAAGCTGGTACGAAGCGCTCATCATCAGGTTGCAGTTGGCGACGAGACTGGACACGCGGAGCGGGCGCATTGCCTCGATGATCTTGGGCGTGTCCTCCATGTTCGGATGGCGCACCATGAACGGCTTGTAGACCGGCGGCTTGGGCATCAGCCACAAGCCCATCTTGGTGACAACGCCGTAGTTCGACTGGGTGAACAGGCCGTCGACATAAGGTCCGTAGCCCCACTTGAACGCTTGCCACGCGGTGCTGCCCTTGATCGAGCCCATGCCGGTGCGCATCAACTGTCCATCGGGCAGGACGACTTCCATGCCGCACTGGAACATGAAGTGTTCGCCATAGGGCGTGTAGCCGACACCGCGATCAAGCGTATTGCCGACCGGTGAGGCGATCGGGCCGACCGTGGGCACGTCGATCCACAGCGGGATATTATTCTCTACCAGATAGTCCTTGAGCTGCTGGTAGGTCACGCCGGGTTCGAGCAGGCAGGTGCCGAGATCGGCGTCCACCTCGAGAATCCGGTTCATCCGCTTGAGATCGAGCACGACCTGGCCGGGGGTGGCAGGCGCGGTCATGCCATAACCCATGTTCTTGCCGGTGGAGACGGTCCACAGCGGCTGCCGATAGGTATTGGCGATCCGGACGATTTCCTGGACCTGCTCGACGCTTTCCGGGCAGACCGCGCCGACCGGCTTGTGATAGCCGTTGGGGTCGGGGATGTAGGTCTTGGTATAAGGCGCGACGGCGTCTTCATCGCCAAACACCCATTCGGCCCCGACGACGCCGCGGAACGCCTTCATCGCGCCCGAAAAATCGGCCTTGGTCAGGCCGGGGGCGAGGGGTGCAGGGTTTTTCGCGCTGGCGCCGGTGCCAAGTCCGAGGCTGGCGGCACCGATGATCCCGGCACCCAGAAGGCCGCGACGGTCCATGTTGATTTCGCTCATTGGCCGTGCTCCCCGCTGCGCGCCGTGCTCTTTTCGATCCACAATGCCAGCGCATCGAGTTCCGATGGCTTGACCTCGGTCGGGCGGAAGGCGGGCATGCCGTTCTGGCCGTGGCGGACGATGTATTTGACGGTGTCTGCCGGGATCGCGCGGCCGAGAATGATCGGGCCGACATTGCGCCCGTGGCAATAGCCGCAGGTCTTGGCGTAAACTGCTTCCGGCGCCCGCAGTTCTTGCGTTTCGCCCAGCTTCTGGCTTGCCAGAAGCGGCGCGGCACATGCCATTGCAGCAACTGCAAGTGTGGGGGCCAATATCGGCCCGAATATTCGCTTCATCCCTGGCTCCTCGATCCCGGTTGGCCGCAGCGATTCCGCCCACTGTCTGTCCAACGCTAAAGGTAGCACTCTATCAGGCGTGTGCAGCAGGACCAGTGGGCGGCGCTCGAAAAATTACACTGTGTGAAATGCGGATCATGTCAGAACGGGATGGTAGCTCCGTCCCATCCGATCAGTGTACCGCTGTCAGCAGGCGTCAGCCCCTCGATGATCGACAGCAGATGCGTGGCTGACTGGGCTGGTGTGAACAGCTTTTCTGCCGGAACGCCGCGCTGGAACGGGCGCGACAAGGCCGTGTCTACTGTGCCGGGGTGCAATGTGACCGCGACCGCAGCGGTATTGGTTCGCCCCAGTTCGATCGCGAAATTGCGCACGAGCATGTTGAGCGCGGCCTTCGAGGCGCGGTAGGAATGCCAGCCACCGAGGCGGTTGTCGGCGATCGAACCGACTTTGGCCGACACGGCAGCGAAGACCGGGCGGCCCCCCTTGCGCAGCAGCGGCGCGCAATGCTTGCCGATCAGCGCGGGGCCAATGGCGTTGATCGCGAACAGTTCGGCCATGGCGGCGGGATCAAGGCTGCGCCACGATTTCTCCGGGCCGTCGCCGTTTTCGCGCACCAGACGGCCCGTGGCGACGATCACGAGATCAAGGGGTGCACCGATGGCAGCGCAGGCGGTGGCAATCGAAGCCTCGTCGGTCAGGTCGAAGCGGTGGGAGATGACTTTGGGGGATGGTGCGACCCCACCCCGCGATAGCGCGTGGACTTCCCCGACGTCTTCGCGTTGGCACAACTGCTTCACCAGCGCCGCGCCGATTCCGCCGCTTGCTCCAAACACCGCGCATCGCTTGCCGTTTTCCATCCTGCCGTTCATGGAATGCCAAGACCTTCCCGTCGATATGGTCCTTCGCCCGTTGCTGTGTTGCGGTCATAATACAGCTTGCGCCGGGCGACACGAAATCCCATGTTGCCAATTGACCACTACCGGAAAGCAAGACTTGCGATGGCCACGACCTCGACCGAAACCGCGCCCGAAACAGCAACAGCTACCCCGTTGACGCTGACGCCGCCCGACCCGGTGCCGGTTGTGTCGGCTGTCCAGGCCGCAGGGCTGGTGCCGGTATCCGAAGATAATCGGTCGAAACTGGAAGCCAAGGTCGATGCCTTTGTCGCCGATCTGGTGGCGCAGGACGCGCAGAGCCCGGAGTTCGGCAAGAAGGTCGATCAGCTGACCAACATGGGCCGCAAGGAAATTTCGCAGGCGGCGGGCATGGCCAACCGTTTCCTCGACCGGCCGATCCGCGCGATGGACAAGGACAGCGGCGTGGGCACCGATCTGGCTGCGCTGCGCCGCACCGTGGAAGACCTTGATCCGGGCAAGCAGGGCAAGCTGTCTTCAGGCCGCAAGTTCCTTGGCATCATTCCGTTTGGCAACAGCCTGAAGCGCTATTTCGATGGCTACACATCGGCGCAAGGCCACATCAAGGCGATCCTCGACCGGCTGGCATCGGGCAAGGACGAACTGCTGATGGACAATGCCGCGATCGACGTCGAGCGGCAGAAGCTGTGGGAGGCGATGGGCAATCTGGAACAGATGATCCACATCTCCAAGACGCTGGACGCCAAGCTGGAAGACGCGGCGGCGGACCTCGATATCACCGATCCCGCGAAGTCCAAGGCGATCCGCGAGACCGCGCTGTTCTACACTCGCCAGCGCACGCAGGATCTGCTGACGCAGATGGCGGTGACGGTGCAGGGCTATCTCGCGCTCGATCTGGTCAAGAAGAACAATGTCGAACTGGTCAAGGGCGTGGACCGCGCGAGCACGACCACGGTGGCGGCGCTGCGCACGGCGGTGACCGTGGCGCAGGCGATGACCAACCAGCGGCTGGTGCTGCAGCAGATCACCGCGCTCAACACCACAACCGCCAACATGATCGACAGCACCGGCAAGCTGCTGCGCGAACAGACCGGCAAGATCCATGAACTGGCGGCGGCCAGCACGATCCCGCTGGAGACGCTGCAGCGCGCGTTCCAGAACATCTACGACACGATGGACACGATCGACACGTTCAAGCTGAAGGCGCTGGATTCGATGAAGCAGACAGTGACCACGCTTTCGGGCGAGGTCGAGAAATCGAAGGGCTACATCGCGCGGGCCGAGGGCGCGGCGCAGTCAAAGCTTGCCGGGCCGGACAGTTCTCCGCTGCTGAGCTTGGAAGGTTGAGGCGCTGATGGTGGGAAGTCCCGCACAGGAAAGCGACCGTATCCTGTCGGACGCGCGTTCCTCGCTGGTCCGCCAGCAGGCGGGCGGGCGGCGGAGCATCGGCCAGCGGTCTGCGGACCTTAAGCGCCGGCATTTCGGCAAGAAAGTGGCACGCATGGCGATGGCCGTGGGCGTGGTGCTGGTGGGCGCGATGGCGGCGGGGCTGGTGCTGGACGGTATCGGCATAACCGGTGTTATGTTGCTGGCGTTGGCGATCATCGGCACGATGTGGTTCTTCGCTACCTTCCCGAAAATGAAAGTGCCCGATCTGGCGGGGCTCAATTCGGGCGATGTGCGCACGATGGTCGGGCGGACCGAGCTGTGGCTCGAAGCGCAGCGGCCCGCGCTGCCTGCGCCTGCGGTGCGGCTGGTCGATCAGATTGGCGTGCAGCTTGATGGGCTGGGGCTGCAGCTTGAAGGCATCGATCCTGCTGAACCTGCTGTCGGCGAAGTGCGCCGTCTGGTGGGTGAACACTTGCCCGGCATGGTCGAAAGCTGGCGCAAGATCCCGCCGCATTTGCGCAAGGAAGAGCGCGGCGGGCGCAATGCGGATGAGCAACTGGGCGAGGGCCTTGCCAAGATCAGCAAGGAAATCGACGAAATCACGCGCCAGCTCGCGGCGGGCGACCTGGATGCGCTGGCCGTGCGGGGACGCTATCTGGACTATCGCTACGGGGAAGGGCTAGAGGCGGCGCCTCAGTTGCAAGCCCCCAAGGAAACCTGATGCGCATTGCCATTCCCCATTCGCTGGAACGTGACGAAGCGCGTCGCCGCTTGCGTGAAAAGACGTCGCAAGCGGCCTTGAAGGCCGATGGCATGGCCACGGTCACGACCGAATTCGTCGATGACGATCACCTCAAGATGGCCGTCGGCGCGATGGGGTACACCGTCGATTGCGCGGTCGAGATCACCGACAGCGAACTGGTGGTGGACGTTGATATCCCGGCCAGCCTAGGCTTTGCCAAGCGCATGATCGAAGGCCTGATCCGCGACAAGAGCGCCAAGTTCCTCACCTGAGCAGTCAGATATCCCGCTCAAGCTCGAGCAATTCCTGCGGCAGGCGCAAGGAACTTGCGGCGATGCGCGTTTCCAGCAGCAGGTAGACCAGCGCGATCATCAGCAGCGCGATGGCGACGAAGAAGGTGATGCCGGTGAGGTTGCGCAACTCGCGACCAACCATTTCGCCGACGAACAGCGAGCCGACCGTGACCCCGATGGCAAGGCCCGACAGCACCAGCAACAGCAGCGCGCGCCCGATCAGGTGGATGCGCCGGTCGACGTAGCGGATTTCCACCACGACCACGTCATGCGCCGGGCCAACAGTCTCGCCGTGCAGCTTTTGCAACGTGCGCGAGCGGTCGACGATGCGGCCGAGGCGGGTGGTCAGGATGTTCATGATGTTGCCGATGGCGACAAGCACGAAGACCGGCGCCAGGGCTAGCTGGATGGTCTGGGCGATCACGCCGGTATGGGCAGCATTCATGGGATGGGCCTTCGCGCTGGATGATCCGCCCAAATGGCACGCTGGGTTCCAAAGGGGCAAGCGGGATACGTCTGCATGCCAACAAGTGCCACGCGATGACCCAACAGCGGCAATCACATCGAACGTCGCTGCGTTTGGCTGATGCCCGGTGCGCCGGATCTTCACCCGGGCTTCAGAACCACGCGCGAATGCCGATCACGGCGCTGACCGCGGAGGGCGCGTCCCCGCTTGCCCGCGAGAGTCGCGCGGTTTCGCCCAGTTTCCGCTCCCAGTGAACGCCGACATAAGGGGCGAACTCGCGGACGAATTCATAGCGTAGCCGCGCGCCCAGCTCGATCTTTTCGAAGCCTGCGCCGATGCCGAGTTCAGGCACATCCTGTGCGGCGAGGTCGATCTCTGCGGAGGGTTGCAGTATCAGGCGCTGGGTGAGGCGCATGTCGTGCTCGGCTTCGAGCCGGAAATGCACGTCGCCCTTGGTCGAGACGAAGGCGTGTGCGCCGACTTCGAACCAGTAAGGGGCCAGCCCTTCGATCCCGACGACAGCATATGTGCGGTCCGGGCCCGGGTTGAAGTCCTGCCGCGCGCCGAGTTCAAGATTCCACCATGGATCAAGGGCATGGCGCCATGCCGCGCGCACTTCGGCGGTTTCGACACTGCCGCCGAACGCGCCTTCGCCTTCGGTTTCGAAGGACAGTCGGTCGATATCACCCCCGACCCAGCCCATCGCCTGCCATGCATAACCATCGCGCCCCTTGACCGCGCGGTACTCCATGCGGTCGGCGATCAGGGCGTTGCCGGTGAAGCGGTCTTCGTCAGCAAATGCCTCGCGCGCCTTGGCCATGCGGGAAGGGTCCCAGAACGCATCGGCGGGGTGATCGGTGGGGAGGGTGGGGGGCGGCGCGGTGCCCACTTCGCCTGTGACAGCGGGGGCAGCGCCGTGGCCTGCATGGGCCGAATGGTCCATCGGCGCAGGTTCGGGCACGGGTTGGGGCTGATGGGCGGCATGGTCCATGCCTTCCATGCCCTGCATCTGGCTCATGTCGTGCCCGGCGTGGGGGTCCTGCGCGAGAGTGGGTGTCGCCGCCGTGGCGGCGGCGAATACGATGGCGGCACGCAAGGACATCATGCCGCGCCCTCCTTGTCGGCGCGGACGGTGACGACGCGCATCATTCCGGCGTGCATGTGGAGGAGCATGTGGCAGTGGAACGCCCAGTCGCCCGGCGCATCGGCAGTCAGATCGAAGCTCACCTTGCCGCCCGGCAGGACGTTGACCGTGTGCTTGCGCGGGCGGTTGCCCGGTTCGCCCGTGACGAGTTCGAAGAAATGGCCGTGCAGGTGGATCGGGTGCGGCATCATTGTGTGATTGATCAGGTTCACCCGCACGCGCTCGCCAGTGCGGAACGGGATCGGTGCTGCCCCGTCCGAGATCGTCTCGCCATCGATGGACCACATGTAGAGCTCCATGTTGGCGGTAAGGTTCACGTCGATCTGCCGTGTCGGCGTGCGCGGATCGGGATTGGCGTCGCGTGCGCGCAGTTCGGAGTAAGTGAGGACGCGGTGGTCCTCGTCCTCCAGACCCGTGCCCCGGTCCGCCAGGCGGTCCGTCGGCATCGGTGCGATCGTGGCAACGCCCGGACCCTTTTTCACGCCGGGAGCGGCGGAGAAATCCCGCATCGCCATGGAATGACCTGCCATGTCCATGCCCTCCATGTCGCGCATGTCCATGCCCATGTCGCGCATGGTCAGGAGGGGACGCTTGCGCAGCGTGGGGACCGGAGTGCTCATGCCGATCTGCGGTGCGAGCGTGGCCCGGACAAGGCCCGAACGGTCAATCGCCTCAGCCACGATCCCGAACGCGGCGGGCTCGGCAGGCTGCACGATCACGTCATAGGTTTCGGCAATTGCGATCTGGATTTCGTCTGCCTCGACCGGCTGGACGTTGCAGCCATCGGCCGCGACGACCGTCATCGGCAGGCCGGGGACGCGCAAGTTGAAGTTGGTCATGGCCGAGGCATTGATGATGCGCAGCCTGATCCGCTCGCCCGGCGCAAACAATGCGGTCCAGTTCGCCTCGGTATCGTGGCCGTTGATCAGGTAGGAATATGTCGCGCCTGTCACGTCCGAGATGTCGGTCGGGTCCATGCGCATGTTCGCCCATTCTAGGCGCTCTTTGAGGCTCTGGTCCGTGCCCGCGATCAGCCCGCCGATGGTCTGGCGCTGCCAGTTGTAGTAGCCGCCCATGGTTTTGAGCTTCTTCAACTGGATGTGCGGATGAACCGGGCTCCAGTCCGCCAGCATCAGCACGTATTCGCGGTCATAGGCGACAGTATCAGGTATGGCCGGGTCGATCACGATCGGGCCGTAGAGGCCGGTCGCCTCCTGCATGCCCGAATGCGAATGATACCAGTATGTCCCCGACTGGCTCACCGGGAACGCGTAAGTGAAATTCTCGCCCGGATCGATGCCGGGGAAGGACAGGCCAGGGACGCCGTCCATATGGAAAGGGACCAGTAGCCCGTGCCAGTGGATCGAGGACTGTTCCTGGAGATGATTGGTGACCGCGATCCGCACGTTCTGCCCTTCGCGCAGGCGGATCAGCGGGGCAGGGATGGTGCCGTTGACCGCCACCGCCGAAGCTGAGCGCTTGCCAACGGCGTAGCGCGCCGCACCGATGGTCAAGGCAATCGTCTCCCCCGAAAGCGTGCCGCCGGTGTTGCGTCCGGCCATCGCTGCTGACCCGCCGGAATGCCCGCCATGTGCGGACTGCGCCCACGCCGGGAACAGCGGAGCCATCGCCAGTGCGCCGCTGCCGATCAGCAAACGGCGACGATTGATCAGGAGGTCATTGGTCATTGCGGCAGGATATCAGCTCGGGGCCGATATCTATCAAGAATTGCGCCAAATTTCCCACCTCTGTCATTCGCGCGGGCATTGCCCGAAATTTTGCCATCCACACGCGCGAAGGACAATCTGACCGTTGTGGCAACAAAGTTTTCCCGCAACCGCGCTTGACCGCGCGGGCGTTTGCCTAGCACATCGCAGACCGCAACCTATCAAGGGGAGAGTGCAAAGTGTTCAGCCATGTCATGGTCGGCAGCGATGATATCGCCGCGTCGAAAAAGTTCTACGACGCCACGTTCAAAGCCTTTGGCGGGCCGGAAGCGATCACCGATCCCAAGGGGCGCCTGATCTACCAGCACAACGGCAGCATGTTCATTGTGACCCAGCCGATCAATGGCGCACCGGCTTGCGGCGCGAACGGGGGCACGATCGGCTTCCGTATGACTCCCGCTCAGGCCGATGCCTGGCATGATGCGGGCGTCGCCAATGGCGGCACGACCTGCGAAGACCCGCCGGGGCCGCGCGCAGGCTCGCCTTACTACCTCGCCTATTTGCGTGATCCTGCCGGCAACAAGCTGTGCGCGCTGGACATCATCGCCTGATGAGCATCGAGACCGTTTCGACATCGAAGGCGCACGGCGGAACGCAGGGCGTCTACAAGCACGACTCGGCCGCCACGGGGACGGGAATGACCTTTTCGGTCTTCCTGCCCCCACAGGCGGAGAACGGTGGTAAGCTGCCGGTGCTGATCTACCTGTCGGGGCTGACCTGCACTCACGCCAACGTGACCGACAAGGGCGAGTATCGCCGGATCTGCGCCGAACTCGGTATCGTGTTCGTCGCTCCCGATACGAGTCCGCGGGGCGAAGGCGTAGCGGATGATGCGGACGCGGCTTACGACTTCGGTCTTGGCGCAGGGTTCTATGTGAACGCCACGCAAGAGCCGTTCGCACGGCATTACCGCATGTGGGACTATATTGCGCAAGAACTGCCCGCCCTGCAGGCAGAGCACTTCCCAGTCGACCTTTCCCGCATGGGCATAACCGGCCATTCGATGGGCGGGCATGGCGCGCTGACGCTGGGGCTGACCTATCCTGAAAAGTTCAAGTCGCTGTCGGCCTTCGCGCCGATCGTCGCGCCGGGACAGGTGCCATGGGGCCACAAGGCGCTCGGCGGCTATCTTGGCGACGACAAGGCGGCGTGGCGCGCGCACGATGCGGTGGCATTGATCGAGGACGGCAGGCGCCCTGCGGGTGCGATCCTCGTCGATCAGGGCGAGGCCGATGGCTTTCTGGTGGAGCAGTTACGCCCTGAATTGCTGGACGCGGCGTGCAAGGCGGCAGGCGTCGACCTGACGCTGCGGCTGCAACCGGGCTACGACCACAGCTACAACTTCATTTCCACGTTCATGGAAGACCACATCCGCTGGCATGCCGAGCGGCTGTAGGCTGAGGTAGACCCCGGCATTCCCTCGCCCCGGGTCAGGCCCGGGGCGAGGGAATGCCCCACCGCTATCTAAATTCAGCGCACGGCCTTGGCCACGGCGTCGAGAATGCCGTTGACGAACTTCGCCTCGCGCTCGTCGAAGAAGGCGTGGGCGACGTCGACATATTCGCTGATCACGGTGCCGACATTGATGTCATTCCGCGCCATCAGTTCATAGGTGCCTGCGCGCAGGATCTGCAGCATGGTCTTGTCGAGGCGGGGCAAGGCCCAGCCCTGCGCCAGCTTTTCCGAAAGCAGCGCGTCGATCTCGTCACGCCGCGAATAGACGCCCTGCACGACGTCGTCGAAAAAGCGAACGTCGGCCTTGGCGTATTCAACGTCCTCGATTTCGGCGCCGAGACGGTGCTGGTGGAACTCGTCGAGCAGGATGTGCAGCTCGGTATGTTCCATGTCGCGCTGGTATAGCGCCTGTACGGCAGCGAGGCGCGAGGCGGCGCGGGCTTGCCCGGAAACGCGGCTCATATGCCAAGCCTCAATTCGATGGACCGGGCGTGGGCGGCAAGGCCCTCCGCGTCTGCAAGGGCGATGGCGGCTGGGCCGACTGCGGCAAGACTTGCCTCAGTGGCCGCGATAAAGCTGGTGCGTTTCATGAAATCCAGAACGGAAAGGCCCGAGGAAAACCGCGCGCGGCGCCCCGTGGGCAGGACATGGTTGGGACCGGCGACATAATCGCCGACCGCTTCGGGTGTCATCCGGCCAAGGAAAACGGACCCTGCGTGGCGGATCTGGTCGAACAAGGACTCAGGGGTGTCGGTGGCGATTTCGACGTGTTCGGCGGCCAGCGCATTGGCGAGCGCGGGGGCCTCGTCCAGCGAGCCGACCACGATGATCACGCCGTGATTGTCCCAGCTGGCCTTGGCGACCTTGGCGGTGGGCAGCATTGCGATTTCGACGCCGATCATGTCGGTAACCTGATCGGCAAAGGCGGCATCGTCGGTGATCAGGATCGATTGCGCGACAGGATCATGTTCGGCCTGGCTCAGTAGGTCGGCGGCAATCCACTGCGGATCGTTGTTGCCATCTGCGATCACGAGGATTTCGGAAGGCCCTGCCACCATGTCGATGCCGACCACGCCGAACAGCTGGCGCTTGGCTTCGGCGACCCAGGCGTTGCCGGGGCCGGTAATGACGTCGACCGGCTTGATGCGCTTTGTGCCATAAGCAAGCGCGGCCACGGCCTGCGCCCCGCCAACGCACCAGACTTCGTCTGCGCCCGCAAGATGGGCGGCGGCAAGGACCAGAGCATTGGACTGTCCCTTGGGCGTCGGCGTAACCACCACGAGCCGTTGCACGCCCGCGACCTTGGCCGGAATGGCGTTCATCAGCAGCGACGAGGGATACGCAGCGCGCCCGCCCGGAACATAGAGCCCCGCGCCATCGACCGCCCGCCAGCGTGCGCCAAGCCGCATGCCGGTGGTGTCTGTATAGTCGCGGTCTTCGGGCAACTGTGCCTGATGGTAATCGCGGATGCGCTGGGCGGCGAGTTCGAGCGCGGCGCGAAGGTCCGGTTGGAGCGCGTCGAAGGCTTCGCGGCAGGCCTCGGGCGAAATCCGCCATGCGTCGTCTGCCGGAAGGTGGCCGTCGAACTTCTCGGTGTATTCGGCCAGAGCCTCGTCACCGCGCAGGCGCACGTCCTCGATGATCGTCTGCACATCGCGCGCAACGTTCTCGTCGCTCTCGCGCCGGTCCTTGACGAGCCGGGCGAAGGCGCGGGCGAAATCGGGATCGCTGGATTTCAGCCGCTGCATCAGGCTGCATCCTTCCGGGCGACCATCGCGCGGAACGCATCGACCAGTTCGCCCATGCGCGCGCTGTCTGTTTTCAGCGCGGTGCGGTTGACGATCAGGCGGGCCGAGACCGGCATGATCCGGCTGGTCTCGACCAGACCGTTGTCCTTGAGCGTGCGTCCGGTGGAAACCAGATCGACGATCCGGCTGGCAAGGCCGAGCGAGGGGGCGAGTTCCATCGCGCCGTTCAGTTTCACGATCTCGGCTTGCACGCCCAGCTTCTCGAAGTGGCGGCGGGTGAGGTTCGGGTACTTGGTGGCGACGCGGGCGTGGCTTTCCCGCGCATTGGCGCCGCTCTCTACCGCGCTGACCGGTTCGGCCACCGACAGGCGGCAGTGACCGATGTCGAGATCGACCGGGGCGTAGAGGTCGGCATAGTCGAATTCGTCGATCACATCTGACCCGACCACGCCGGCGTGCGCGGCGCCATGGGCAACGAACGTCGCAACGTCGAAGGCGCGGACGCGGATGATCTTCACATCGGCCCGGTTCGTTGCGAACGAGAGTGCGCGCGAGCTCTTGTCGAAGAACTCGGCCTCGGGCACGATCCCGGCTTTCTCGAGCAGGGGCAGGGCCTCGTCGAGGATGCGGCCCTTGGGCAGGGCGAATACGAGTGGTGCGGCGGTGGTCATAACCCGCCGCCCATATGGCAGGGCTGCGCAAAGGGCAACCGAATGAACCCGATCATGGAGATCGAAGAGGCGGCAAAAGCCATCGAATGGCAGGCAGATCACGCCACGAACAACGGTGCGCCGTGCACCGGGCGCGTCGTGCGCGGCCAACTGGCGCTGCTGGGCGGTGGGACGGCGGTGGGCAGGCGAATCGCCCATTGGCCGGGCAAGCCGCTGGAGGATGCGCTGCCGCTGCGGCTGGCGGGCGGGCATCACAACCTTGTTCTGACGGGCACGGACTTGCGTTTGGCTCCGGTCTATCGCGGCGAGGTGACCGATCAGGCCTCCGTGGACGCGCTGGTTCTGGCGGTCACGCGCGACCATGACGAGGCGCTGCTGCCGTGGCTTGATGGACCGCCGCAGACCAACGAGGCGGGACGCTCGGCCTCGATCATGGCGGCGCTTATGTGGCTGGCCGGGCGGCTGGGGCCGCGCTTCGAGCTGAATGAGCTGGGCGCGAGCGCGGGCGTCAACACGATGATGGAGCGGTTCTTCTTCGATCTGGCGGGGACGACGGCAGGCCCGACCGATTCACCGATGCAGATCGTGCCGGAATGGCGCGGGCCGCCACCGCCGCAGGCCGATGTGGAGATCTGCGCCATTCAGGGTTGTGACCGTGCGCCGGTGAACCTTGCCGACAAGGCGGAAGCGCTTCGGCTGAAGTCTTATGTCTGGGCCGAAGTGACGACACGGATAGCGCGAATCGATGCGGCTATTGCACTGGCAGCGCAGAAGGTGCCCGATGTGGCGCAGATGGACGCCGCTGACTGGGTGGACCAGCGCCTTTTGGCAGCGCACGAAGGCGATACCACGCGCGTGGTCTTCCATTCGATCGTCTGGCAATACCTGCCGCCCGAAACGCGTGCGCGGATCGAACGGGCGATGGCAGAAGCTGGCGCATTGGCTACGGCGGATCGGCGGCTGGCATGGGTTATGCTCGAAACCAACCGCCAGACCTTTCGCCATGAATTGACCGTGCGATACTGGCCGGGCGGCGAACGGCCGGTGCTGCTGGGCACTGCGCATGCCCATGGTGCGTGGGTGGAGTGGTTTGGCGTTTGAAGCGTTTCAGGCCTTGCGATTGCCCCGCTGTCCAAATCGTTCCCGCCATCCGCCGTGGAACGAGACCCACTCCCATAGCGCGACCATGGCGAGAATTGCCACCGACAGCGCGACAAAGGCCAGCGCGCTTGGCTGTCTTGCCCCTGTCCAGCCCGCAAGCGCCACCACCATCAGCACGCCCGCGCCGTGGCTGATCGGAAAGTTTCCGCGCGCGCTGCTGAAGCGTTTGAACGTGCCCACGCCGACGAGATAGACCAACAGACCGACCGACTGGAACAGCATCAGCCGCACCGGCGTCGGCCCCTGCGGCGCTTGAAGGACCAGCGCGTCGGCCACAGCGGTGATGACGACGCCCGCCACGATCGGCATGTGCAGGTAGGTAAAGGCGTTGCGTGCGATGCGCCCCGGTTCGGCGTGATGCTCGATATGATCGGCGCCGCGCGCGGCACCCCGGTCGAAATAGATCCACCACATCAGCACCGAGCCAAGAAACGCGAGCAGGAACGAAACGATCCGTTCCGGCATCATCGGCAGCGCCGCAAAGCTCGCGCCGGTAACGATGATTCCTTCACCCAGCGCAATGATCATGAACAGGGCGCAGCGCTCCGCCATGTGGGCCCCCGATATGCGCCATTCGGACGGTTGTGACCGGCCGAGCCCGGGCACGCGATAACCCACCGACGGACCAAGATATTCGAGGGCGAGCGCCGCTCCCCACAGGCCGATGCGCTGGCCGATATCGTGGTTCAGTGCTCCGGCAAACCACAGGCAGGCCGACACGACGAACCAGCATAGTATCCGGACCATGTTGATCCCGGCAGCGCGGTCGTCCCGGCCCATCGCCCAAACCATGAACGCCGTGCGCAGGATCTGCAGTCCGCAATAGCTGGCAGCGAAAACCAGCCCCATATCATCGCGACCGTGGCCGAACGCCTTGGGCATGGCCACCGCCATGATCATGCTGGCGAACATGACCACGAGCAACACGAAGCGCACCGGCACGCGTTCCGGGTCGGCCCAGTTTGCGACCCACGTGGTGTAGACCCACGCCCACCATACCGCCAGAAACAGGATTACGCCCTCGATCAGGCCTGACCAACCGGGATGCATCAGCAGGAAGTGCGATACCTGCGTGATCGCGAAAACGTAGACGAGGTCGAAGAACAGTTCGAGATAACTGACCGGCGCATGTCCACCGCCGTGGTTACGCAAAAGTGAGTCGGGCAAAGCTTCAGGCACCGAGAAATGCATCGAGCGCGGCATTGACCTTGGCTGGGGCCTCCCACGTAACGAAATGTCCGCAGTCATGCACTTCGGTGAGGGTGAGGTTGGTCACCAGCTTGTCCATTCCGGCAAGATTGCAGGGCGGCAGGGCCTTGTCATCCATCGCCCAGATCACCAGCGTAGGGATGGCAAGCGGCGGCAGTGGCGCGTCCTTGTAGCCCTCGGGCAGTGCAAAGGCTGCGTCCATCGGCGGGACGGCCATGGGGCTGGCGCGATACCAGTTGAGCATGGCGATGGCGGTGTCGGGGTTGGACCAGTCCTGCATCAGGGCATCGCGCTCCTCGGGTTCCATTGCCGGCGAACGCTCCCACTTGAGCGCCTTCATCAAAAGTGCACCAAGGCCGTGTTCGCGGACCAAGGCATCGTTTGCGGGGTCGCGGAAGGCGCGCATGTACTGGCTGGCCTCGCGTTGTTCGGGGTCGGTCCAGAGCAGGCGCGGGAAGATCAGCGGGTGCGGCGCGTTGGCGATGACCGCGCGGGTAACGCGTGTTCCCTGCCCGAGCAACGCCACGCCCCAGGCAATCGCGCCGCCCCAGTCGTGGCCGAGGATCGTGAACTGTCCCACGCCGAGCGCGTCGGCCAGCCCGAACACGTCACCAATCAGCTTGTCCGGGGTGTAATTCTCTACGCCTTGCGGGGCGGACGAACCACGATAGCCGCGCTGGTCGGGCGCGATGCAGCGGAAGCGGGTGGAAAGGTGCGCGATCTGGTGCCGCCACGTGCGGTGGCTTTCGGGAAAGCCATGAAGGAATATCAACACCGGTGCTTCACGGGGGCCAGTGTCAACCACATCCAGTTCGATCCCGCTGGCGAGCTTCACTCTCGTCTGTTCCATGGCGTCTCTCCCGCTGATTGTATTATGGATAGCTGACCGTCGTGGCGATGCGCGGCAAGGGGATAAATTCCGCCTCGTCGCCTGGCACTTTGGGGAATGCGCCGCCTTCCCAGTCCAGCTTGGCCTGATTGATCCGGTCACGGCTGGAACTGACGAAATTCCACCAGACATGGCGCGGCGTGGTGAACGCCTCACCGCCCAGCAGCATGACACGCCCGCCTGTCGCCGACGAAAGTTGCATCGCCATACCGGGAGCCAGAACCGTTAATTCATACAGGCCGAGCGCCATGCCCGCGATTGTCGCCTCGCCGCCGACCAGCATGACCGCACGTTCGTCGGCCTCAGCCTCGACCGGCACGGAGCCGCCGGGAGCCAGCAGGATTTCGGCATAGATCGTGGCGGCGTGCTGGGTGGTTGGCGCGGTCTTGCCCCAGAGCGTGCCCATGATCACGCGCGCGCTGACGCAAGTGTCCTCGATCAGCGGCAGGTCGGTATATTGTTCGAACGCAGGGGCGATCTCCTCGCGGCCGTCGGGCAGGGCAAGCCATGTCTGCATACCGTAAAGGTGCGGGCCGTCGGGACGCTCGGCAGGAGGGGTGCGTTCGGAATGGACGATGCCGCGCCCGGCGGTCATCAGATTGACCTGCCCGGGACGGATCGTGGCGAAAGAGCCTAGGCTGTCACGGTGATCGATCGCGCCATCGAAAAGCCATGTGACGGTGGCGAGGTTGATGTGCGGATGAGGGCGAACGTCCATCGCTGCGCCTGCGGGAAGGTGCGCGGGACCGAACTGGTCGACGAAGATGAATGGGCCGACCATGGTGCGCTGGCGCGAGGGAATGGCGCGGCGCACTTCGAATGCGCCGAGATCGTGGGTGACGGGCGTGATGGTCTGGATCACAGGATCGGTCATTCGCCTGACTCCAATTCGAGCAGTTCGAGCAGGTTCACCGGGAACACGGGTTCCTGCCAGTTTGCCAGTTCTGCGCGGGTGAACCAGCGAAATTCGCCGATAAGCGCTTGTTCTATTTCGGTATGGCCGCGCGTGTCCGGAGTGAACGAGGTTGTTCGCACCCGGTAGAAGCGCTCGTCCGAGGTGATCGGTTCCCCGACAAGCGTGAGGTAATCGTCGCTGCGGCGGGCAATTTCCGGCCCGCAATCGGTGACGACAAGCCCGGTCTCCTCGAACAGCTCGCGCGTGGCGGCGGCGGGGAAGTCTTCGTCCGGATCGCATTCGCCGCCAACTCCGCACCAGAACGCGCCCCTGTCCGGCGGGGTGAAGCGGATCAGCAACAGCCGGTCATGCTCGTCGAGAAGCAGGATGCGCGCCGCACGGCGGATGCGGCGCGCAGGCTCATTCACCGGGCGCGCGCGCCTTGATCGCCAGTGCGTGGACGCGCTCGCCCGGCAGGTCGCCCAAAGCCTTGTTGACCATGCGTTGGCGGTTCAGGCGCGATTCGCCCGCAAAGGCGGCGCTTTCGATTTCGACCGTGAAATGCGATTCGCCCGAGCCATCATGGCCGGAATGGCCTGCGTGGCTGGCGCTGTCGTTGATCACGGCAAGGCGGGTGGGGGCGAAGGTCTGGGTGAGCAGACGTTCGATTTCCAGTGCAATTGGTCCTGTCATGGCTTCCCTTCTAGCTTCTCCGTCGCCATGTGGAAGCCGCATGCGAAATGACAAGTTCCACGGCCGCGTCCAAAGCGATGGGCGCCTCTGCAATGCTCCGGCCTGCGACGAGCCGGGCGAGTTCCGCGCGCCGGGCCTGCGCACCTCGGGCTTCGATGGACCGGGCGATTACCGCTGGTTCTGCCTGGACCACGTGCGCCAGTTCAATGCAGGCTATGATTTCTTTGCCGGGATGACGCCCGAGGAAATCCTGAAAGCGCAATCGCCGCTGTCCGGGTGGGAACGCGAGACGCGCGCGTTCCGGCCCGATGCCGGCATCGACGCTGCACCTCGCTGGGCGGACTTCGCCGATCCGCTCGAAGCCATTGCATCGCGGGCGCGGGCACGGCGCGAGGATCATCTGCGCGCAGCCGAAGCCGCGCGCCGGGGCATCAGTCCGGACGAGCGCAAGGCCTATGATGTGCTGAGGCTGGACTACGAGGCCGATCGCCGCGCCTTGCGCAGCCGCTATTCCGAACTGGTGCGCAAATTCCATCCTGATCGCAATGGTGGCGACCGCAGCCACGAAGGCCGGTTGCAGGAAGTGGTCGAGGCTTACAACCTGCTCAAGACCAGCGCGTCTTTCGCATGAACTGAAACGAAACGAGGCCCCGTGAAGGGGCCTCGAAACGTTTGGGTCTGGCAGGGCCGGTTCAGGCCGCGACAGGTGCCGCGTCGCGGACCGACTGGTCGACGTGTTCGGCAAACTGCTGGAAGTTGTCCACGAACTTGCGGACCAGTTCCTGTGCGGTCTTGTCGTATTCCTCGCCGTCGGCCCACGCGCCGCGCGGATCGAGCAGGCGGGTTTCGACGCCAGCGACTTCGACCGGAACTTCGAAGCCGAAGTTGGGGTCTTTCTTGAAGGTCGCGTTGTTGAGGCTGCCATCGAGCGCGGCGTTGAGCAAGGCGCGGGTGGCCTTGATCGGCATGCGCTTGATGCCTTCTTGCGTTGCCTTGCCGCCCGACCAGCCGGTGTTGACCAGCCAGCACTTCACGCCGCCCTTGGCGATGCGCTCCTTGAGGAGGTTGCCGTAGATCGACGGGTGGCGCGGCATGAACGGCGCGCCGAAGCAGGTCGAGAACGTCGCTTCCGGCTCGGTCACGCCGATTTCGGTGCCGGCAACGCGCGCGGTGTAGCCCGAAAGGAAGTGATACATTGCCTGATCGGGCGTGAGGCGCGCAATCGGAGGCAGCACGCCATATGCGTCAGCCGTGAGGAAGATGAGGTTGGCAGGAACCGGGCCGAGGTTCTTCTCCGAGCAGTTCGGAATGAAGTCGATCGGGTAGGAACCGCGGCTGTTTTCGGCAAGGCGGTTGTCGTCCAGGTCGATCGTGCGGGTCACGGGATCGATCACGACGTTTTCGAGCACGGTGCCGAAACGCTTGGTCGTTGCAAAGATTTCCGGCTCGGCCTCTGCCGAAAGGCGGATGACCTTGGCGTAGCAGCCGCCTTCGAAGTTGAACACGGCGGTGTCCGACCAGCCATGCTCGTCGTCACCGATGAGGGTGCGCGAAGCGTCGGCCGAAAGCGTGGTCTTTCCGGTGCCGGAAAGACCGAAGAACACGGCGGTATCACCGTTCGGACCGATGTTGGCCGAGCAGTGCATCGGCATCACGCCCTTGACCGGGAGCAGGTAGTTGAGAATGCCGAACACCGACTTCTTCATTTCGCCTGCATAGGCCGTGCCGCCGATCAGGATCAGCTTTTCGGTGAAGTTGACCGCGACCACGGTTTCGCTGCGGCAGCCATGACGCTCGGGATCGGCGCGGAAGCTGGGCAGATCGATGATCGTGTATTCAGGCGCAAATGAGGCCAGTTCGTCCGTGGTCGGGCGCACCAGAAGCGTGCGGATGAACAGGTTGTGCCATGCGAATTCGTTGATCACGCGCACATTGACGCGGTTTTCCGGCTGGCTGCCACCGAACAGGTCGGCGACATAGAGCCGGTCCTTTTCGCCCAGAGCCTTGATGAAATCGGCCTTGAGCGTAGCGAAGTGCTCAGGCGTCATCGCCACGTTGGTCTTGCCCCACCACACGGTGTTCTCGGTCTCGGCATCGCGGACGATGAACTTGTCCTTGGCCGAGCGGCCGGTGTGCTTGCCGGTTTCGACAACCAGCGGGCCATCGACCGAAAGCAGGCCTTCGCCATTGCGGACGGCATGTTCAACCAGCGGCGCGGTGCCGAGATTTGCGAAAAGCTCTGCCGGCTCGGGGAATCCCTGGCTGGCGAGGGATACGTTCAGGCGGGTAACGGACACTTCAAGCCTCCCGGTGGCGGCGCCGCATCAGGGAAAAGCCCCTGTCCGGCGCGTAATTGCGAATACGAATGCGCTGATTCTCCGATGGCGCATAGTGTCTGGGCTTTGCTGCGTCAAATGGCACAGGACAACGAAGTTTTTTGCGCAGCAAGTTGCGCGACATGCAACTTGGGTTTCCGGAGGGTTTTCCGGCATAAAGTTGCACGACGCGGCACGTGCCGGTAACGGTCGGGGATGGTCAGCACCCCACCTGCAACCGCAGCCGAACGGACCGGACTTTCGGACCTTCCCCGGACAATTGCGCTCGTGGACGATGATCGCAACATTCTGACTACTGTCTCGATAGCACTGCAGACCGAAGGCTTCGCCACGCGGCTCTACAACGATGGGGACACTGCGCTCAAAGCGATGCTCGACAATCCGCCCGACCTTGCGGTGTGCGACATCAAGATGCCGCGGATGGACGGTCTCGAACTGCTGCGCCGCCTCCGCGAAAAGAGCGACCTTCCGCTGATTTTCCTCACCAGCAAGGACGATGAACTGGACGAGGCGCTGGGCCTTTCCATGGGCGCGGACGACTATATCGCCAAGCCTTTCAGCCAGCGCCTGCTGGTTGCACGGATCAAGGCGATCCTGCGTCGCAGCGATATTGTCCGGCGCGAGGCGGAAGAGCAGGAGGAAACGGGCGAGCCGCTGCCCGACCCGATCCGGCGCGGGCGGCTGGTGATCGATCCGGCTCGCCACGCGGTGACCTGGGATGACCGGCCTGTCTCGCTGACGGTCACTGAATTCCTGATTCTTGAAGCGCTTGCCATGCGGCCGGGCGTGGTCAAGACGCGCAACCAGTTGATGGACGCGGCTTACCATGACGATGTCTTCGTCGACGATCGCACCATCGACAGCCATATCAAACGCCTGCGGCGCAAGTTCCGTGCCGCCGATTCGCAGTTCGGGGCCATCGAGACGCTCTACGGCGCGGGCTATAGCTTTGCCGAGGACTGACGGAAGACCGCCGGCACCGCCGCGTGTGCGCCTGCGCCGGTTGCCGCGCATTCGCGGGGTTTCGCTGACCACGCGCATCCTGTTCGTCAACGTGATCGCGCTGGCCCTGCTGGCAGGGGGCTTTTTCTACCTCGATAGCTACCGCGCCCAGTTGATCGACGAGCGCTTCAAGCTTGCGCGCGCCGAAGCCGACATTGCCGCCGACGCGCTCGACGGTGCCCCAATCGAACAGCGGCGCGTCCTGCTGGCCCGCATCGGCACCGAACAGACCCTGCGCCTCAGGCTCTACGATGGGCAGGGCAGGCTGCTGGCTGACAGTTTCGCGCTGGCGCCCCCGTCTTTTGCGCTGATCGACCCCGAAGCCGAGCCGTGGTATCAGAAAGCCGCGCGCCTGCTCGACCGCGGCGTGGATTTTATCGTCAATGCTCCCACCATCGAACCTTACAGCGATACCGCCGAACAGCCTGCGGGAAGCTGGCCGGAGATCAAGGCGGCCCGCGCCTCGGGCCGGACTGAAGTGTTTTTGCGCTATGCCCCTGACCGCACCCCGGTGATCACCGCGGCAGCGCCCGTCGGTACCAAGGGCGAGGTGCTGCTGTCTTTGCGCAATGCGCTCGATATCACGCAGTCGGTGCGCGATGCACGCCAGACGCTGGTGATCATCATCGGCATTGCCTTGCTGCTGTCGGTGCAGCTTTCGCTGTTTCTGGCGAGGACCATTGTTCAGCCGCTGCGCGCGCTTGTCCGCGCTGCCGTCAGGGTGCGGCTGGGGCGCGAGCGCGAGGTCGTGGTGCCGCGTTTGCCTGATCGCGGGGACGAGATCGGCCTGCTCGCGCGCGCGGTGTCGGACATGACCACTGCGCTGCGGCAGCGCATCGATGCGGTCGAGATGTTCGCGGCAGACGTCGCCCATGAACTCAAGAACCCGCTCGCCTCGCTGTCGAGCGCGCTGGAAACGATGGAGCGCGTGGATGACCCCGCGCTTCGCCGCCAGCTGGCCGATATCGCCGCGCACGACGTCCAGCGGCTGGACCGCCTGATTACCGAGATCGCCGACGCCAGCCGCATCGATGCCGAACTCAGCCGCGCCACTTTCGAGCCTCTCGATCTGGCGGCGCTCGCCTCGCAAGTGGTCGGTGCGCGCGATGTCCGCGCTAATGTTTCAGTGCCCATCCGGTTCGAGAACCGTGGCGGCGACACGGTCGTCCCCGGCGATGCGGCGCGGCTAGAGCGCGTGCTTGAAAACCTGCTCGACAATGCCGTGTCGTTCTCGTCGCCTGGTGGGGCGGTCGATGTTGCCGTATGGGGCGACGGTGATGCGGCACACCTCACGGTAAGCGACCAGGGCCCCGGTATTCCGGCATCCGAACGCGAAAAGGTGTTCGAGCGCTTCCATTCGGTCCGCCCGACCGAGGAAGCCTTCGGCGCGCACAGCGGCCTCGGCCTTGCCATCGCTCGCACCATTGCCGAAGCGCACGACGGCAGCCTGACCGTGGACGAGCGCCCAGATGGCTTGCCTGGCGCGCATCTGCTGCTGTGCCTGCCGCTGCTGCTGGAGGAGGACGAATGAGCAGCGCGCATCAGGCGACCTGTGTGGCCCTCGCCGGGCGCGGTGTCCTGATCGAAGGGGCGCCGGGGACAGGCAAGTCCAGCCTTGCGCTCGCGCTGATCGATCGCGGTGCCACGCTGGTGGGCGATGATGGCGTTGTGCTTTCCACACGCGAAGGATGCCTTGTTGCAGCCCCTCATCCCGAGATTTACGGAAAGCTGGAAGTGCGCAATGTCGGGCTGGTGGACATGCCGGTTGCGGCGGCGATCCCGGTTGCACTGGTAATCCGCCTCGATGCAGGTGCCCCGCGCTTCATCGATGCACCTGAAACCGTGCATCTGGAAGGCATCGCACTGCCACAGGTGCGCTTGTTTCCGGACACACCAGCGCTAGCCCTGCGCGCGGAAATTGCATTGCAGACGTATGGGTTGATGTTTTCCTGATACGGGACAAGTCGCCAACCGGACTTTTCAAGCCCGCCGGGAAAGCGCAAAGCGAGTCTCACATGCTGCATGAGTCTTCACCCCAGCGCATTCTCCTCGTCACCGGCCTGCTTGGTGCGGGCAAGACCACGGCATTGCGCACGCTCGAGGACATGGGCTGGGAAGCTATCGACAATTTCCCGATCCGCCTGCTCGACCGCCTGCTTGAAACCGAACCTGGCACGGCACGAGTCGAACCGGGCGCGCCCATGGCCATCGGTTTCGATACGCGCACAAGGGGTTTTGATCCGGCGCGCACGATAGAGATGGTCAAGAAGCTGGCGCAGCGGACCGATCTGCAGGTGACCACGCTGTTCCTCGATTGTGCAGGGACCGAGCTTGAGCGCCGTTACAACGAGACGCGCCGCCGCCATCCGATGAGCGAGGACAAGCCTGCCGCCACCGGCATTGCGGCGGAGCGTGAACTCCTGGAACCGCTACGGCGCTGGGCCGATGTGGTCGTTACCACTACCAGCTTCACCTCGAACGATCTGCAACAGGCGATTCGCGCGCAGTTTGGCGCGGAAACCCCGGCTCCGACCACGCTCAGCATCAGCAGTTTCGGTTTTTCGCGGGGCATGCCGCCGCTGGCCGATCTGGTTTTCGACATGCGCTTTCTCGCCAATCCGCACTGGGTCGACGACTTGCGTCCGCAGACCGGGCGCGATGCACCCGTGGGCGATTATATCCGGCAGGATCCGGCATTTGACGAGGCTTTTGCCCGCATCCGCGACCTGCTGCTACTGCTGCTTCCGCGCTATCAGGAGCAGGGCAAGGCCTATGTCCACGTGGCGTTCGGCTGCACCGGCGGGCGGCATCGTTCGGTGTTCATGGCCGAGCAGATCGCTTCTGCCTTGCGCGATGCAGGATTTTCTCCCACATTGCTGCACCGCAACCTGTCGTCCCGGGCGGCTGACATGCTCGAAGGCAGTCAGCTCCAGGGCGGCAAGGGATAAGCAGATGGGTGGGACAGCACTGGAAGCCATGAATTTCTATTCCCAGTCGTCTTGTGTGCCCCGCGTCCATGCCAAGCCTGCGTTCAGGCATCGTCTGGCAAAGTGCCCGGCCACGCTTCGGAGCCTGCCCCGTTCATGATCGGTCTCATTCTCGTTACCCATGGTGCTCTTGCCGACGAATTCATCCACGCGATGGAACATGTCGTGGGCAGGCAAACTGACGTCATCGGCGTGTGCATCGGCCCGAATGACGACATGGAGAAGCGCCGCAAGGAAATTGCGGACGCGATCAAGCGCGTCGATAGCGGCGAAGGCGTGATCATTCTGACCGACTTGTTCGGGGGAACCCCGTCAAACCTTGCCATCTCGCTGATGCAGGCGGGCAAGGTCGAAGTGATTGCCGGGATCAATCTGCCCATGCTGATCCGTCTGGCCAAGGCTCGCAATTGCATGGGCGTCAAGGAAGCGACTTCGGCCGCGCGCGACGCTGGCCGGAACTACATAACGATCGCTTCCGAATTTCTGGGGCAGGATGCTTGATGGCTGAGCAGGGTTACGTCACCCGCGAAACGGTGACGATTGTCAATCAGCGGGGCTTGCATGCCCGCGCCAGTGCGAAATTTGTCAATGCCGTTGCCAAGCTGCCTGAGGGCATCGAGGTGACGGTAGCCAAGGACGGCACCGACGCCAACGGCGGGTCGATTCTCGGCCTGATGATGCTGGGCGCGGCCAAGGGCGATACGGTCGATGTGGCCGTGGCCGGGCCGGAAGGCGATGCCGACGCGATCCTGATGAAGCTCACCGGACTGATCAAGGACGGCTTCGGAGAGGATTAGTCCCCTTGCCGCCACAGACTTGCTGACGCATGGGGATGCCATGACGCGCAAGATCATCACCGGCTTTTCCAATCCCACGGTCAAATTCGTGCGATCCTTGCGCGAAAAAAAGTATCGGCGGCTCGAGCGCAAGTTTCTCGCCGAGGGGCTGCGTCTGTTGACCGACGCGCGCGAGGGCGGGCGGTTGCCCGAAATCCTGCTGATGGCGCAAGGGCGCGAGGGGCATCCACTGCTGGATGAACTCGAAGCGCTGGTCGGTGCCAGCGGCGGCGAGGTGATCGAACTGCCGGTGGATATTCTCGCCAAGGTCACCGGCAAGGAAAACCCGCAGGCCGTGGCGGGGGTCTTTGCAGAATGGGATACATCGATTCGCCTGATCGACCGTCACGCCGCGCCAATCTGGCTGGTTGCGCACGCGATGCGAGATCCGGGCAACCTCGGCACCATGCTGCGTACCGCCGATGCCGTTGGCGCGGGCGGGTTGATCCTGATCGACGATTGCGTCGATCCCTTCTCGGTCGAAGCGGTGCGCGCCAGCATGGGCGCGATCTTTACCGAGAAGCTGGCGCAAGTCCGCTGGGAAGACTTCATCGGGTGGCTGCGCGAAGGCGAGGGGCAACTGGTTGCGGCGTCCTTGCGTGAAGCCGTGCCCTATCGCGGCGCGCCATATGCCGGCCCGTGCTTCGTCATGGTCGGTAACGAATCGCGCGGTCTGCCCGAGGACTATGAGATGGCCTGCGACTTGCGGGTGACCATGCCGATGAAGGGCCGGGCCGACAGCCTCAACGCGGCAGTCGCGGGCGCGGTGCTGGCCTATGAAGTGCTTGCCACGCTTGATGGGTAAGCACGCACTGTCCGGTTAATCGCCCGGTCAGTCGCGCGGGCGCATGGTTCGCTCATGCACAAGGCTCTCGCCCTGATTCTCGTCCCTCTCGCCTTGCTGGGCGGCTGCGCGACTGCGCCCACTGGCGGCGGCGCGCTGGCAGGTACCACGTGGTCGATCATGCGGATTGACGGTGCGCCTCCGGTTGCGCCGGACAAGGCCATGATGCGCTTCGATCAGGAGCGCCTTTCCGCAAGCGTTGGCTGCAATGGTATCGGCGGGGATTACCGCGTCGAAGGCGGGCGGCTGATTGCGGGACCATTGATGGCCACACGGATGTTCTGCGAAGGCCCTGTCTGGAAGCAGGAAGAGGCGGTCAATGCGCTCTTGTCGGCAGCGCCAGAAATCCAGCGCAGCGGTGCCACGATGCGGCTGATGTCGGGCGGTCATGCGCTCGACCTGCAACTTGCTTCAGATTGATCAGTCGCCAGCAATGAATGCGGTGATTTTCCAGGTTCCGTCCTTGGGCTCCGCTATCAGCCGGTAATCGAGCAAGCTGCGCAGGCGGGAGGTTTCAACCCAACCCTTCTCGCGATTGTCGAGCGTCACCCGGGTCAACTTCGCCCCGGGCTTGAACGCCATCGGATCGATTCCGACGATGAACCAGCCGACGTTCCCTTGCGGTTGTCCTTTCGGCGCATCCAGCAGGTCCACATCGTCCCCGGTGACCAGCATCGCACTGTAGCTGTCGATGTCGTCGGGCACGTTCCAGAACACCCACGGCATGGCGGCCAACCCGCCCTCGACCGCACAGCCCAAGGGCAGAATTCCAGCGAGTTCGCGCCACAACTTGCGCTCGGGATCGGCAAGTCGCTTTTTCAGTTCGTCCGTCCCGCTGCCGCCACCGTAATCGAGTGTGATGTCGGGCGCGGCCAGCGCGGCCACGGCATCTGCGTCCTTGTCGCGGATGGCGGCGGCGAGAGATCGCCGGAAAGCGGGCCAGCCGGGCGCATCAGAGCAATCGTCGCGGGGGGCATAAGTTTTGCCCGTGATCGGTGCGGGCGTAGCACTGCTGGCGATTTCGGACGGTGCGGCTTCCGGAGTTTCGGACGGCGCGGTGCTGGCTTGTTGCGGCGAAGGCACGGCGTTGGCCGTGCGCTCAGGCGCGGGCGCGGCATCCTGCCCGCATCCTGCCAGGGCGAGCCAGGCCGCTGCAATCAGGCGTTTGCCAGCGTCCCCGATCATTCCGTGCCCGTGTCTCCTTCGTCAGCCGCAATTGCCGCCAGCGCTACAGGTTCGGCATAGCGCGGTGCGGATTCGACCAGTGGCACCTCTTCTACCTCACGCTTGCCGATCTCGATATGCTTGTCTTTGAGGCGGCGACCGGCAGACAGCACATTCCGCTCGAAGCTACCGACGAACTTGTTGTAGTTCGTCACTGCACTGTCGAGGCCATTGCCCACGCGCTTGAGGTGTTCGGCCGCGACGGCGAGGCGGTCGTACAACTCGCCGCCCATGCGGCCGATCTCGCGGGCCTCACGCGCAAGGCCGTCCTGCCGCCACACTTGCGCCACAGTACGGGCAATGGCGACAAGGTTGGTCGGGCTGGCCAGCAGCACGCGGCGTTCGAAGGCGAAGTCCCACAGGCCCGGATCGCGTTCCAGCGCGGCGGCGATGAAGTGTTCGCCCGGCACGAACATCAGCACGTAATCTGGCGCTTCCTCGAACTGGCTCTGGTAAGATTTGGCGCCCAGCGTCTGGATATGGTTGCGCATCGACTGAACGTGCGCGTTCAGCGCAATCTTGCGGGTGTCGTCATCCTCGGCTTCAAACGCGTCCTGATAGGCGTTGAGCGAAACCTTGGCGTCGATCACCAGCAGCTTGTTGCCGGGCACGCGCACGATGGCATCGGGGCGCAAACGACCCTCATCGGTATCGACCGAGTGTTCGGTGACGAAATCGGTATGTTCGGCAAGGCCGCACTGTTCGAGCACGTTGCGCAACTGCAACTCGCCCCAGCGGCCACGTGTTTTCGGGCCATTGCGCAAGGAATTACCAAGCTGTGCGGCGGCGGCGCGCACAGCTTCCTGCCCGTCGCGCATCGACTGGATCAGGCCGGTGAGGTTGCCGAAGGCATCGACGCGTTCCTTCTCCAGCTTGCCGACCTGCTCCTCATAGCTTTTCAGCCGCTGATCCACCGGTGAAAGCAGCGCTTTCAGCCGCTCGCCGCTGGTCTTCTCGCTCTCGTCGAAGCGGGCCTGCGCGCGGGCGAGGAAGGTTTCCTGCGCCTTTTCCAGCACCTTGTTGCCCGCGTTCTCGAATTCCTTGCGCAGCACTTCCTGCGCCTCGATGAGCATGCGCTTCTGTTCGGCGAAGTTCTCGGCGTCGGCCTTCAACCGCTCAAGCGCAGTGCCTAGCGCCTCGCGGTCAGCCCGCACTTGCGCCAGTTCGGTCCGAACAATCGCAGCATCGGCGGCCTGCTGGCGCGCCGTGGCCAGCGCCGGGGCCAGCTCATCGCGGTGGCGGCGCACTTCGGCGAGTTCTGCAGCCAGCGCATCCATCGCCTTCGTCCGCTCGCCCATCGCGGCAAGATCGACCGTCATCGCCTTGACCGTGCCCTCATGCGTCTTGGCATCGGCATCGCGCGCATCAGCCCTTGCACGCCATTCGGCGACAGGACGCGAGCCGAGAAACCAGCCAAGGCCGGTCCCGGCAAGCAGGGCAACAATAACGAACAGGATCAGGGCAGTGTCCACGCTTGCTCCGTAATAGAACGAAGCAGGAACTTACCCTGTCACACCTTGGCTTGCAACCGACTCGCGACGGTTATGCTCAAGCAACCTTGCGCAGCTTTTCCAGCTTCTTGATCGCCATGTTGCGCTTGAGGCGCGACAGGTGGTCGATGAACAGGATGCCTTCGAGGTGATCCATTTCGTGCTGCAGGCAGGTGGACATCAGTCCGTCCATGTCCTGCTCGTGCACCGTGCCGTCCAAGTCCTGCCAGCGCGCACGGATGCGCGAGGGGCGTTCGACTTCGGCGTAGATCTCGGGCACCGAGAGGCAGCCTTCCTGATAGAGCGTGTGCTCTTCGGAAGGGTCGAGGATCTCGGGATTGATAAACACCTGCGGCTCACGCTTGGTGGGCGTATGGTGGTGATGGTGTCCGTCATGATCGCAGGCGACCGGCTCGGCGTCCGGGTCTTCGGGCTGAAGGTCGATCACCAGCACGCGCAGCGGCACGCCCACCTGGATCGCGGCGAGGCCGATGCCGGGGGCATCGTACATCGTCTCGAACATGTCAGACACGAGCGTGCGCAGCTCGTCGTCGAACTTTTCGACGGGGACGGAGACCTGCTTCAGGCGCGGGTCGGGGATTTCGAGGATTTCGAGAATGGCCATGGTGGGCAGATAAGAGAGATGGGGCGGAGTCGCAAGGTCCAGAAAATCCCACCCCGCTGCGACTAACGCTTTCTGCGAAAGCGCAAGTCTCGCTCCCCTCCCGCATGCGGGAGGGGTTGGGGGTGGGGTTATCTCCTGCTCCCGAGCCACTCCGATAGTCGAAAGATTGCGCCGCCGATCAGCACAGGTGAGGCAAAAACTAGCCACCAAGCTCCGAAGAGGATGAATACATCTGGGGTGAAGGCACCAGTTTCGTGGCTGTAGAACTCTTCCTGCGGATTGTGGTCCAGCGCTACCATTACGATCAGCAGTGCTGGCACCGCAGCCAAGATAATCATGCCGACAAACACGTGCCAAAGTTTCATCCGACCGGCCGCCGTGCGCGTAGCGCCTGCGCCAGCGTGCCTTCGTCAAGATAATCTAGCTCACCGCCGACGGGAAGGCCGTGGGCCAGTTGGGTAACGCGAACTGTCGCACCTTCGAGGCGTTCGGCGATATAATGCGCGGTGGTTTGGCCTTCGAGCGTGGCGTTCATCGCCAGCACCACTTCGTCCACCCCGCCTTGGGCCACGCGGTCGAGCAGCTTGCCGATAGTCAGGTCCTCAGGGCGAACGCCTTCGAGCGCCGACAGCCGCCCGCCCAGCACATGGTACTTGCCCGTGAACAGCCGCGCGCGATCGAGCGCCCAGAGGTCCGCCACTTCCTCGACCACGCAGATCGAGCGCAGATCACGGCGCGGATCGGCGCAGATGCCGCAAGGGTTGGTGGTATCGACATTGCCGCAGATGTCGCATTCGACCAGCAGCTCCTGCACCTGGCGCAGTGCGTTGAGCAATTGCTCCAGCGCGGTTTCGCGACGCTTGATCAGCCACAACACCGCGCGCCGGGCCGAACGCGGCCCCAACCCCGGAAGGCGGGCCAATGCGCCCGATAATGCCTCGATCTCTTGCGATGCCATCGCAGCACAGATAGGGGCGGGAGCGGCAAACGGAAGGGCATTTTCCAGCTTATGCGCATCATCTTCATGGGAACGCCCGATTTCGCGGTGCCGACGCTGGAAGCGCTGGTGGCCGCCGGGCATGAGGTGGTCGCCGCCTATAGCCAGCCGCCGCGCCCGGCGGGCAGGGGCAAGAAGCTGCAGGCCTCGCCGGTACAACTGGCGGCAGAAGCACATGGCATCGACGTGCGCACGCCGGTTTCGCTGAAAGGCGGAGATGAACAGGCGGCGTTTGCGGCCTTGGACGCCGATGTGGCGGTGGTGGCCGCCTATGGTCTGATCCTGCCGCAAGCGGTGCTGGATGCGCCGCGTCTGGGGTGCCTCAACGTCCACGGTTCGCTCCTTCCGCGCTGGCGCGGTGCCGCGCCGGTGCAGCGCGCGATTCTGGCGGGTGATGATCTGACCGGGGTCACCATCATGCAGATGGAGCGCGGGCTCGATACAGGGCCGATGCTGGCCAAGGTTGAAACACCGGTTTCGGGAAAGACGGCGGGCGATCTCACAACCGAACTGGCGGAAATGGGCGCTGCGCTGATGGTGCAAGTGCTGGCCGATCTTGCGGCATACCCTGCGCTAGTCCAGCCGGATGAAGGCGTGACTTATGCGCACAAGATCGAGAAGGCGGAAAGCCGTTTGGATTTCACGCATTCGGCGGTCGACGTTGTGCGGCAGGTCCGCGCTTTTGCGCCAGTACCGGGGGCCTTTTTCGAGCTTGAGGGCGAGCGGTACCGGGTGTTGGCGGCGGACAGGGTTGAGGACGGGGGGGCTACGGGCGTCACGTTGGATGAAGCGCTGACCGTGGCCTGTGGAACTGGCGCAATCCGCCCAACGCTGGTCCAGCGTGCTGGCCGGCCTGCGATGGATGCTGCTTCACTGTTGCGCGGGCGCGCAATTCCCGCTGGAACGGTGTTGGGCTGATGTCGGCGCGCGTGCTTCGACAGGCTCGGCACGAACGGGTCGAGCTTATTGATCCTGCTGAAACTCCGTTCATCCTGAGCCAGTCGAAGGATGCGCGCTGATGCCGCGTTTCGCGCTCACGCTTGAATGGAACGGTGCGCCCTATGCCGGATTCCAGCGCCAGGCGCACAGTCCCTCGGTGCAGCAGGCGGTCGAGGAAGCGGCGTTTGGGGTCACCAGCGAGGAGGTGCGGATTCATGCCGCCGGGCGCACCGATGCGGGTGTTCATGCGCTGGGGATGCGCGCGCACTTCGATCTGTCGCGGGCGTTCGATCCATTCCGCATGGCGGGCGCACTCAACGCGCATCTGATGAAGGCGGGGCACAGCGTGGCCGTGCGCGATTGCGTGGAGGTCGGCGATGATTGGCATGCGCGGTTTTCGTGCACGGGCCGCGCATATGAGTACCGGATCGTCAACCGCCGCGCGCCGCTGACGCTCGACGCAGGCAAGGCCTGGCGCATCTCCCGCCCGCTCGATGCAGATGCCATGCACGAGGCCGCGCAGGCGCTGATCGGGCTCCACGATTTCACCACGTTCCGCTCGGTGCATTGCCAGTCGGCCAGCGCGATCAAGACGCTCGACCGGCTGGATGTGCGACGCGAGGGCGAATGCGTGATCATCGAGGCGGCGGCGCGCAGCTTCCTGCATCATCAGGTGCGTTCGATGGTCGGTTGTCTTGCGATGGTCGGACAGGGGCAGTGGTCCAAGGCCGATCTGGCCCAGGCTCTTGAGGCAAAAGACCGTTGCAAACTGGGACTGAACGCCCCACCTGATGGGCTGTATTTTGTAAAAGCCCTTTACCCCGGAGAGTAAGATGACCCAGCTTCACGGCCAGCAACTCGTGTCGAAACTCGATGCGGACGGTACGCTCACCGTGGAGCTTGCAGGTTTCGATGTGCCAGCGCCGACGGGCACGCAAGTGGTGATCCGGGTGGAGGCCGCGCCGATCAATCCGTCCGACCTTGGCCTGCTGTTCGGCCCTGCCGACATCGAAGGCGCCACATTCACGCCCGGCAAGATCGTCGCGCGCATGCCCGAGCCCGCCGTCCGTGCGATGCAGGCGCGCCACGGTATGGCGATGCCGGTTGGCAACGAAGGCGCCGGCACCGTCGTCGCGGCGGGTGAGGCTCCTGAGGCGCAGGCCCTGATGGGCAAGCGCGTCACCTGCTTCCCCGGCGGAATGTATGCGACTCACGCAGTGGCGGATGCGCGTATGTGCATGGAACTGGGCGATGAAATCAGCGCCGAGCAGGGGGCGTCGGCTTTCGTCAATCCGCTCACCGCGCTCAGCTTCACCGAGACGATGCGCTACCATGGGCACAAGGCGCTGGTGCATACGGCGGCGGCTTCGAACCTCGGGCAGATGCTGGTGAAGATCTGTCAGGCCGATGGCATTCCGCTGGTGAACATCGTGCGCAGCGAGGCGCAAGTGGCAATCCTGAAGGGCATTGGCGCCGAGCATGTCGTCGACAGCTCGAAGGACAGCTTTCTCGCCGATCTGGCCATTGCAATCGACGCGACCAAGGCGACCATGGCGTTCGATGCCATCGGCGGCGGCAAGCTGGTCAGCCAGATCCTGACGGTGATGGAGCAGGTATCGAACTCGGGCGCTGCCTACAGCCGCTATGGGTCCAATGCCCCGAAGCACGCCTTCGTCTATGGCGCGCTGGACCTTTCACCCACCGTCCTGACCCGCAATTTCGGGTTCGTCTGGGACGTTTCGGGCTGGCTGCTGACTCCGTGGCTCGGCAAGCTTGGCGCGGAAATCGCGGCGAAGATGCGCAGCCGCGTGCTGGCAGAACTGACCACGACGTTTGCAAGCAGCTACAAGGCGCACGTCACGCTGGAACAGGCGCTGACCCGTGAGGCTGCAACGGACTACAATGCGCGGCGGACGGGCGAGAAGTATCTGATCACGCCGAATGGGTAACACGTAGCGCATTGCCCATCCCCAACCCCTCCCGCAAGCGGGAGGGGCTTGCGACCTTGCCATAAAATGAAAAGGCCCCCGCAAACGCAGGGGCCTTTGAAATATCAGCACTTCACGCTCAGGCTTACCCCCTGTGCGCGACGCTCTCGGGCAGGTCCTTGCCGAATACGCGCTGGTAGTATTCTGCGACCAGCACCCGCTCCGTCTCGTCGCACTTGTTGAGGAACGAGAGGCGGAAAGCGAAACCGATGTCGCCAAAGATCTTGCTGTTCTGCGCCCAACTGATGACCGTCCGCGGGCTCATCACGGTAGAGATATCACCACCCACAAAGCCCTGACGCGTCAGGTTGGCCACGCGCACCATGTCGGTCACGATCTTCGGATCGAGCTCTGGCATCTTTTTGGACACGATCTCGACCTCGGTCGATTCGGCCAGATAGTTGAGCGCAACGACGAGATTCCAGCGGTCCATCTGGCCCTGATTGATCGCCTGCGTGCCGTGATAGAGACCCGAAGTATCGCCAAGGCCGACCGTGTTGGCGGTGGCGAACAGGCGGAAGTAGGGGTTCGGGCGGATCACGCGGTTCTGGTCGAGCAGCGTGAGCTTGCCTTCGGTTTCCAGCACGCGCTGGATCACGAACATCACGTCCGGGCGGCCCGCGTCGTATTCGTCGAACACCAGCGCGGTCGGCGTCTGCAGCGCCCATGGCAGCAGGCCTTCGCGGAATTCGGTGACCTGAAGGCCATCGCGCAGCACGATCGCGTCACGCCCGACAAGGTCGATGCGGCTGATATGCGCGTCGAGGTTGATGCGGATGCATGGCCAGTTGAGGCGCGCGGCAACCTGCTCGATGTGCGTCGATTTGCCCGTGCCGTGATAGCCCTGAACCATCACGCG
Source organism: Novosphingobium sp. MMS21-SN21R (assembly GCF_031846015.1). GTDB lineage: Bacteria > Pseudomonadota > Alphaproteobacteria > Sphingomonadales > Sphingomonadaceae > Novosphingobium. Next base: position 2,955,464 of record NZ_JAVRDU010000001.1, on the reverse strand, counting down.
GCGGTTGTAGGCAAAGCCTGCAAGGATCGCCAGGGTGGTGTCCGGATCAAACACATAAGTGGTGTCGATATCGGGCACGCGCTCGTCCGCGCGCGAAAACGCGGGGACTTTCATGTCGATGTCGATGCCGAAAGTCTCGCGGACATCGATCTGCGTGTCAGGTGCGGCGAGCACGGTCGTCGCGTGGTTGTTCGGTATGTCGCTCATCGCTGCCCCGCCTATACGGGCGCGCGCGAGGCTGCAATAAGGTTTCAGGGCACCTGTCCGATAGAATGGGAGAAATTCGTTGAAGCTCTACGGCGCACTGCTTTCGCCATTCGTCCGCAAGATCGCGGTTACGCTCTCCGAAAAGGGCATAGCCTATCAGATGGCGCGCGGCGGCCCCGGCAGCACCGATGCGGAATTTCTTGCGTGCAGCCCGCTGGGCAAGATTCCGGCAATCGATGACGGCGGCTTCACACTTGCCGATTCGACGGCCATCGCGGTCTATCTCGACGCGCAGTACCCGCAGCAACGCCTGATCCCTGACGATCCGCAATTGCGCGGCAAGGCTGTGTTCTGGGACGAGTTTGCCGATACGGTGCTGGCCGCATCGGGCCTCAAGGTTCTGTTCAACCGGCTGGTGGGGCCGAAGCTGCTCCGGGTCGGTGGTGACGAGGCCGTCGCCTTGCAGGGTGAGGCCGAGCTGCCGCGCTGGACCGAATGGTTCGAGTCGGTCGTACCGGTGCAGGGCTGGCTGCTGGGAGACACTTTCAGCCTGGGCGACATTGCCGTGGCCTCGATATTCCGGACGCTGGCCTATGTCGGGCATGGTGTCGACGCAGGCGCTCGTCCGGCGACGGCCGCGTGGTACGCGCGCGTTACGGCGCGGCCCGCGTGGATGGCAGTTGCGGAAATCGAGGAGCCGATTGCCGAGCGCATCATGGCGATGTGATAGCCACGGCACACACCCGGTCGCTCTGTTGGTGCGGCCTGACGCAGAAGCGGCGCGGATTCGCCCGCGTGGGGACAGATTGCACGATTGCGCCGCTGTTTTGCAATGCTGATTGGCAAGGCCAACGGAGAGGAGAGGACGGCATGACCTATATAGACGGATTCGTTCTGGCTGTTCCCACTGCCAATCGCGAAAAGTATGAAGAGATGTGCCGCAAGTTCGATTCGATGATGATCGATCGCGGCGCGCTGCGGGTGGTCGAGGCCTGGGGGGATGATGTTGCCCACGGCAAGCGCACCGACTTCTATCGCGCCACCGAAGCCACCGCCGAAGAAACGATCGTGTTCAGCTGGGTCGAGTGGCCCGACAAGGCCACGCGCGACACAGCGCACGAATGGATGAAGACGTCGTTCCCGCAGGACGAGATGCCGGCGGAAATGCCGTTCGACGGCGCACGGATGATTGTTGGCGGGTTCACCACCTTTCTCTCGCTGGGCGCGGACAAATGAGCAATCAGGTGCCGTTCTGCTGGTACGAACTGATGACCAGCGACGCCGATGCGGCTTCCGGCTTCTATCATGCCGTTACCGGTTGGACGGTGCATCCGGAGCAAGCGGGTTCAGCGATGAATTATCGCATGGTCGAGGCAGCCGATGGTGCGATGATCGGCGGCGTGCTGGGCTTGACCGCAGCGATGCAGGACCGCGGCGCGCGGCCCTGCTGGCTGCCCTACCTTGCTGTCCCGGACATCGATGAAGCGCTTTCGGCAATGTTGGCAGACGGCGCGCGCACGATCATGCCGCGCACCGATATCCCACAGGGCAGCTTTGCCATGATCGCCGATGCGCAAGGCGCGCCGCTCTATGTGATGCAGCCGCGCCCGCCCGAGAACGAGCCCGATGCCCGCAGCGAGGCGTTCAAGGCCGATGGCGTCGGCCACGCGCACTGGAACGAACTGGCGACCAGCGATGCGATTGCCGCGAAAGCCTTCTACGCAAGGCACTTCGGCTTTGAATTCAACAATGTGATGCCGATGGGCGAGGCAGGCGATTATGCCTTCATCGATTTTGACGGCGTGGCGCTTGGTGCGGTCATGCCGATCATGGGCCCGGCGCGCACGCCAGCGTGGTTGATCTACTTCGGCGTGGCTTCGGTGACGGCGGCGAAGGCCGCGATCGAGCAGGCAGGCGGCACCGTGATGATGGGGCCGCATGAAGTGCCGGGTGGCGACTGGATTGTCGTCGCCACCGATCCGCAAGGCGCCACATTCGGCGTCGTCGGTCCCAAGGGAGAGTGACATGGCCAGCCTGATAGCGCCGCTCACCTTGTGCCTGTGGTACAATGGCGATGCCGAAGAAGCCGCGCAATTCTATGCACGAACGTTTGCGAGCAGCAGTGTCGATGCGGTCATGCGTGCCCCGTCGGATTTTCCGGGCGGCAGCGAAGGTGTTGTCCTCACGGTCGAGTTCACCGTGCTTGGTGCCAAGTGCATCGGGCTGAATGGCGGGCCGAATTTTCCGCACACGCAGGCGTTCTCGTTTCAGGTCGCCACCGACACGCAGGAAGAAACCGACCGCTACTGGGACGCAATCGTTGGCAATGGCGGCGAGGAAAGCGCTTGCGGGTGGTGCAAGGACAAGTGGGGCCTGTCGTGGCAGATCACCCCGCGCGCGCTGAGTTCCGGGATGGCAGACCCTGATCCCGCCGTGCGCAAGCGCGTGTTCGAAGCGATGATGACGATGCGCAAGATCGACATTGCAACGATCGAGGCGGCAGCGCGGGGAGACGGCTGATGCTGAGACTGCACGGACATCCGTTCTCATCCTACACTTGGAAGGCGCTGATCCCGCTTTATGCCAACGGCACCGCTTTCGAGTTCATGGTCACCGATGGCGGCAAGCCGATGTCTGAGCAACTCCCCGGCAAGGTCCATCCCGGAGGGCATATTCCCGTGCTGGAAGACGGCGATGCGGTGGTGATCGAGGCAACGTCCATCGTCGAGCATCTGGCGGTGCATCATCCCGGCAGCGCACCGCTGATCCCGGCAGACCCGGCAGAGGCGGTGGTGGCGCGGATGCTGGACCGGGTGTTCGACAACTATGTGATGGCCAACATGCAGCGTGTTGTCTCGGCCCACTTCATCAGCCGGGACAAACCCGAGCTTGGCTTACGCGACACGCCGGACGCGAACGAGATCGCTGCAGGCAAGGCGCGGCTGCGTCAGGCATATGCCTGGCTGGAGCGCTGGCTGGTCGATAACCGTTTGCCGCCCCATGTCAGCATCGTCACCTGTGCTGCCGCGCCAAGTCTGTTCTATGCCGACTGGATCGAGCCGATCGGGCTGGAATACGAGCGTTTGCGGGCTTTGCGCGCCGAATTGCTCGCCTTGCCTGCGGTGGTGCGCTGTGTTGATGACGCGCGGCCATTCCGCGCCTATTTTCCGTTGGGTGCGCCCGACCGGGATTGAGAGGATCTCCCATGAACGAATTGTCGATCAACCGCTATATCGCCGCTCCCCCCGCCAAGGTCTGGGATGTCCTGGTCAACCGCCAGACCGAATGGTGGTGCCCGAAACCGTGGTATATCACCATTGTCGAGCAAGACCGCCGCCCCGGTGGCCGCAGCGCGATGATCATGCATGGTCCCAATGGCGAAGAAGTGCCGCAGGACGGCATCTATCTTGCGTGGCACGAAGGGCACGGCTTTGCCGCGACCGATGCGGTGACGGTCGATCTGATGCCCGCAGGGCCGTTCATGATCGGCATCTGGGAAATCGCACCCGAAGGTGATGGCACGCGCTACACGGCGAGCGCGCGGCACTGGACCGAAGAGACCATGCGCCAGCACGCAGAGATGGGGTTCGAGGAAGGCTGGGGCGCGTGTGCCGATCAGTTGAAGGCGCTCTGCGAAGCCGATTGACGCTGGCATCCCCGAAGCGCAATCTTGCCCGCGTGAAGTCCGCAGAAGGCTTTTCGGATAAACGGGTCGCCTGTCTTCGGCACGGAGAGCGGCGATGGGAGATGTATGGCGAAACGCGCCACAACTGGCGGGCTTCGATACGGATGAATGGAACGCACTGAGCGCGCACGCCGCCGCATTCGCCGTGGCCGAGGGTGAAACCCTGTTTCGTCAGGGCGATGCGCCGGGCGCGCTCTATCTGGTCGAGCGCGGGGTCCTGGAGATTGCCACGCGCCTGCCGGGTGATGAAGCGGCGGTCATGTCCACGATCCGTCCGGGCGAGATGGTGGGCGAATTTGCACTGCTCGACGATGGCCCCCGCTCTGCCCATGTCCGGGCGCTGGAGGATACGTCGGGCATTGCCGTGTCGCGTGGCCGGTTTCTGGCCCTGCTTGCCGATGGCACGCCTTGGGCGCTGCGGCTTGGCATGGCGCTGCGCCGGCTCGTGGCATCACGCACCCGCGCCACGCTGGGGCGGGTCGTGGCCGAAGGCATGTTCGATCCTGGGGCCTTGCGCCAGCTTCATGCCGGACCCAAGCCCGTGGCCGCCAAGGGCGACGTGGCGGTGCTACTACGCGGTTTGTCGCGGCTTGCCGGTGCAGCGGAAGTTTCTGCACAAGGACATCTGCATACCATCGCTGCGGGCGGGACCGTGGCCGAGCCGGGTGAGGCACAGGACGGATTGCATCTGGTTCTGCGCGGTGCGGTGCGGGCGGGAGTGATCCGGGGCGCGATGCAGGAGCAGGTCTTCGTATTCGGGCCGGGCTGCTTCGTGGGCCTCACCGGACATAGCGATGGACGCGGCCAGCCGTTGCTGGTCACTGCAGCGGAGGATTCGCTGCTGCTGCACTTGCCCAAGGCGGCGCTCGCCTGGCTTGAGCGTGACGCGCCGCCGTGGCTGCCAGCGCTCCACGCGGCGATGGGACGCCAGTTGGTGCAGGACCAGCGCAAAGCCAACCGGCACCTTGGACGGTCGCTCGCGCTCACCCGCTTCAACCATGCCGGGGAGACTGCCTGATGTGCCGCATCCTCAGCTATCTCGGCTCCCCGGTCCTGCTCGAAAACCTGCTCTACGCACCGGATTCCTCGCTGCTCAACCAGACCATCGGGGCACAGATGTTGCACATGCTGAACCTTGCCGGGTTCGGCATGGCGGCATGGGACGAAGCGAGCCACGATCCGCAGGCGCCGTTCCGTTATCGCACCACGCAAGTCGCGTTGTTCGACCGCAATCTCAAGGCACTGGCGGCCAAGCTGCAGCCATCGGCGCTGCTCGCGCATATCCGGGGCGTGCCCTACAATTCGGCAGTTCAGGTCAACGATCAGAACTGCCACCCGTTTCGCTTCGAAGGACTGCCGCTGTCCATGGCCCACAACGGCGATCTGGCGGGTTTTCGTGACATGCGCTTCGATCTGGCGGCCTATATCCGGCCCGAATTTGCTCGCCAGATCCAAGGATCGACCGACAGTGAATGGATCTATGCGCTAGTCGTCTCGGCGCTGGCCGATCCGGCGGTCATCAACGAACCCGACGCCATTCTCGCCGCGATCCGCCGGGCGCTGAGTATCCTGCGTGAAGTCCGCGAACGCCACGGCATCACCCGGTCAAGCTCGGCCAACCTGATGTTTTGCGATGGGGTGAACCTTGTTGCTGTGCGCTTCACGTTCGACTTCGGCAGGTTCGATGCCGGGCAATTGCAGGGCACCACCGACTACCTCTCCATGTGGTACACCTTCGGCCGCGACTATGGCTTGCACGATGGCGAATGGAAGCTGACAGGCGGGGCGGCGGGAGCCGATAGCGTGATAGTCGCCTCCGAACCGCTGACCCGCGATTTTGCCACATGGATCGAAGTGCCTGAATACTCGGCGCTTCTTGTCCGCCGCGAGGGATTGCGTCGCAGAGCGGAGATACATGCGCTGGAAGTCTGACCGCCGGGTGCTATCGTCCCCGCTCCTTTGAAAGGGGACATTTCCATGAGCCTGTTCGATTCGATCCTTGGCCAGGTCGCCAGCAACGTCGACGTCAAGAATCTCGCAGCCAAGGTCGGCATCGATCCCGATCAGGCCGAAAGCGCGATTGCCGCGCTCGCCGCCGGTCACCAGTCGAAGGGCGATACAATCGAAACTGCCGCCGCCAACACCGGCCTCGATGCGTCGAAGCTTCAGGAAATCGTCGGTCACATCGGCGGCGAGGGCGCGCTCGGCAGCTTTGCTTCGATGCTCGGCCAGCACCCTGACGCCTTGCAGAAGGTTGCGGGCTTCCTCGACAAGGATGGCGACGGCAATCCGATCAATGACATTGCCGGTATGGCCAAGGGCCTGTTCGGCGGCTAACGCGCACACGGTTTGCGGCACCGGCCCGCTCCCCCGGCCCGGCCACCCATAAGATACACTGTCGGGTGGCCGGGCCGGGGGAGCGGGCCGGTGCCGTCTTCCAAAGGCAACCAATGCTGGACGCTGCGCTCTCCCTGATGATGCTTGCCGCCATCGCCCTGGTGGGCGGCGCGGCGTTTCTGCTTCGCCGCGGAGAGCGCAAGCGTCCGGCCCTGATGCTGACACTGGCGGGGGTGATGATCATGAACCTGATCATTTGGACCCTGCCGGACAAGAGCGGCACCACCCTGGCAGGCCAGGCCAGCGCAGGGCCGCAACAATAATCAGCCCAGTTCGATGCACCCGCCATCGACGCTTAAGTCCACGCCATTGATGAAGCTGGCTTCCTCGCTGGCAAGGAACAGCACGGCACGCGCCACTTCTTCAGCCGTGCCCATGCGTCCGATAGGGACGACCGACGAGAGCATGTCGCGCATCCCCTGAATCTCCTCGGCGCTGGCATCGCGCTTGAAGATTTCGGTGTCGGTCGGGCCGGGGCTGACCATGTTGACGCGGATGCGGCGCGGCAGGAGTTCCTTGCCGACAATCCGCGCCATTGCTCGAAGGCCTGCCTTTGCGGCAGCATAGGCGACATTGCCGGGCACCGCCGCCACCGATCCGATCGAGCCGGTGATAACAATCGATCCGCCATCGCGCATCAACGGCAGCGCTTGCTGGATGGCAAAGAACGCGCCGCGCAAGTTGACGCTGTGGATGTTGTCCCAGAACTCAGGCGTGACATCGGGCACCATGGCAAAGCCGCCAACGCCTGCATTGACGAACAGCACGTCGATGCCGCCCATCACGTCTTCGATCTCGGCCAGCGCCCGTGCGGTCTGGTCAAGGTCTGCCATGTCCGAGCGAATGCAGAGCGCGTCGAGTTCCTCGGCGACTTCGCGCAAGGTTTCGGCATTGCGCCCGGTGACGGCGAGTTTCGCGCCCTCGGCAGCGAACATGCGCGCGGCGGCGCGGCCGATCCCGGCGTTGCCGCCAAGGATCGCCACGCACTTGTTGTCGAACCGCATCGCCTCAGAACATCGTGTTGGTGTTGGCGGATGTCTCGGGCACGGGCGAAAGTACGTCCCAGTGCTCCATCACCTTGCAGCCTTCGACGCGGAAGATGTCGACCACGGCGAACCCGCGCTTGGCCGCAGCATCGCCCGTCTCGTTCCAGCCGTGGCTGTGCACCGCTACGATATTGCCGTCGGCAATAATGCGGTGGATCGTGGTCTTCTGCGTGGGGTTGTTCGCCACGAACGGTTCGAGGAAAGCAATCGCGGCGTCGCGGCCCGTTGCGGCATAAGGGTTGTGCTGGATATAGCCTGGATCGACCCACTTTTCGAACGCGGGCCGCACCTTCTTCTGGATGTAGAATTCATCCATGAACTCGCTGACGACCTGCTTGGGCGAAAGCTTGCACTTTTCGGCGTGAGCAGCGGTGGTAGTGAGCGCAAGGGCAATCGCTGCAGAAATCAGGCGCATCTGTGTCTCTCCCTTTAAAACATGCTGTTCGGGTTTACCGGCTTTTCCGGCACGTCCTGGATCACGTCCCAGTGTTCGACGATCATCCCGTTCGCGCAACGGAATATGTCGACCACGGCAAGGCCTGCGTCGCCCGGCCAGCGTTCGACATGGGTGTGGACGATCACGTGATCGCCATCGACGAAGCTGCGGTGGATGGTCTGACGGGCGTCCGGCGATTCGACTATCACGCGGTCAAGAAAGCCTTTGAGTGCAGCGACCGAGGGTTCGGCGAGCGAACTATGCTGCACGTATTCGGGCGCGATGTAACGATCAACCGCGCCGCTATCCATCGCGATGAGGACCTTGTTATACATCTCGATCACGAGGTCGTGAGTGGCCTGTTCTTCCACTGTGCGGGCCATTGTCGCTCTCCCCTTTATTTATAACAATTGGTAAGGTATGCCTTGGGTCAAGAAGGCCGTCAAAGCCTCATTTTCATGGATTGGGAGATATGATGACCCGCGCTGAGCTTTACGCCGTGCTCGACCGTTTCCTGGCCGCGCTGAACACGCGCGATCCCCATTCGCTCGATTGGGCACCGGCTGCGCATCACAGCGAAAACAATGTCATGCTTGAAATCGGGGACGGCGTGTGGGGCACGATCGACCGCTTGGGCGAGTATCAGCTGCGCTTCGCTGACGAGAAAACCGGACAGGTCGGCTACTTCGGCACGGTGATCGAGCCGATCGAGGAATCGGCGTTCACGCTGCGCCTTGGCGTGAATGCTGCAGGCCAGATTGCGGAATGCGAGATGCTGATTGTCCGCCAGTCCGACAGCGGGATCAAGTTCGAGAACTGCCGCTACTGGGACAAGCCGATCCTGCACCGCGAACCCGTTACGCCCGCCAGCCGCGACGAAATGGTGCGCCTTTCGGATGGCTACTTCGACACGCTCCAGCGCAATGACGGCACCATCCACACCAGGTTCCATCCCGACTGCAACCGCGTCGAGAATGGCGTGCAGACCACGCGCAATCCAGAATTTGCCAAGATCGTGCCCGTCTCCGCGCTCGGCTGCGAAGAGCAGTTCCGCATGGGCAACTACCGCTATGACGATGACCTGCGCGCACGGCGTTTTCCGCTGGTGGACGAAGAGCGCGGCCTCGTCCTCGCCTTCGGCTTCATCGATCATTCGGGCCGGTTGCGCGAATATCAGCTGACCGATGGCCGCACCGTAAAAAGTCCGGTCCTGCGCCCGCACAGCTTCTACATCGCGGAACTGTTCAAGATCGACGACGGCATGATCGAACAGATCGAGGCGAACTTCATCACCGTGCCCTACCGCATGCCCAGCCCATGGGATTCGCTGTGATGCGCAAGCTGCTTGCGTCCCTCTTTCTCGGGCTTGCCGCCTGCTCGCTTGGCGGCGCGACTGCGCTTCAACAGGGCGCGGGCAGCCAATGGACCAGCCCCGGCGGGGACGCTGGCAAGACGCATCACTCGCGGCTGACCGCAATCAACGCGGATAACGTTGGGCGGCTCGGCCTCGCCTGGGCGGTGGATCTCGCCACCACGCGCGGGCAGGAGGCAACGCCGGTCGTCATCGACGGCGTGCTCTACACATCGGGCACGGCGGGCCGCGCCTATGCTTTCGATGCCGCGACCGGCAAGGAGCTCTGGCGGTTCGAGCCTGACGTCGACATGCAGGTTAACCGCACGGTCTGCTGCGACATGGTCAATCGCGGTGTAGCCGTGGCGCACGGCAAGGTCTTTGTCGCCGCGCTCGACGGCTGGATGTACGCGCTTGATGCCAGGACCGGCACGGTCGTGTGGAAATCCGACTTCATCGAAGACCGCCGCAAGGGCGACAATTCCACCGGCGCGCCCGAAGTGGCGGGCGATGTTGTCGTCATCGGCATGGGCGGCGCGGAATACGATGTGCGCGGCTATGTCACCGCGCTCGATCTGGAAACCGGAAAGCTGCGCTGGCGCTGGCATGTGATCCCGCATGACCCCAAGCTTGGACCGCAGGAAACACCAGAACTCGAAGCCGCACTGAAAACGTGGGACCCGAACAGCCGCTGGGACATCGGCGGAGGCGGTTCCCCGTGGGATGCGATCAACTACGATCCCGAAACCGGGCTGGTGCTGGTAGGCACCGGCAATGGCGGGCCATACGCCACCTCGAAGCGGTCGCCATCGGGCGGCGACAACCTCTACCTCGCCAGCCTTGTCGCGCTCGATCCCAAGACGGGCCGGATGAAGTGGCACTATCAGGAAACGCCCGGCGACAACTGGGACTTCACTGCCGTCCAGCCGATGATCCTCACGCATATGGCGATCGATGGCGAGGACCGCCCGGTCATTCTCCACGCGCCCAAGAATGGCTATCTCTACATCCTCGACCGGCGCGATGGCAAACTGCTGCGCGCCAATCCAATCGTGCGGGTGAACTGGGCCAAGGGCATCGATCCGGGGACCGGGCGCCCGATCCTCGATCCAGAGGTCGCGGATTACACGACCGGGCCGAAGATCATCTTCCCCGGCACACCCGGCGCCCGCAACTGGCACCCGGCCAGTTACGATCCGGCTACCGGCCTCTACATTGGCGCCGTGCTCGACATGGGCAATCTGATGTTCATGTCGCCCGGCCAGAAGCCGGCCCGCGCGCGTGCGCTCAACAACGATGCGGTGCTGATCTTCACGCCCGATGTCGAAGCCGCCTTGCCGACGCTCCCGCCCGAAGTTGGCGATGCCGTCCGCAAGCTTCCGGCCTTTGCGGAAGCGAAGCGCAATCCTGCGACCACGCAGATCCGCGCGCTTGATCCGCTCACAGGCAAGACGGTCTGGGCAGTAGACACCGCCGGCTGGCAGGACCGCGCCGGGGTGCTGACGACGGCCAGTGGGCTGACCATCCATGGCAGCGTTACCGGCAAGCTGTTCGTGCGCGAGACGAAGACGGGCAAGCTGCTCAAGGAGATCGATACCGGAACTCCGATCATGGCGGCGCCTATGACCTATACCGTGCGCGGCGTGCAATATGTAGCGGTCATGGCAGGGTGGGGCGGGGGCGGCTATCCGTTCGTGCCGCGCTATTCCGCTGCCTACACGCGCGGCAACATGAACCGGCTTCTGGTGTTCAAGCTTGGCGGCGGCGCGGTGACGGTGCCGGACCTGCTGCCGCCGCTCGAAGTCGCGCCCGAAGCGCCTGCACAGGCCCCCGGCGTTACCGCAGCCACCATCGCGCGCGGGCAGGGCCTGTTCTTCGGCAATTGCGCGATCTGCCATGCCAACCAGCCACGCTCGATCACGCCAGATCTGCGCCGGATGCAGCCCGCAACGCATGAGGCTTTCAACCAGATCGTGCTTGAGGGCCTGCTTACGCCGAACGGCATGCCGCGCTGGGACGACATTCTTTCCGGCGAAGATGCCGACGCGATCCATGCCTACCTGATCGACCTGCAGGGCAAGACCCGGGCGGACGAGCAGGACAAACGCAAGGCCGGAAAGCCGCTCGACGGGCCAAGCCTGACCATTCTCTCGAATTACTGAGGCACTTCATGGACTTCTCCACGCTCGACAATCCCCGCCTCGAATTCGCATTTTCCTGCCGGTTGCAATTCACGCGGGTGCAGATGGTGCCTGATCTGCCTTCGGGCGGGATGCGCAGCGCGGTTTACGTCGACAGCGGCGAGTTCGAAGGACCGCGCCTGAAGGGCAGGGCTGTGCCCAATTCGGGCGGCGACTATGCTTTCTTCCGCCCGGATGACACTGCCGTGTTCGACGCGCGCTACATGCTCGAGGTTGACGATGGCACGCTGATCTACATGCAGAACAAAGGCTTCCTGTGGGGACGCGAGCCGGGCACGATGGACCGCTTGCGCAACTGGGCCTTTGCCGGCGGGGAGCCGGTTCCGCACGCGGAATACTACTTGCGCGCACAGCCCAGCTTCGAGACCAGCAGCGGCAAGCACGACTGGTTGACCCGGCACGTTTTCATCGGCGTGGGCGAGCGCAAGCCCGACGGCAATTACGTGAAGTATTACGCGCTGACGTGACAGTCTTGACCGCGTGGTTCAGGCGCGGCATAATGATAACAATTGTTAGAAATATAAACGGGAGAGTTTGACCGGTGAAGCTGCATCTGCCCCCGCGCGTCAGCCCGAAACAGTTCCAGTCCGCCATGACCGCCTTCGCGGGTGTCGTCGGCAAGGAATGGGTCATGGATACCGACGCCGACCGTGACGCCTATGCCGACACGTATGCCCCCGGTCCGACCGAAGAATGGCCGGCGTCCGCTGCGGTCGCGCCTGCCTCGGTCGAGGAAGTGCGCGCCGTCGTGCGCCTTGCCAACGAGCACAAAATCCCGCTCTGGCCGGTGTCGCGCGGCAAGAACCTTGGCTACGGCACCGCCGCACCGCGCATGGAAGGCTCCGTGGTCATGGACCTTGGGCGCATGAACAAGGTCCTCGAACTCGATCACAAGCTGGCCTATTGCGTGGTCGAGCCGGGCGTCGGGTTCTTCGATCTCCACGAACAGATCCAGCGCGAAAAGGCGCCTTTGTGGATGAGCGTGCCGGGCAATGCCTGGGGCTCGGTCCTCGGCAACGCGCTTGAGCATGGCATCGGCTATACCTCCTACGGCCTTCACGCACGCAACCTTTGCGGGATCGAGGCGGTGTTGCCGGATGGTGACCTGTTGCGCACCGGCATGGGCGCGATGAAGGACAACCCCGCCTGGCATCTTTTCCCGATGAGCTATGGCCCGACGTTCGATCTTGCGTTTTCGCAATCGAATCTCGGCATCGTGACCAAGGCCGGACTTTGGCTCCAGCCTGCGCCGGAAAGCTCGCTCGAACTGGTGTGGGATATCCCGCAGGTCGACGACATTGCCTGGGTGATCGATACGATTGCGCCGCTCAAGATTTCCGGGCTGATCGACCAGAACGTGTTCATCCCGAGCTGGTTGGGCAAGATGGTGCTCAAGGGCCAGCGCCGCGATTTCTGGGACAAGCCGTCGGCTATACCGGAATGGCGGGTGAACGAGTTGCTCAAGCAGTACAAGCTTGGCTACTGGCAGGTTGCGCTGCGCCTCTATGGCGAGGAAAGCGTGGTCAAGGCCAAGGCCGAAGTGGTCAAGGCGGCGATGAAGCGGCATCTCGATGCAGCGCCTGCCGAGAACTGGTGGCACCCCGGCGACTACATCCACGGCGTGGACACCACGATGGGCATTCCGTCGGCAGTGCCGCTGCAGATGTCCGACTGGATCGGCGGGCGCGGGGCGCACATGGGCTTTTCGCCGGTCGTTCCCGCCACGGGCAAGCACGTGCTTGAGCAGATGGCACGCAGCCGCAAGATCATCGCCGATTTCGACGTGGACTTCTACGCCAGCTTCACCATCGGCGGGCGCTTTGCCAATAACGTCAACATGCTGATGTATGACCGCGACGATGACGCGCAGGTCAAGAAGATGCGCTTGCTGTTCGATGCCCTGATCAAGGACACGGCCAAGGCAGGCTACGCGGAATATCGCACGCACCTTGGCTGGATGGACCCGGTGATGGACACCTTCGATTTCAACGACAACGCGCTGCGCCGCTTTGGCGAGAAGGTGAAGGACGCGCTCGATCCCAACGGGATCATCGCGCCGGGCAAGCAAGGCATCTGGCCCGCAGCCTACAAGGCCGCGCGCGGAGGGAAAAAGGCATGAAGCGCGCACTCGTGATCGCCGCCGCGGCACTGGCAGCAGCCACCGCCGCCGTCGCCCAGGCTCCCGGTGGGGTCATGGCAGGTCCGCCTCCCGGTCCGCCTCCGCCGTATCAGATGCGTCCGGTAGCGCCTGCCGGTGATCGCCTCAAGCCGGGCGGTGATGGCAAGGTGCTGTTCGAGGTCCATTGCGGCTATTGCCACCTGGCCGGGGGCATGGGCACTAACCTGCTGACCAAACAGCAGATGATGGCGGGCAATCCGCCGGAAAAGGGCCTGCTTGCCAACCGCGATGACCTGACTGCCGATTACGTCAAGACTGTCGTCCGAATGGGCAAGGGCGCGATGCCGCAACAGACCAAGGTCGATGTGACCGACGCGGAATTGGACGCTGTCGCCAAGTATCTCGGGAAGGCCGGTTGATGCGGGTTTCGAGGCGCGGAGTGCTCAAGGGCGGTGCACTGGCCGGATCGACGCTCGCAATGCCCGCGCTGGCGATGGAGGCGCAGCGGCTGCCGCTGGTGATCTTCGACAGCCGCATTGCCGAATCCGTCGCGTTTGCTGCGACGCAGGCGGGCTTGCGCCGTCTTGATCTCGCGGACGGCACAGAAGCTACATGGCGCGCTCTCGGCAATCCGCAACGCGTGACCGGGCTTACGCGATGGAGCGACTGGACCGCCGTGCGAGGCGCTCTGGAGGAGCAGGGACTGCGCCTCTTGGAAGAAGTACGCGCGGCTGCCCCGCTCTCCGGTCGGACGCATCTTTTCCGCTGGACAATGGCTGCACGGTAATCCGCCGCAGCTTTGCCTGACCCGAGGGGCACGTTTCCAGATGGGAACGTGCCCCTTTTTCCATGTCTAAGCGTTCCACATGGTGAAACACGCTTTGCGCGCGCGGTGCGCAATCACATCTAGTGCTGCAAGCACGCAATGACAGAATCTCAGGCATGTGGGCTTGACCCGCGCTCCCGCTGATTTAGTATGTAACACTAACAAATTCCGGCGCGACCGGAATCGGGAGAGAGGCAAACGGACGCATGGACGAAGTTACGCTCTATCATTGGGAACCCAACGCCAATTCAGGCAAGCCGATGCTTGCGCTGATGGAGAAGGGTGTGCCCTTTGTCAGCCGCTACACCGACATGCTGCAGTTCGATCAGCACAAGCCCGAATACCTTGCGATCAACCCGCAGGGCACCATCCCGGCGATGACCCATAATGGCCGCGTGCTCACGGAAAGCACCGCGATCATGGAATACGTGAACGAGCAGTTCGACGGGCCGGACCTGATGCCAGGCGATCCGCAGGACAGCTGGCGCGTGCGCTGGTGGATGAAGTTCATGGATCAGTGGCTCGGGCCCAGCTTCTCGATGATCGGGTGGAGCGTGTTCGTCGGCCCGATGGTGCGTCAACGCGATCCTGATGAACTGGCCGCCGCGATTGACCGCATCCCGATGCCCGAACGCCGTGTGGCATGGCGCAAGGCGATCAATGGCGATTTTTCGGCCGCCGAGATGGCCGAAAGCCGCCGCCGTGTCGGCCTCGGCATTGCCAAGCTGGAAGAGGAGCTGGGCAAACGGCCCTATGTCGGGTCGAACCAGTACACGCTGGCTGACATCAATATCTTCAACAGCACCTACTCGCTGCCGATGTCGCAGCCCGATCTTGCGGGCAAGGACAAGACCCCGAACATCATGCGCTGGTTGAAGCGTGTCTATACGCGCGAGGCGGTCAGGAAGACGTGGGCAATGGGCAAGACGGACCTTGCCAGCCGCTACGGACTGATCATGGCGGAGATCGAAGAATGAGTGCGATCCTATATCACGGGCAGCCCAATGGCGCCTCGCTCACCGTTCTGGCCGCGCTCGAGGAATCGGGACTGGTGCTGGAGTGCCGCCCGATCGATCTGCTCGCAGGAGAACGGCATTCGCTGCCTGGCGTAACCGAAGCCATCGCGCTCGACCTTGGCGTCGAGGGTGAAGGCCCGGTGCTGGTGATTGACGGTGAGGCGATGACTGAATCCGTTTTTCTTGCGCAGTATTTCGACGAAGCAGCAGGCGGCGCGGGCCTTCAACCAAGCGATGCCTATGCGCATTGGGAAATGATGATGTGGTGCCGCCAGATCACGGAGCGCCTGTCGCCCGCAGCGGCGTTACTCGGCAATCTTGCCAGTTCGCAGGTCGCCATCTCTGCCATCCCGGCAGATGCCTTCGCTGACCTGACCACGCGCATCGTTTCGGACGACTTGCGCGAGCGCTGGCAGGCGCTGCACGATGACACCATCGACGCGGCGCAAGTCGCTGACAGCGAAGCAAAGGTTTCGGCCACCATCGAACGCTGCGAGACGAAGCTTGCCGATGGACGGGACTGGCTGATGGGGACGTTTTCCATCGCCGATCTGGTAACCTTCTCTTGGCTCGCGGGCATGCGTCTGCTGCGCGCCGACTTTTTTGCCGAGGCAGGGCGTACCGCTGCATGGCTGGACCGCGTTGCCGCGCGGCCGTCCGTGGCAGCGGCGCTTGCTCGCGCCACCGTTTCCGAACCGCTCCGTGCCTGGGTGCCGGGGCCAGAAATCAACCGTTGGGGATAATACATGCGCGCCATCGACTATTTTGACCGCGGCCACGACCGGGACCCGCAGCGCCTGGCCATCGTCGATACGGCGACAGGCCTGAAGCTGACGTTTGCCGAGACCAAGGCTCTGTCAGAACGGATTGCGGCAGCATTCCAGAAGAACGGTTTCGAAAATCAGGAACTGCTTGGTCTCTATGGTCCCAATGACGGCATGTTGCTCGTCGTTCTGCTCGCGATGTGGCGCGCCAACGGCAAATGGATCCCGGTAAACACGCGCAATGCGATTGACGCCAACGCCGCCTATATCAACTACGTGCGCCTGAAGTGGATGGTCTACCATTCTTCCAAGGCTGACGAAGTGGCGCAGCTCAAGGCGCTGTGCCCAACACTTCAGCACTTCGTCTGCCTTGACAAGCGCATGGGCGACGACCCGAGCCTTGAGGAGTTCATGGCTGGGGTGACCGAAGTCGATTTCGCTGAACCTGAAGTCGATGCTTTCGGCAACCTGATGGATATGGTCGGCATCTTCCCTACCGGCGGCACCACCGGCCCGTCGAAGGGCGCTAATGTCACCAATCTCGGCTGGGGCACGATGATCGAAACCGCTGCCGACGGCATGGGTGGGCGCACCGACAATCCCGTTGCATTGGTGTCCGCGCCGATCACGCATGCGGCTGGTCCGATCGCGCTTTCGACGTTGAGCCTTGGCGCGACGCAAGTGATCCTGCCCGGCTTTGACGCCGAGGACGTGTTGCGGACGATCGACGAATACAAGGTCACCCACATGTATCTGCCGCCGACGGCGATGTACCAGCTCTTGGCATCGCCCGAGATCGGCAATCACGATTATTCGTCGCTCAAGATATTCATTCTCGTCGGTTCGCCCTGCAGCCCTGAAAAACTGCGCCAGGCGGTTGAAATCTTCGGCCCGGCGATGTGTCAGTCGTATGGGCAGGTCGAATGCCCGATGATCGTGGCGTGGTTCCCGCCCGAGGACGTCGCACGCTTTGCGAAGGAAGCTCCGGAGAAGCTGGCGTCGTGCGGCAAGCCGACCCGGTCGATCAAGGTTGCGCTGCTGGATGATGACGGCAATCAGGTGCCATTGGGCGAGGCTGGCGAAATCTGCGTGCGCGGTCCACTGGTGACTCATTCCTACTTCGAAAAGCCCGAGGAAACCGCCGAAATCCGCCAATTTGGCTGGCATCATACCGGTGACGTTGGCAAGCTCGACAAGGATGGTTACCTCTATATCGTCGACCGCAAGAAGGACATGGTCGTTTCGGGTGGTTTCAACGTCTTCACGGCTGAAGTCGAAGCTGCTGTCACGGAACTGGCCCAGGTTCGTGAAGCTTGCGTGTTTGGCATCCCGCACGAGAAGTGGGGTGAACAAGTTCACGCCGTGGTCGTGGCCGATGGAATCACCGGGCCCGAGATCATCGCGCACACCAAGGATCGCCTCGGCAGCGTGAAGGCACCCAAATCAGTTGAATTTGTAGACTCGATTCCGCGGACCGCAGCGGGCAAGATGGACAAGAAGGCGCTTCGCACCAAATACTGGGGCGATGCACAAAGAATGGTCAACTGATCCGGCGAACCGGACGGTGGTGAGAGGGTTTAAAGATATGCGGTTGAAATTGGTGCCGTTGTTCGTCGCACTGCTGCCACTGGCGGCGTGCAACATCAAAAGTGACAGCGGCACGGAGGTTGTCGCTGCTTCGTCCGGCGTCACTGACGCGCTCATCACCCAGGCACCTGAGGGTGAATGGCTGAGCTATGGTCGTGACTATGGCGAGCAGCGCTTCTCGCCGCTGACTCAGGTCAACGATACCAACGCCGGGCAACTTGGCCTTGCGTGGTTCCACGATCTGGAAACCGCGCGTGGCCAGGAAGCGACGCCGCTGATGCATGACGGCACGCTCTATGTTTCCACCGCCTGGTCGATGGTCAAGGCGTTCGACGCAAAGACCGGGGCACTCAAGTGGTCCTACGATCCGGAAGTCCCACGTGAAACCCTGGTCCGCGCCTGCTGCGATGCGGTCAACCGCGGCGTCGCACTGTACGGTGACAGTGTTTTCGTCGGCACGCTCGATGGCCGTCTTGTCGCGCTCGACCAGAAGACCGGCAAGGTCCAGTGGTCCAAGGTCGTAGTGCCCAACCAGCAGGACTATACCATCACCGGTGCGCCGCGTGTGGTGAAGGGCAAGGTGCTGCTCGGCAGTGGCGGTTCGGAATACAAGGCGCGCGGATACCTTGCCGCCTATGACGTGAAGACCGGCAACGAAGTGTGGAAGTTCCACACCGTCCCCGGCAATCCGGCCGATGGCTTTGAAAACAAGGCCATGGAAAACGCCGCCAAGACCTGGACGGGCAAGTGGTGGGAACTGGGCGGTGGTGGCACCGTCTGGGATTCGATCACGTATGATCCGGTCACCAACCTCGTCCTGTTCGGTACCGGCAATGCCGAGCCGTGGAACCCGGCCCCGACGGCACGCGAAGGCGACACGCTCTATACGTCGTCGATTGTCGCGGTGAACGCGGATACCGGCGAATATGCCTGGCACTACCAGGAAACGCCCGAAGACCGCTGGGACTTCGATTCCAATGCGCAGATCACGCTGGCGGATCTGACCATCGACGGTCAGCTGCGCCACGTCGCGCTTCACGCCCCGAAGAACGGCCACGTCTACATCCTCGATGCCAAGACCGGCCAGTTCCTTTCGGCAACGGCATTCACCGCGGTCAACTGGGCAACCGCGATGGACCCGAAAACCGGCCGTCCCACGGTCAATCCCGAAGCCCGCTACGAGAAGACCGGCAAGCCGTTCATCTCGGTTCCGGGCGCTGCCGGCGCCCACTCGTGGCAAGCACAGAGCTTCAGCCCCAAGACGGGCCTCCTGTATATTCCGGTCAATCAGGCGGGCTATCCATATCTCGCGGCAAAGGACTGGAAGGCAACTGACATCGGCTTCCAGACCGGTCTGGACGGCTTCCAGCTTTCGATGCCTGCTGACAAGAACGCGCGCGAGGGTGCACTGAAAGCCACTACCGGTGCCCTGATTGCGTGGGATCCTGTGGCCAAGAAGGAAGCGTGGCGCGTCAGCCAGATCAGCCCGTGGAATGGCGGCATTCTGTCGACCGCAGGCAATGTCGTGTTCCAGGGCAACGCCGAAGGCAACTTCGCGGCCTATACTGCCGACAAGGGCAAGCAACTCTGGTCCTTCCCGGTCCAGTCGGGCGTGATTGCGCCACCGATGACATATGCGATCGGCGGTGAACAATACGTCGCGGTTCTGGTCGGCTGGGGCGGCGTCTGGGACGTTGCAACCGGCGTGCTTGCCCACAAGGCGAAGAAGCAGCGCAACATCAGCCGACTCGTCGTGTTCAAGCTCGGTGGCAAGACCAAGCTGCCCGACGCTCCTGCCATGGTGAAGATGGTGCTCGATCCTCCGCCGCTCACCGGCACGCCGCAGCAGGTTGCCGCAGGCGGCGAACTCTATGGCCGCTACTGCAACGTCTGCCACGGTGATGCGGCGGTCGCAGGCGGCGTGAACCCCGATTTGCGCCATTCGGCTGCGCTCAACGCCCCTGAAGCAATCCGTTCGGTGGTGATCGATGGCGCGCTCCAGCACAACGGGATGGTCTCGTTCAAGTCAGCGCTGAAGCCTGAGGACGCCGACAATATCCGCCACTACCTGATCAAGCGCGCCAACGAAGACAAGGCACTGGAAGCGCGCTGAAAGATTGCTATATCATAGAGCAATCATAACCGAGTGGAGAGAGTGATGACGCATCTTTATCCGAACCTGATCAACGGGGAGCTGGTCACGACCGAGGCCTCGCTCGATGTCGTCAATCCGGCGAACGAGCAGGTCATCGGCCGCGTTCCTGCGTGCGGCGCAGCCGAACTCGACCGCGCCGTTGCGGCAGCGCGCGCTGCCTTCAAGACCTGGTCGAAGACGCCGGTCGATGATCGCCGGGCTGTCATTCGCGCCATGGCCGCCGCCATCGACGCGAATTTCGATGAACTCTACCGCCTGCTCACCAGCGAACAGGGCAAGCCTCACCATCAGGCGCAGCATGAAATCGGGGCCAGCTCGGGCATCATGAGCGCGCAGTCTACGCTGACCCTTGAAGAGACGATCAACGAGGACAACGAAACTCGCCTCAGCCGCACGCGCCGCGTGCCGGTGGGCGTGGTTGCGGGCATCGTGCCGTGGAACTTTCCGGTGCTCATGGCCGTCCAGAAGATTGCGCCTGCGATCCTCTCGGGTTGCACTATCGTGCTCAAGCCCTCGCCGTTCACCCCGCTGACCACGCTGAAGTTCGCCGAACTGATCAAGGACATCGTGCCAGCAGGCGTCGTCAACATCATTACCGGCGAAGATTCGCTCGGCCCGTTGATGACCTCGCACCCGGACATCGACAAGATCACGTTCACCGGTTCGACGGCGACCGGCAAGCGGATCATGGAAGGCGCGTCTAAGGACCTCAAGCGCATCACGCTCGAACTCGGCGGCAACGATGCTTCCATCGTCCTGCCCGATGCCGATGTGGCGAAAGTGGCCGAGCAGCTGTTCTGGTCGAGCTTCACCAACGCAGGCCAGATCTGTGTTGCGGCCAAGCGCGTCTATATCCACGAGGATATCTACGACGAGATGAGCGCGGCGATTGCCGACTACGCCAGGACCGTAACGGTGGGTGACGGCGCCAATCAGGGCACCGGCGTCGGTCCGATCCAGAACAAGAAGCAGTTCGAACGCGTCTGCGAGTTGATCGAGGACGCCAAGGCCAACGGCTACAAGTTCCTCGTTGGCGGTGACGTCGATCCTTCGGGGTCTGGCTATTATGTGCCGATCACGATCCTCGACAATCCGCCGGAGGATGCGCGCATCGTCGCGGAGGAGCAGTTTGGCCCGGTCATGCCGCTGATGAAGTTCTCGAGCGACGACGAGGTCATCGCCCGTGCCAACAACTCGGACTACGGCCTCGCTGGCGCAGTCTGGACCAAGGATACGGACCGTGGCGTGGCGATTGCCGAACAGCTCGAAACCGGCACGGTGTGGATCAACGAATTCCTTCACCTGTCGCCCTTCGCGCCCTTCGGCGGCCACAAGCAGTCGGGTTTCGGCGCCGAATATGGCGTCGAGGGCCTGAAGGAGTTCACCTACAGCCAGGTTATCACGATCAAGCGCGACGCTCTGGTCTGACGTCTTACGACCCTCTCTCCTTCCGGGGAGAGGGTTGGGAGAAGGGGAGTGCGGACGCCACCCCACTCAATTCCGGCTACGGGCTTGCAGCCCAACCTTTCGTGCCTCTCCTTGAATGGGAGAGTGATATAAGGAACGTACTACGTGCCCATCGACCTTTCCAAGATCAAGGCGATCGACGTCCACGTCCACGCCGAGGTATCGTGCCACGATCCCGAAGATCCGGTGATGGGCAAGTATTTCGACGCCGCCAGCGCTTACTTCAAAGCGCCGCGTGAACGGCCCAAGATGCCGGAAATCATCGAGATCTACCGCGAACAGCAGATTGCCTTCTGCATGTTCACTGTCGATTGCGAGAGCGGGATTGGCGCCAAGCGGGTCTCCAACTACGAAGTCGCAGAAATCGCCAACAAGAACGACGACATCTGCATTCCGTTCGCCTCGATCGATCCGCACAAGGGCAAAATGGGCGCGCGTGAAGCCCGCGACCTGATCGAAAATCATGGCGTGAAGGGCTTCAAGTTCCACCACATCATGCAGAACATCGCGCCCGCTTCGCAGATCGGCTACGCGATCTATGAAGTGATCAACGAATACAAGCTGCCGGCGATCTTCCACACCGGCCATTCGGGCATGGGCACCGGCATGCGCGGCGGTGGCGGAGTCCGCCTGAAATACGGCCAGCCGATGCTGGTTGACGATGTCGCGGTCGATTTCCCCGATATGAAGATCATCCTTGCGCACCCATCGTGGCCGTGGATCGATGAAAGCCTGTCGATGGCGCTGCACAAGGACAACGTGTTCATCGACCTGTCGGGCTGGTCGCCGAAGTATTTTGCGCCGCAGATCATCCAGTATGCCAACACGCAGCTCCGCAAGAAGATGCTGTTTGGTTCCGATTTCCCGCTGATCCACCCGCAGAAATGGCTCGATGCCGCTCGGCAGGTCGGCTTCAAGGAAGAAGTCCTGCCTGGCATAATGAAGGACAATGCTGTGCGCGTGCTCGGGCTGGCCTGAGCAGGGTCATGTCCGACCCGGTCGACATCCGTGCCTGGCAGCGGCTTGATGCGGATGTGACCACGTCGGGCCGGATCGAGGACAGGGACGTGGCGCGGCTTGCTGCAGTGGGCGTCGTTCACGTCATCAACCTTGCACTCGAAACCCATCCTGAAGCGCTGGCGGACGAGGGGGCGAAGCTGCACCATCACGGCATCGCCTACACGCACATCCCGGTTCCGTTCGATGCGCCTGGCGAAGAGCATTTCGCAGCCTTTCGTGACGCTCTCGAGCGAGGGCCAAAGCCGGTCCACGTTCACTGCATCATGAACTGGCGCGTCTCGGCATTTCTGTACCGGCTCAATCGAGATCATCGCGGCATGCCCGAAGCGCAGGCCCGCGCGATCATGGAGCGCCAGTGGTCGCCCGATGGCAGCGATCGGCCAGAGGCACAGGTCTGGGCGAAATTCATCGCGGGGAGCGACACATGACCGACCTTACCGGCAAGCACATCGTCATCACCGGTGCCTCCACCGGGATCGGCCGCGCCAGTGCCTCGCACTTTGTCGCGGCAGGCGCCAATGTCACACTGATTGCCCGGCGCGCTGACCTGCTTGAACAGGCCGCAGCAGAGCTTGGTGGCAGGACCGCATGGGCCGCCGCCGACGTTGCCGACAAAGCGCAGCTCTGCGCCGCGCTGGACAAGGCGGTGGCAGCAAACGGGCCGATTGACGGCCTGTTCCTCAACGCAGGCATCGGCGGGTTGTTTGCCCCGATCGAGGACTATACCGACGAGGCGTTCGACGCAGTCATGGGCGTAAACGTCAAAGGCGTGTTCTGGGCGATCCAGCATGTTCTGCCAGCGATGAAACAGCGCCGCAGCGGCGCGATCCTCGTCACCGGCAGCCTTGCCAGCGAACGCGGACTGCCGATGAACGCAGCCTATGTCGCCAGCAAGCACGCAGTCCTCGGACTTTCGCGCGCCGTCGCCAACGAGGCTGCGGAATTCGGTGTGCGCTGCAATTGCGTGCTGCCGGGCCTGATCGAGACGCCGATGCTCGATGGCTTACCGCCCGAAGCTGCGGTGCAGATGGCCAAGGCCGTGCCGCAGGGGCGCACCGGCACCTCGGACGAACTCGCGCAAGTCGCCGCCTTCCTGCTTTCGGACGCAGCAAGCCACGTCACCGCCCAAGCCTTGGCGGTCGATGGCGGCATGCTGGGAACCATGCGGGTCTGACAGAACACAGAGAATTGGAGAGACTGATGGCCCTGAAATATTACCACGCCGAACCGCTGGCGAACTCGCTCAAATCAATGGCCCCGCTCAAGGAAAAGGGCCTCGATTATGAGAGCATCTACGTCGATCTGCACAAGTTCGAGCAGCATTCCGCATGGTTCACCGCGATCAATCCCGAAGGCCAGGTGCCGGTGCTCGACCATGACGGGCAGATCATCACGCACACCACAGTGATCAACGAATATCTCGAAGACGCCTTTCCGGATGCCCAACCCGCCGACGCGCCCCTGCGCCCGCGCGACCCGGTCGGTGCGGCACGGATGCGCTACTGGAACAAGTTCATCGACGAGCACGTGATGAACCACGTTTCCATGCACGGTTGGCATCGCATGGTCGGCGTGATCGCCCGCAACATCGAGAATGGCGATTTCGACAAGCTGCTCGCCAGCATTCCCTTGCCCGATCAGCGCAAGAAGTGGGCCACTGCGCGCTCGGGCTTTTCGCAGGCCGATCTCGACAATGCGACGACCAAGATCGAATACGCGGTCGACAAGGTCGAGAAGCAACTGGCCGAAACACGATGGATCGCGGGAGACACCTATACGCTGGCCGACATCAACTTCTATTCCCACTGCGGCATGATGGTTGAACGCATGTTCCCCGAAATGGAGATCGCCCGCCGCGCGCCGCGCCTGATCGAATGGCGCGACCGCGTGACCGCGCGTCCGGCCATGGCTGAAGCGCTCAAGTCAGAAGACCGCACCGCGCCAGGCCTTCGCACTTGGTCAGGCCACGTGCGCTGATGGCAGGTTTCGTCCTTGTTCATGGATCTTGGCACGGGGGTTGGTGCTTCGATCCGGTTGCGGAATTGCTGCGCGCACGCGGGCATACCGTGGTCGCGCCAACGCTGCCCGGCATGGGCGGAACGCCAGACGAAATTGCTGCAGTCTCGCTCGAGGGTTGGGGCGATTTTGCTGCGCAGCATTGCCGTGAGCTCAAGCACCAATTGGGCGGCGCGCCGGTCGTGCTCGCGGGTCATTCGCGCGGCGGGCTGGTGGTCTCTACCGCTGCCGAGCATGATCCGTTGGCGATGGATGCGCTGGTCTATATCTGCGCGATGATGCTGCCTTCGGGCATGAGCCGCGCCGAGTTCAAGAAACTGGAAGGTCCCAATCCTGCGTTCGACGGGATCATCAGCAAGGTCCACGGCGGCTTGGCCACGGTGATCGACGCGGCCAATGCTGCACCGGTTTTCGCCCAGGCCTCGCCGCCCGATCTGGTGGCCGCCGTGCTGCCGCGCCTGCTGGCCGAACCGCACGCACCGCGTTCGCAGAAGCTGCACCTGACGCAGGAACGGTACGGCAGTCTCCCGCGCACTTATGTCGAATGCACACTGGATCGGACAATCCCGATTGACAGCCAGCGCACGATGCAAAATCATTCGCCGGGCGCGACCATCGTCACGCTGGAGGCTGATCACAGCCCTTATCTGTCGAAGCCGGTAGAACTGGCGGATGCACTGGAAGCGGCGATTCCAGCGTGAGGAAAAGCGCTTAACCAAGCCCGTTCGTGTCGAGCGAAGTCGAGGCACTGCGCACGGTGTCTCGACTTCGCTCGACACGAACGGGGAGTAATGGCGCGCCGTCAATCCGCGAAGAAGTTCAGTTCCAGCAGCACGTTGTTCGGGTCTGCGGTAAATATCTGACGCAGGCCGATTACCTCGACCGTGTTAGTCTGGAAATCCAGTCCTAACGCCGTGATCCTTTGTAGCACTTCATCATAGCCGCTGCAGTTCAGCGCAACATGATGGATCGCGCCGGTGAGGGAACCGGGCTGAACGTCGCGCTCATAGGCGCGCGGGCAATCCACCGCGTTGATATGGATGATCGCGCGCCCAGCGCCGTCGAACATCCATTGCGCGTTCTGCGGGGTGAGCGGGGCGGGGCCGTCGCGCCGCTCAAGCCCCAGCAGGGTCTTGTAGAACTCCGCCGTTTCATCCAGCCGGGCGGTGATGATATTGACGTGGTCCAGTGCGTTGACGTTCATGGGCAACTCTCCATCGCCAAAGTGCGGCGGCAGAAGCACGATGCTCCTGCCGCGCATTCATCTCAGCTCTTGAAAACGACAGTTTTGGTGCCGTTGACCAGCGCGCGATCCTCAAGATGCAGGCGGACCGCTTCTGCCAGCACGCGGCGCTCCACATCGCGGCCCTTGCGCACCAGATCCTCGGGCGTGTCGGCGTGGGTCACGGTCTCGACGTCCTGATGAATGATCGGGCCTTCATCGAGGTCGGTCGTCACGTAATGCCCGGTCGCGCCGATCATCTTCACGCCGCGCGCGTGCGCCTGGTGATAGGGTTTGGCGCCCTTGAAGCTCGGCAGGAACGAGTGATGGATGTTGATGCAGCGGCCCGAGAGGAACGATGCCAGATCGTCAGACAGGATCTGCATGTAGCGCGCCAGCACCACCAGTTCGGCGCCCGTTTCGGTGACGATGCGCTTAACTTCGGCCTCTTGCTGGGGCTTGGTGTCCTTGGTGATCGGCAGGTGGTAATAGGGCATGTCGCCGATCAGCGAGATGTTGAGCGCTTCCTTGGGATGGTTGCCAAGGATGGCCACGATGTCCATCGGCAGTTCGCCGATTCGCGTGCGGTAGAGCAGATCGCCAAGGCAATGGTCGAACTTGCTGACCATCAGGATGACCTTGCGGTTCACCGAGGTGTCACGGATGTTCCATTCCATTGCGTACTGCTGCGCCACTGGCGCGAACGATTCCCGGAATGCTTCGACCGACGAATCACCCGGGTTGAAAACGACGCGCATGAAGAAGCGGCCGCTCTGCGGATCGTCAAATTGCTGCGCTTCCTGAATGTTGCCGCCAGCCTCGAACAGGTTGCCGGTAACGCGGGCGACGATGCCCGGCTTGTCCTCGCATGACAGCGTCAGAATCAACGATGCGCTCATACACACTCTCCCTTGGCGTGCGCCTCATAGGACGCAACATTTAGCATTGCGAATCTCGTGTGAACTTGTATGTGTTGCATACAAATTTATCAACCAACCATTTTCAGTCGGGAGAGTTAGGTATGGTAGCGAAGAACCTCGAAGAGGTGATCAATCAGAATGGCAACGTGGTCGACATGCTGCGCAACTCGCAGCTTGGCGCCTATGTCTATCCGGTAGTCGCCCCGGAATTTTCGAACTGGCGCAGCGAACAGTGGGCCTGGCAGCACAGCGCCGTCCTGTTCGACCAGTCGCACCACATGGTGAACCTGTACATTCGCGGCAAGGATGCGGCCAAGCTGCTGTCCGATACGATGATCAACAGCTCGAAGGGCTGGGCGGTCAACAAGGCCAAGCAGTACGTTCCCACCACGCCATATGGCCATGTCATCGGTGACGGCATCATCTTCTGGGAAGAAGAAGAATCGTTCACCTACGTCGGCCGCGCGCCTGCATCGAACTGGCTGCGCTATCACGCTGCCACCGGCGGCTACGATTGCGAGATCGAGCTGGATGACCGTTCGCCGATGCGTCCGATGGGCAAGCCCGTCACCCGCAAGGAATGGCGCTTCCAGATCCAGGGTCCGAACGCATGGGCCGTGATCGAAAAGCTGCATGGCGGTCCGCTCGAGCAGCTCAAGTTCTTCAACATGTCGACGATGAACATCGCCGGCAAGACCGTGAAGACCCTGCGCCACGGTATGTCGGGCGCTCCGGGCCTTGAAATCTGGGGTCCTTACGCCGAGCAGGAAGAAATCCGCGCTGCCATCGTCGAAGCTGGCAAGGAATTCGGCCTGATCCAGTGCGGCAGCCGCGCCTATCCGTCGAACACGCTCGAATCCGGCTGGATCCCTTCGCCGCTGCCCGCCATCTACACTGGCGAAAAGCTCAAGGGCTTCCGCGAATGGCTGGCTGCTGACAGCTATGAAGCCAGCGGTTCGATCGGCGGCTCGTTCGTCTCGGACAACATCGAGGACTACTACCTCAATCCGTGGGAACTGGGTTACGGCAACTTCGTCAAGTTCGACCATGATTTCCATGGCCGTGAAGCGCTTGAAGCCCTGAACCCTGCCGAGCAGCGCAAGAAGGTGACGCTGGCATGGAATCCCGAGGACATGGCCAAGATCATGGCTTCGATGTTCAATCCGGACGGTGAAGCTTACAAGTTCTTCGACGTTCCGCTCGCGAACTATGCCTCGTCGAACTACGACCGCGTCGTCGATGCTGCCGGCAAGACTGTCGGCCTGTCGATGTTCACCGGCTTCTCCTACAACGAAAAGCAGGCTCTCAGCCTCGCCACGATCGACCCTGAAATCCCGTTCGGCACCGAGCTGCATGTGGTGTGGGGTGAAGAGAATGGTGGCACGCGCAAGACCACGGTCGAACCGCACAAGCAGCTGAACGTCCGCGCGATCGTTTCGCCGGTGCCATACAGCCGCGTTGCGCGTGAAGCCTATGCCGAAGGCTGGCGCACCGCTCGCTAAGCAGAGCTGAAACAAGACCCCGCCCGGATCGCCACAACGGCGGCCGGGCGGGCTGTCTCCCTATCAAGAGGATCCCGAAAATGGCCACACCCATTATTCACCCGAACTGGGACAAGGAACCCGCCGGGATCACTGACGGTTTTTCGCTGGAGATGACCGCGAAGGACGAGGCTTCGCTGCGCGATGCCGCTCCGCTCATTCCGGCTGAAACGCCAGTCGCTGTTACCTTTCTTCCCGGCGAAGACGTTGCCGCCCGCGTTGCCGCCACGGTCGCTGTGCGCGAGCTCGGCTTTGAGCCGATGCCTCATTTCTCCGCCCGCCGGATCACCTCGGAAGACGATTTCGAAGGCTATCTCAAGGCCGTGGTCGAAAAGGCCGGGGTTTCGCGCTGCTTCATCGTTGCGGGCGATCCGCCCGAGCCGGTCGGCCCCTATTTCGACACGTCGGCGCTGATCGCTACCGGTGCGTTCGAACGCAGCGGCATCAAGGCCATCGGCATTGGCGGACACCCGGAAGGGCATCCGAACATGACCGAGGCCGAATGCTGGGCGGTCCTCGAAAGCAAGGTTGCCGAGATCGAGAAGCGCGGCATGGCACCGCTGATCGTTACCCAGTTCGGCTTCGACCCCGACGCGTTTCTGGCATGGCTCAAGGAACTGCGCGCGCGTGGCATCGACGCCCCCGTGCGCATCGGCGTACCGGGTCCCGCCGGGATCAAGCGCCTGCTCGCCTTCGCCGCGCGCTGCGGCGTGGGAGCGTCCACCTCTGTGCTGAAGAAGTACGGCATCTCGGTCACGAACCTGCTCGGCAGTGCAGGGCCGGACAAGTTGGTCGATGCTTTTGCCAAGGGTCTCGGGCCGGAACATGGCCGCGTGCGCCTGCACTTCTATCCGTTCGGCGGGCTGACCAAGACGCTCGAATGGTTGCACGCCTACAACAAGAAGCATGGCATCGGCGGGTGACCGATTTTGTCCTCGTCCACGGCGCGTGGGGCGGTAGCTGGGCCTTTGATCGCCTCGCTTCCGATCTGCGCGCAGCCGGACATCGCGTGCTCGTCGCCAACCTGACCGGGCTTGGGCAGCGCAAGGCCGAGTTCCACCCCGGCATCACACTCACCACGCATATTGACGATGTCTGCGGCCAGATCGCAGAAGCGGGCTTCGGCCGCTTCGTCCTCGCCGGTCACTCATGGGGCGGCATGGTCATAACCGGCCTCGCCACACGGCTGGGTGGGCGGATCGACACCATCGTCTATGTCGATGCTTTCCTGCCGCAGAATGGTCAGTCGCTATGGGACCTGACCGGCGAGTGGGAGCATAATCACTACATCGGCAGCCAGAAGCACAGCCCCGGCGCGGTGGCCCCCCTACCCGGCCTCGAAAGCCCGGTTCTGTCGGCGCACCCCCTGCTAACACTGGTAGAAGCCGTGGGCTACACCGGCGAAGAAGCGAAGATCCCGCGCCGCGTCTACATCTTTGCCAATGGCTGGCAGCCTACACCCTTTGCGAAGTTCCGTGACGCCGTGCAGGACGATGCCGCATGGGAATACCACGAAGCCCAAGCCAGCCACGACGTCATGCGTGATCAGCCCGAGCAACTGCTGCAGATACTGCTCGGCTGCGCCTAAGCTTGCTGCGCCAGACTCTGCATCCGCTTCAGATAACGCGCCAGCACGTCGATCTCTAGATTGACCTTGCTGCCCGGCGTCAGAGTGCCCAGCGTGGTGACCTGCGCGGTGTGCGGGATGATGTTCAGCGCAAAATGGCATGAACCGTCGGGCTGGTCGGCCACTTCGTTCACGGTCAGCGACACGCCGTTCACCGTGATCGAGCCCTTGGCCGCAAGATAAGGCGCAAGGTCCTTCGGCGCCGAAATGCCGAACTTCAGCGATGCGCCTTCGGGGCAAATGCCGACGACTTCGCCCACGCCGTCCACGTGCCCCGTCACGATGTGCCCGCCGAGCTCATCACCCAGCTTGAGCGCAGGTTCAAGGTTGAGGGGCGCGCCCACTGTCCACTGTTCGCCCGCGGTGCAGCTGACCGTCTCGCCCGAAACGTCCACAGCGAACCAGCCTTCACCAGCCACGCCGCCCTTATCGACCACGGTCAGGCAAACGCCCGAGCACGCGATCGAGGCGCCGATGGCGATCTTCGCCGGGTCCATCGCGCAGGAAATCGTGACGCGGCGATCGCCCTTGTCCTCGATTGCAAGAATATTGCCGACTTCGGTGACGATCCCGGTGAACATTGAAATCTCCTTTAGCGGAGGCGTTCGTAGACGTCGGCTGCGTCGCTGCCAAGCGTCCGCCTGTCCACATTGCGCCAGCGCCCGTGCGCCTCGCCCAGCGACCCCAGCCCGATGTCGCCCACGCCGGGCAAGCCATTGCCGATCACGATGGGCGCGCGGTAGATCAGCAGGCGGTCGACCATATCGGCGGCCAGAAAGCTGCCGGCCGCCTCTGCGCCGCCTTCGACGAACAGATACTGTGCTTCCCCGAAAGCGCCGGGAGCGGTGATGTCGCTTACCGCAGTCCAACCATCCGGCGCGGGGGCGCGCGTAAGCACCATGCGCTGCGGGCTGCGCGCCTCAAGACCCGGCAGCCGCACATCGAGCCGCGGTGAATCGGTGCGCAGCGTACCGCCGCCGACAAGGATTGCGTCAGCCCGGGCACGCTCGGCATGGCAATGCGCGCGCGCTTCCGGTCCGGTGATCCACTGGCTCGATCGGTCTGCCAGCGCGATCTTGCCATCGAGCGACATTGCCAGCTTCAGGGTCACATGCGGGCGCCGATGCTCCGCCCGCATCAGATAGCCTTCGAGCGATGTGCGGGTGGCAGCAGAGGGCAGAAGTTCGGCAGCAATCCCTGCCTCGCGCAAGGCGGCAATACCGTTGCCTGCTGTGCGAGGGTCCGGATCTTCCACGCCGATAACCACGCGTGACAGCCCGCTACCCAGCACCAGCGAGGTGCACGACGGTCCGCGTGCGCTGGCGTGGGCGCAGGGCTCCAGTGTCACATAAAGCGTCGCTCCACGGGCGCGTTCACCCGCCATGGCCAGCGCCTGCGCCTCGGCATGAGGCCTCCCGCCAGCCTGCGTCCAGCCGCGTCCGACGACCACGCCCTGCTTGACGATAACCGCGCCGACCGCCGGATTGGGACGGCTGAGCGGACGGCCCCGCGCTGCCAGCGCAGCGGCGGCATCAAGCCAGCGCAGGTCGTCCGCCCGGCTCATTGCGGCTGGGCCGGGTCCGCTTTCTGTTCGCGGTCGAACACCGGATTATCGATCAGATGCTTGTCGAGGATCGCCTTGCGTTCCGCATCGATCCTGCGCTGTTCGGCTTCACGCTCGGCCTTGCCTTCCTCGTAGGCCTTGTTCGTATCGACGCCGGTGGCATTGCCAACGGCCTTGTACATCTGCCGCACGCGCTCCTGCCCGGCTTCGTACTCGGCTTCCTCGGCTTTGGCCTTTGCAGTCGCCACCCGGTTCTCGGCCAGAATTTCAGAGTCGCTGCGGCCTTCGAGAAAGCTCGGGAAGTAGATGACCTTGGGAGGGCGGGGCAGGCCGCGCCCGCCCTGGTTGCTCATCACGAAGAAGATGCCGCCGGTCACCAGTGCGGCGAGCACCAGTGCGATGGCGCGGTATTCGCTGGGCGCGCCAAGCACTTGCCACAGATCGGCCACCGCCCTGCGCGGGGAGACGTTACGGAAAAAGGCTTTCATGCGCGCATAGATAGGGCGTGCATGACGCTTGCGCCAGAGAGTGCGTTTCAGCCATCACCCGAACGGCGCGTAAAGCGTGCGCCCATAGCGCTTGAGCCAGCGATTAGCGACGTTCACTTCGCTTTCGAACAGCGTGTCCAGATGCGCATGGAACGCCGGACTGTGATCGAAGTGGGTCATATGCGCCACTTCATGCGCCACGACTGACCGCCGCACGAAATCGGGCGCCATGATCAGCCGCCAGTTCATGCGGATCGATCCGTCCGATGCGCAACTGCCCCAGCGACGCTGCGCCCTTGAGAGAGTGAGGCGGGGCAGGTCATGTCCGGCGCGCGCGCAGTAATGCGCAAGGTCGCCGTCCATCAGGGCCAGTGCTTCGGTTTCCAGCCAGCGCTGCAGGCGGCGGCTGAGTGATTCGCGGGGGCCTCCGATCAGAAGCTGGCCTTGCGCCACCACAGGCTTGCGCCGCGCCGCCTCATTCCACACGATCAACAGCGCCTCGCCGCGCAGATTCAGCGTTGCCCCCGGTGCAATCGTTCTCGGCTCGGGCAGATTGGCCAATTGCCCCGCCAGCCAGTCCGCCCTGTCGCGCGCAAAGGCTTCGGCATCGCCAACGCGGCCCCAGGCTGGAATCGAAACCCGCGCCTCGCTGCCATCAGGCGCGAGCCGCAAGGTCATCCGCCGCGCGCGGGACAGCTTCCGGATCACCAGCGGCAATTCGCGCTCGCCCACGATGACCGTGCGGGGTGCGATCTTGCGCGGTGCCTTCACGTCCCTGTTCCGTGGATCGGCGCGGCGCAGCCAATCAAGCATCGAACAGGTCGTCCCCATCCGAATCGGGCGCGTCGAAGTGCGAGGACGGCACGATATGCTCCTCCAGCGGCCCGGCCATTGTCTCGCTGATCGCCTTGCCGATCACCGATTGCCCGGCGGCGTGGACGCTCGCCCGGTCGCCCGAGATCAGGTAATGCCAATCGGGCAGCGGCTCGCCATCAGCGCGCAGCCGGTAGGCACAGGTGTCGGGCAACCAAGGCAATTCGCGCGCCAGCTTCGGCGTCAGCCGCAGGCAATCGGGCACATAGGCGCGGCGGTGCTTGTAATCACTGCATTGCCCGGTCCGCAGGTCGAGCAACCGGCAGGCGACGTTGGTGTGATAGACATCGCCCGTCGCGTCGTCTTCCAGCTTGTGCAGGCAGCACTTGCCACAGCCGTCGCACAGCGCTTCCCACTGTTCGCGGTTCAGCGTCTCGACCGGACGTTCCCAGAAGCGGTCGGCGCTCAATGCACCCACTTCGCCAGATCGTCGGCCACGGCCTGCGCGTTCTGCTCGGCAGGCAGCAGGGCAATCGGCTCGCCATTCGGTCCCATCAGGTAGGCAGCGCGGCTGTGGTCCATCAGATAGTCCTTGGGCGATCCGCCGTCGCGCTTCTGATGGAACACTGCCCATTGCTTGGCCACGGCATCGATCTGCGCTGGCGTGCCTGAAAGCCCCATCACCGAAGGCCCGAAATTGGCGGCATACTTGCCGACCACTTCGGGCGTGTCCCGCTCGGGATCGATGGTGATGAAGATCGTCTGGATCTTGGCCGCCGCCTCGCC
Organism: Novosphingobium sp. MMS21-SN21R; assembly: GCF_031846015.1. Taxonomy (GTDB): domain Bacteria; phylum Pseudomonadota; class Alphaproteobacteria; order Sphingomonadales; family Sphingomonadaceae; genus Novosphingobium. Next base: position 2,922,210 of record NZ_JAVRDU010000001.1, on the reverse strand, counting down.
GTGGGCCTTGCCGAACAGGCGCAGCCCTTGCGCGATGTTCTGCAGGTCAACCGGGCATACGTCCGGGCAGAAAGTATAGCCGAAGTAGATGATCCGGTACTTGCCGGCAAAATCGGCGTAGCGCACCGCACTGCCGTCCTTGCCTGTCAAGGTGAAGTCACCGCCGATCGCGGCGCCTTCGAGCGGCGGGCTTTCGGACGGGGCACCGCAGGCGGCAAGCGCCAAAGTGCAGCTTGCAAGCGCAGCCGCAAGGAGGGATCGCAGGGCGGTGGATCTGAATTTCTGGGCCATGGCGCGGCGGTTCATGCTCTGCTAACCGTGCCCTTGCAAGAGGCGAGTCCTGACTTTGGCCGAAATGCCGGGGGGCCAAAAGGCTACGGGGTTTGCAACAGGAGGAATGAATGCTGTCGATCATGCGCAGGCCGCTCGCCGCACTGGCGATACTGCTCGCCGCTGCCGTGGCCATGCCCGCACAGGCCCAGTTTTCCGACAGCTACAAGTTCCTCGAAGCCGTCCGCAAGAAGGAAGGCGAAAAGGTCACCGACGCTCTGAACGAGCCCGGCACCCAGATCATCAACACCAAGGATTTCACCACCGGCCAGACCGCGCTGCACATCGTGGTCGCGCGGCGTGACCTGACATGGATCCAGTTCCTCGTGGCCAAGGGCGCCAACGTCAACGCGCGCGACAACAAGGGCATGACCCCGCTGGTGGCGGCTTGCGAGCTTGGCTTCATCGAAGGCGTGGACGAGCTAATCAAGTCCGGCGCGCGCGTGGAAGACGCCAACAACACCGGCGAAACCCCGCTGATCAGCGCGGTGCACCGCCGCGACCTGACGCTGGTCCGCCTGCTGATCAAGGCGGGGGCCAATCCTGATCGCCCGGACAATTCGGGCCGTTCGGCGCGTGATTATGCCGCGCTTGAAGGCAAGGCCAGTACCGTGATGGGCGAGATCGAGCGTGCGACCAAGGACGCCAAGGCAGCTGGCCCCAAGAAGACCTACGGTCCTTCCTTCTGACATGACCGACGACACTTCGCTCGATGCCCTGCGCCTCCGTCTAGCCCCTTCCATTGCCGACGGCGTTGCTTTCGATGGCTGGACCGACGCTGCTGTAGATGCTGCCGCCGAAGCGGAAGGCGTGGACCCTGCGCTGGCACGGTTCGCTTTTTCGAGCGGACCCATGGCCATGATCACCGCCTGGATTGCACGGATCGATGCGGACATGGACGCGGCGCTGAGCCAGTCGCAACTGTCCAATCTCTCGATCCGCGAACGCATCCGCCGTCTTGTCCAATTCAGGCTCGATGCCTTGGCGGGCAAGGAAGAGGCGCTGCGCCGCGCGCTGGCGATCATGGCCATGCCGCAGAACGTCGCCGCCGCCACCCGCCTCGGCTGGTCAAGCGCGGACAAGATGTGGCGGCTGGCGGGAGACGCCGCCACGGATTACAACCATTACACCAAACGCGTGACGCTGGGCGCAATCTATGCGGCTACCCTCTCGGTCTACGCCAATGACAGCAGCGAGGACCACGCCGATGCCCGCGCGTTTCTCGACCGGCGGATCGAGAATGTGATGCAGTTCGAAAAGGCCAAGGCCAAGGTGCTCAAGCCGCGCGGGGAGACGTTCTCGTTGACCCGCCTGCTCGGCAGGTTGCGCTATCCGGCGGTGTAGTTCGGTCCGTCACGTGGGGCGGAGATTTTTGGTCCAGCGCAATTCTATTGCGAATGACTTGCAAAGTCTCCCGCGCTATGGCAGCGCGAATGGGTGACACTCGATCAGCTCCCTCTTGGCACGCCAGCGCGAATCGCGTCGGTCGATTGGTCTGTGCTCGTTGCCGAAGAGGCAAAGCGCCTGCAGTCGCTTGGCCTTGACACTGGCGCGCGGGTCACGCTTGCCTATCGCGGCGTCTTCGCGGGGCGCGATCCGCTGGCGGTTGAGATTGGGCGCATGACCGTCGCCCTGCGCCGCGTCCATGCTCGCGCGATGACGGTGGAGCCCATCGCCCAGACTGTCCCGGCATGAGCAGAATGCCCACCGTCGCCGCGCTGGTCGGCAACCCCAATGCAGGCAAGAGTGCGCTGTTCAACGCGCTTACCGGTGCGCGCCAGAAGATCGCCAACTATCCCGGCGTCACGGTGGAGCGCAAGGCAGGTCGCCTGCTGCTGCCCACGGGCGAGCCGGTCGAACTCGTCGATCTGCCCGGTTCCTACGGTCTGGATTCCACCAGCCCGGACGAGGAAGTGACCCGCAAGGTCATCATGGGCGAGCAGGCGGGCCAGGCCCGGCCCGACGTCATCGTGCTGGTGCTCGACAGTTCCAACCTCGAACAGCATCTGGTCTTCGCGCAGGAAGTGATCGAACTCGGCCGCCCCACCGTGGTCGCACTCAACATGGTCGATCTGGCCGAGCGTGACGGGCTGATCATCGATCCCGCAGCACTGCAATCGGCGCTCGGCGTGCCGGTCATTTCCACCGTGGCCGTCCGCCGCCGGGGCCTGAGCGAACTTGCCGCCGCGATTGGCGAAGCGCGGGACCGCGCCGAGGCGCACGAAGCCGCGCCGCGCCCGCACGTGACCCTGCCTGAAAGGCGTATGCTCGCGCATGAAATCGCAAGCGGCGCGATTATTTCGGAAACCGCCAAGCACCGTATCCACGCGCGCATGGACAAGCTCCTGCTCCACCCCTGGGCCGGACCGCCGATCCTGTTTGCGCTGCTGTTCGTGGTGTTTCAGGCGGTGTTTACCTGGGCAACGCCGTTTGCTGACGCGCTCGAAGCTGCGGTCGGCATGCTGGGTGATCTGGTCAAGGCCAACGCAGCCCCGAGCCTGCTGCGCGATCTGGTGACCGACGGGATCATCGCGGGCGTTGGGTCGGTCGTCGTGTTCCTGCCGCAGATCGTGATCCTGTTCTTCTTCATCCTGACGATGGAGGCGACTGGCTACATGGCCCGTGCCGCCTTCCTCATGGACCGGCTCATGGCAGGCGTCGGCCTGTCGGGGCGCAGCTTCATTCCCCTGCTGTCGAGCTTTGCCTGCGCCATTCCGGGCATCATGGCAACGCGCAGCATCACCGATCCCAAGGACCGGCTGACCACGATCCTCATCGCGCCGATGATGACCTGCTCGGCCCGTCTGCCGGTCTACGCTGTGATCATCGCGGCCTTCATCCCGAACCGGACGGTCGGTCCCGGCGTAGGCCTGCAGGGGCTGGTGATGTTCGCGCTTTATGTGGCCGGGATCGTCGGCGCGATGGTCGTAGCGTTGATCTTGCGCCGCTCGGTCACCAAGGGCGCGGCGTCGGGCTTCATCATGGAACTGCCCAAGTATCAGCTGCCCACGGTCAAGGATCTCGCCATCGGCCTGTGGCAGCGTGCATGGATCTTCCTGCGCCGCGCGGGCACGATGATCTTCACCGTCACCATCGTCCTGTGGCTGCTGCTCAACTTCCCGCGCGCAGAGCCGGGGCAGGACCAGATCAACGCCTCGGTCGCGGGCACGCTCGCCAACGGTCTGGCCGTGGTGCTCGAACCCATCGGCTTCAACCGCGACATGAGCCTGGCGATCATCCCGGCGATGGCCGCGCGCGAAGTCGCGGTCAGCTCGCTCGCCACCACTTATGCGGTCAGCGCAGGTGACGACGAACAGACCGCCATGGCGCTGGGCGACCAGCTCAAGTCGCGCTGGACCCTGCCGATGGCGCTGTCGTTTCTGGCGTGGTTCGTGTTCGCGCCGCAGTGCCTCTCGACCATCGCGGTCGCGCGGCGCGAGACCAACGGCTGGAAGTGGCCCGCCTTTATGCTCGGCTATCTGTTCGCGCTGGCCTATCTCGCCGCCTTCGGCACGTTCTGGATAGCGACCGCCTTGGGGCTGGGATAGTCCGCCCATCCTGCGCTGTGGGAAAGGCCGTGGCGTGACTCGCCGCGCGCGGTCCTGATGCGCTAGGCCAGCGTTCAAATTCCAAAGGGACTCGATTCGATGGCAGGCAGCGTCAACAAGGTCATCATCGTCGGCAATCTCGGTGCCGACCCCGAAGTGCGCTCGTTCCAGAACGGGGGCAAGGTGTGCAACTTGCGCATCGCCACGTCCGAAAGCTGGAAGGACAAGAACACCGGCGAAAAGCAGGAGCGCACTGAATGGCACACGGTCGCCATCTTCGGTGAAGGGCTGGCAGGCGTTGCCGAACGCTTCCTGAAAAAGGGCAGCAAGGTTTACGTTGAAGGACAGCTGCGCACGCGCAAGTGGCAGGACCAGCAGGGCGCTGATCGCTATTCCACCGAAGTCGTTCTGCAAGGCCCCGGCGCGGTGCTGACCATGCTCGACGGCCCTCCCGGTGCTGGCGGCGGCGGTGGCGGTGGCGGTGGCCGTTCGGGCGGCTGGAATGAAGGCGGCTCGTCCGGCGGCGGTTCGCGCGGCGGTTCAGGCGGTGGCTGGAATCAGGGCGGCGGCGGCGCCTCGTCTGGCGGCGCGGCTTCGGGCGGCGGCTTTGGCGACGATCTCGACGACGACATCCCGTTCTGATCCCTCGCGCAGGCGGGGGCCTCAAACCTCTGCGCGGAAACCTGGATTGGTATTATTCGGCCTGAGGTCCCCGCCTTCGCGGGGACTCCATGGCGTATCAGCCCTCAGGTCCCCCGCGTATCCCCATACAAATGAATGTGCAGCCGGTCGGTAAACCGCCAGCCGCGCTCCAGCGCCTCCTCGGCCAGCCAGCGCGAGCGTTCGCGCAAAGTGGCGCTCGCGGTGCCCTCGGGCATCACGAACAGGTGATCGGCGGCAATGCCATAGCGGTCCTGCAAGAGCGCAATCTCGGCAAGGTCCGCCGTCGTGATGACGACGAATTTGAACCACGCGCGCGAGTCAGCCGCCCACGCGATCAGCCGTTCGGGCACCAGCGCCAGTTCTGCCGCATTGCCTGAATGCGCCAGCTTCGGGCTGACATTGAACTGGTCGACCAGCCCGTCCAGCGCCGGGTGAGGGGCTACCGTCCCGTTGGTCTCGATCTCGACATGCAGGCCGGGCCGCGCCTCCTTGAGGAGCACCACCAGTTTGGCCAGCGCTGCGCCCTGCAACAGCGGCTCGCCACCGGTGATCACCAGCCGGTCCTCGCCATGGGCAAGGATCAGCGCGGCAACCTCCATCTCATCCAGCGTCAGCTGGTTATCGCCGCGCTCGAACGCCACCTCGTCGCGGTGCGGGCGGTTATCGCCAGTGAAGCGCCAGGTGTAGGCGGTGTCGCACCACCGGCAGGCAAGGTTGCAGCGCGATAGCCGCACGAAGATGGAGGGTCGCCCCATCGACGGCCCTTCGCCCTGCAGCGACGAAAAGATCTCCGGTTCGCCGGGATTGACGGTGGCAAGCGTCAGCACGACACGAACGGATCGTTGGTGCTCATCCCAGCCGCTTCAGTGCCGCCGCCAGCCGCTCGGCTTCGGCAGCGTGCATCGCATGATCGGCGCGCGCCTTCTCGACCGCCTCGGGCTTGGCCTTCTCGACGAACGAGGCATTGGACAGGCGACCTTCGAGTGCCTTGGCCTCCTTCAGCGAAACCGCCAGCGCCTTTTCAAGACGGGCCTTTTCCGCCGTGATGTCGATCACGCCTTCCAATGGCACGATCAGGTTGGCATCGCCCGCGCCGATCTGCATCGCCGCACCCGCAGGGGCCGCCTCGAAGCGGATCGCGGTCAGGCGGGCAAGGCGCTCGATTGCAGCCGGATTGGCCTCGATGATCGCGCGCGTTTGCGTCGACGGCTCGGGCAGGTAGGCTTCGAGCCGCGCCCCCGGCGCAATGCCGAGTTCGTTCTTGGCGGTGCGCAGGGCGGAAACCAGCGCGATCAGCCACTCGACCTCGCGCTTCGCCTCGGCATCAACCGAAGCCTCTGGCGCAGGCCATGCCGCCACGATCAACTCGCCGTCGCGGCTGCCCAGCGCGTGCCACAGCTCCTCGGTCACGAAAGGCATGAACGGGTGGAGCATGACGAGGATCTGGTCGAGCACCCAGCCGGCAACCGCCTTGGTTTCCTCGTCGAAGTTGCCCTTCACCAGTTCGATGTACCAATCGCAGAACTGGTCCCAGACGAAGTGATAGACGGTGTTCGCCGCCGCATCGAAGCGCAAGTCGGCCATCGCCTGATCGAGCGCACCCAGCGTCTCGACCACCTCGCCGATGATCCACTTGTTGACCGCGCTGGTCGCCACAGGCGCGGCAACCGAGGTGCTGCCGGTGATCCCGTTCGACTGGCAGAACCGCGCGGCGTTCCACAGCTTCGTCGCGAAGTTACGATAACCCTCGACGCGCTTCTCATCCATCTTCACGTCGCGGCCCTGGCTCTCCATCGCGCACATGAAGAAGCGCAGCGCATCGGCGCCGTACTTGTCGATCAGCAGCAGCGGATCGACCACGTTGCCCTTCGACTTCGACATCTTCGCACCATCCGCCGCACGGACAAGCCCGTGGAGATAGAGGCGCTTCCACGGGTTCTGCCCGGTCATGGCCTGCCCCATCATCATCATGCGGGCATCCCAGAAGAACAGGATGTCGAAACCCGAAACGAGCAGGTCGTTGGGGTAGTGTTTGGCAAGGAGGGACTTACCTGATCCGTTCGCATCGAGCGTAGTCGAGATGCCGGACGCAGGTGTTTCGACTTCGCTCGACACGAACGGGGGTTGGGCTGCCGGTTCATCGGGCCAGCCGAGCGTTGCGAAGGGCCACAGTGCCGAGGAGAACCACGTGTCGAGGACGTCTGAGTCGCGGGTCAGCGATTTGTTACCGGCAAGCGCCTGTGCTTCTTCTACGCTCTCCGCGACGTAGATTTCGCCGTCCTCGGCATACCAAGCCGGAATCCGGTGTCCCCACCACAGCTGGCGCGAAACACACCAAGGCTGGATGTTCTCCATCCAGTTGAAGAAGGTCTTTTCCCAGGTTTTGGGCACGATCTCGACTGCGCCCGAGCGCACCGCTTCGAGTGGCGCGACGGCCAGCTTTTCGGCGTCGACGTACCACTGGTCGGTCAGCCACGGTTCGATCACCACGCCGCCCCGATCTCCAAACGGCGTCTGAATTGTGCGCGGTTCGAAGTCGGCGGCAATCTCGTTGCCTTCCTTGTCCTTCGTGATGTGCGGGATGAGGAAGCCCGCTTCCTTCATCCTTTCCACCACCAGCTTGCGCGCATCGAAGCGGTCCATGCCGATGAACTCATCCGGCACCAGTCCGTCCGAAGTCTGCACAACCTTGGCCTCGGCATCGAACATGTTGAGCATGTCGCCCGCCTTGATCCCGGCGCGCTTGCCCACTTCGAAGTCGTTGAAGTCATGCCCCGGTGTGATCTTCACCGCGCCGCTGCCCAGTTCCGGGTCGGCGTGTTCATCGGCCACCACCTTGAACCGGCGTCCGGTCAGCGGCTGCAGGATATCCTTGCCGATAACCGACTTGTAGCGCTCATCCTCAGGGTGAACCGCCACGCACATATCGGCCAGCATCGTCTCGGGGCGCGTGGTCGCAACCTCGATATAGTCGAGGCCATCGTCACGGTGAACGCCGTCTGCCAGCGGATACTTGAAGTGCCAGAAGCCGCCCTGCGTCTCGCGCGTTTCCACTTCAAGGTCGGAAATCGCGGTCTTCAGCTTGGGGTCCCAGTTCACCAGCCGCTTGTCGCGGTAGATCAGGCCCTTTTGGTGGAGGTCGACGAACACCTTGACCACGGCCTTGGTGAAGTGCGGGTCCATCGTGAACTGCTCTCTGGACCAATCCATCGAACAGCCCAGCCGCCGAAGCTGGCCGGTGATCGTGCCTCCGCTCTCGTGCTTCCACTCCCACACTTTTTCGATGAACTGCTCGCGCGTGTAGTTGGTGCGCTTGTCCTGCTTCGCTTCCATCTGCCGCTCGACAACCATCTGCGTGGCGATGCCGGCGTGGTCGGTGCCGACGACCCACAGCGCATCCTTGCCGCGCAGACGTTCATAGCGGATCACCACATCCTGCAGCGTATTGTCGAGCGCGTGGCCGATATGGAGCGATCCGGTCACGTTCGGCGGCGGGTTCACGATGGTGAACGGCGCGGCGTCCGGGCGTTCGGGCCGGAACAGACCGTTCTGCTCCCAATGGGCGTACCACTTGGCTTCGAGGCCTGCGGGCTCGAATGTCTTGGCGAGTTCTGCGGAATTCTGTGCGCTCATGGGGCTGCGCCTTGCCATTGCAGCGCCCGCGCTGCAAGCATTGCGGGGAACCGCAACGCGAGTTCCTTCGTTACGGCGCATGTGTTGCACTTGTCGCCTTGCCCGAATTCCCGCATGAAGCGGACAACATGCGGGCTTTAACAGATTTTCAGCTTACGCCCGGCTCCGGGGATGCAGGGGCCGTGCTCGCGTTCAGCGGGCCGATGACCGTGTCCTCGCTGGGGCTGACCGATCAGCGGCTGCGCGATTTTGGCGAATCCGTGGCGAAAATCGATGTGTCGGCCGTGAGCGATATGGATACGGTCGGCGCGTGGACGGTGTGGCGCCTCTCGCGCGATACCGGGGCCGAAGTCGTCGGCTGCAAGGAAGAGGCCAAGCGCCTGATCGACGCGATCAGCCAGGCTGATTCAAACGCCCATTCGATCCGCGCCCCGCGCCTGCCGCTGCTCGAGCGCGTGCCCGAACATGTCGGCGATGTGATGATCGGGTTGGGCAGGGGCTTCCTGCAGGTGCTCGGCTTCCTCGGACAGATCATTCTGTCGATTGGCAGCCTGATCCGCCATCCCTCGCGCTTTCGCGGCAAGGCCCTGATCCACCAGATGGAACTGGTCGGCGTCAACTCGCTCGCCATCATCGGGTTGATGAGCTTTCTCGTCGGCATCGTGATTGCCCAGCAGGGCGCAGTTCAGTTGCGCCAGTTCGGCGCAGAGATCTACACCGTCAACCTCGTCGGCCGCCTGACCTTGCGCGAACTTGGCGTGCTGATGACCGCGATCATGGTGGCGGGCCGTTCCGGTTCCGCCTTTGCCGCACAGATCGGCACGATGAAGCTGACCGAAGAGGTCGACGCGATGCGCACCATCGGGGTTTCGCCAATGGAAGCGCTGGTCGTGCCGCGCATTGTCGCCACGATGATCATGATGCCGCTGCTCGGCTTCTATTCGGCCTTTCTCGGCATCATCGGTGGCGCGTTCCTGTCGTCGCTTACGCTCGGCATCCCGTTCTTCACGTTCCTCCAGCGCATTCAGGAAGTGGTGCCGCTGCACGACGTATGGGTGGGCATCACCAAGGCCCCGGTGTTCGGCCTGATCGTCGCGCTGGCGGGCTGCTACCAGGGCATGCAGGTCAAGAACAACGCCGAGGAAGTTGGCGCGCGCACCACGGCGGCGGTGGTCATGGCGATCTTCACCGTGATCGTGCTCGACGCGTTCTTCGCGATCTTCTTCACCGAAATCGGGTGGGGTTGATGAGCGAAGCCGAAACCATCCCGGCAGCCGAGCATGATCTGCCCGACATGCCGGAGCCGTTCGACGGGAAATACCCGATCCGCGTGCGCGGCATCCGCAATGTATTCGGAACCCACGTCATTCACGACGGACTCGATCTCGATGTCCGCAAGGGCGAAATCATCGGCGTGGTCGGCGGCTCGGGCACCGGCAAGTCGGTGTTGATGCGCACGATCATCGGTTTGCAGATCCCGGAATCGGGCACGGTCGAAGTGCTCGGCGAATCGATCACCGATGCGCAGGACGATGCCGATATCGATATCCGCAGCCGCTGGGGCGTGCTGTTTCAGGGCGGCGCGCTATTCTCCACGCTGACCGTGGCCGAAAACGTCGAAGTGCCCTTGCGTGAGTTCTACCCCGAGATCAGCGACGAGCTGCGCCACGAGATCGCGCGCTACAAGGTGCTGCTGTCGGGCCTCCCCGCCGAGGCGACCAGCAAATATCCGTCCGAACTTTCAGGCGGCATGCGCAAGCGTGCAGGGCTTGCCCGGGCGCTCTCGCTCGATCCCGAACTGCTGTTTCTCGACGAGCCGACGGCGGGACTCGATCCCATCGGCGCGGCGGCGTTCGATCAGCTTATCCTGCAATTGCAGCAGACGCTGGGGCTGACCGTGTTCCTGATCACCCACGATCTCGATACGCTTTACGAAATCTGCGACCGGGTGGCAGTGATCGCGGACAAGAAGGTGATCGCGGTGGGCACGATCGAGGAACTGCTCGCGCTCGATCATCCGTGGATTCAGGAATATTTCAACGGCCCGCGCGGGCGGGCGGCGCAAGACGCGCAGGCACGGCACGATGCGGTGCGCGCGGCGTTGCCAAACAGCAAGGCCGCGCAGGCCAATACGCTCGAACAGGGTGAGGAATAAGGACAGGCCATGGAAACGCGGGCAAACCACATCTGGGTCGGTCTGGTCACGCTGGCGCTGATCGCAGCGACGGCAGTGCTGACCATCTGGATCGCGCGCCTCAACCGGGGCGAGCTCAACGAATACGACATCTTCTTCAAACAGTCGGTCGATGGCCTCGCCAAGGGTTCCGAAGTGTCGTTCTCGGGCGTCCCGTTCGGGCAGGTCAAGGAAATCGAGCTGTGGGAGCGTGATCCGGAATTCGTGCGCGTGCGCATCGCGGTCGACCAGAAAGTGCCGATCCTTCAGGGGACGATTGCCAGCCTTCAGGGCAGCTTTACCGGCGTTTCCACGATCCAGCTGACCGGCGCCGTGAAGGGCGCACCACCGATCGAATGCCCCAAGGAAAACAAGCGCGCCACCTGTCCGGAGGGCGTTCCGGTGATCCCGACCAAGCGCTCCGGCCTTGGCGAGCTGCTCTCGAATGCGCCGCTGCTGCTCGAACGCCTGGCCACGCTGACCGAGCGCCTGACCATGGTGCTGTCGGACAAGAACCAGAAGTCGATCGAGAACATCCTGAGCAACACAGACCGGCTGAGCGGCAACCTTGCCGATGCCTCGCCCGACGTGAAGCGGACCATGGCCGAACTGCAGGCGACCTTGAGGCAAGCCAACTATTCGCTGGCCAGCTTCGAAAAGCTGACGAACTCGGCTGATTCGATGCTCAATGACGAAGGAAACGGCTTGGCCAAGCAATTGCGCCAGACACTCAAATCGGCCCAAGGCGCGGCGGACGAACTGCAATCGACGCTGGGTGAGGCCAAGCCCGCTGCCCGCCAGCTCAACGAACGCACTCTGCCCGCCGCCGAAGCCGCGATCCGCGATCTGCAGGCGACCACCAAGTCGCTGCGCGAGGTCACCGACCGCATCAACGACCAGGGCGTGGGCGGCTTCGTCGGCGGTCCCAAACTGCCTGATTACAAGAACTGAGGAGGCGAGAGACATGAACGCCAGAACCCTGATCGCGATTTCGCTCTCCGCCGCGCTGGCAGGCTGCGTCAGCCTTGGCCCCAAGGTGCCCGACACGCTGCTTTCGCTGCGCCCGGTCAACGCGCCCGCGGCAGGCACCAGCGCCAGCGGCACGTTTGCCACTGCCTTGGTCGTGCTCGAGCCGTCGGCCGAAGCGCGCCTTTCGGTCACGCGCGTGCCGGTGCAGATCGACGACGCGAATGTCGCCTATCTCAAGAAAACGATGTGGGTCGAGCGCCCTTCACGCCTGTTCCAGCGTCTGCTTGCCGAAACCATCCGTGCCAAGGGCGGGCGGCTGGTGATCGAGAGCGATCCGGGTGCCAGCGGGTTGCACCTGTCAGGCCGCCTGCTCGACATGGGCTACGATGCCCGCAGCCGCATGGCCGTGGTGCGCTTCGACGCGATCAAGGAAGCAGGCGGCGGCAGGATCGAAACCCGCCGCTTCGAAAGTATGGTTCCGGTGACCGAGGCCGAAGCAAAGTTCGTCGGCCCGGCACTCAACGAAGCGGCAAACACCGTGGCTCAGGCCGTGGCGGACTGGGTGGGTTAACGAATAACGGGACCTAGCCTCGGGCCAACGCCGCGAAACGGGCCGCAGCGGCAAAGGCTCCGGCCCGCAATTCGCGCAATTCCATCGCCTGCCAGTCCTTGCCCCAAAGTTCGGCCTGCCAGTCTTCCTCAAGATTGGCCGCGTTCCACAGCGCCTCGATGTCAGCCCCGGGCGTGAGCGCGGCAAGGCCGATCACCAGCGAAGCGGCAAGGCTGGCGGTGTTACGCAAGGCGGCAAGCGAAAAGGCATCGAATCCGCTGAGTTCGCCCCGCAGCCGCTCCAGCGTCTCGGGCGCTTGCGGCTTGTGCATCACACCCGCCACGCGCACGAAGCGCACGCCGAGCCGCGCTTCCGCCTCCAGCAGCAACGGCTCCCACACCTCTCGCTGGCGGATGGCAAAGGCCTCGTCCGGTTCGGCGCGATAGCACAGCGTATCGGTGGCGGCATAAGGCAGCAGGCATTCCACCGCAGCATCCCGGTCCGGGCCAACTACATCGATCGCGTAATCGGCCATGTCACGGAACAGGAATGCGGCGGGATCAATCTCGTCGCCTTGCACATCCCATTCTGCGGCCATCACTTCGGCGAGCGCGCGTGTCGGAACGGCCTGCGGATTGCGGCTCACCGTCTTGATCGCACGCCCGTCCAGTGCCACCCCGAAACCGCCTTCGGCTTCGATGACGGTTACTTGCTTGTAGAAACGCTTCATTGGTCCAGGGATTTCCACTTGCGCGCCAGCATGCGCGGCAGCGCGAAAAATTCGAACAGTCCGATGGCGGCCAGAATGTAGCCGACAAAGCTTGGTATGCCCGCCAGCCAGGTCGGCGGCTTGCCTGCGATCAGCAGGGCGCCCAGCAGCACGAATATCGCGCCTGAAAGCCGCGCCAGTTGCAGCGCTGCGAACCGTCCTGCGACAGGATCACGCTCACCGCTCATTCCAGCCCCCGCAACAGATCGCGCAAATGCGCCACGCTGGTCGCTACCGCCGCCGCGCCCGCCTCGATCAGTTCATCGGTCTCATGGTATCCCCAATCGACGCCAAACCCGGTCACGCCCGCGTTGCAGGCCATGGCGATGTCATAGACGGTATCGCCGATCATCGCAGTGCGCGCGCGGTCGGCTCCTGCATCGGCAATGCACTGCTCGATCATCGAAGGGTCGGGCTTGGAGGGATGGCGGTCAGCGGTTTGCAGCGACACGAAATGCCTGGTCAGTCCGTGCGTGGCCAGACAATGCGCCAACCCCCGGTCCGATTTGCCCGTCGCCACTGCAAGCTGCCAACCCTGTCCGGCCAGTTCCTCGACCAGCCCGGCGATCCCGTCATAGAGCGGCTCTGCCACCGCGCCCGCCTCGCGCCGCGCGCGGAAGGCGTCCTTGTAAAGCTGGGCAAGGTCGGCGTGGGCCGCGTGCTCGCCTTGGGGATGCAGTTGCCGCATCGCTTCGTGCAGAGATAGGCCGACCACCCGGCGCGTTGCATGGCGCTCAGGTGCGACCAGTCCAGCGGCTGCGAACGCTGCGTCCATCGCTGCGCAGATGTCGGCCTGGCTATCTACCAGCGTGCCGTCGCAATCGAATATGGCCAGTTTCACGGGATCAGCCTGCGCATGAGTTCTGCCATCGCCGGGGACCCTTCCGCCTCAAGTCCGGCGGCGACGCGTGCGCGTTCGTCGGCCGACTTGTTCTGTGAAAGCTTGAATGTAGGCCGCCAAGCCTGCACTTCCATTTCAAAGCCGACGATTGCCGCCATCATCCTGCGCGAGGCCTCGGGCGGCATCTTGTCCATTGTCCATGGCTCGCCTTCGGAAACCCGGACCTCGTTCGTGGCGGTCACAGTTTCGAGCAGCGCTTGCAACCCGTCCTGATCCATCCGCCGCACCCGGCCTTCGAGTTCCAGCGCGACGTAGTTCCACGTCGGCACTTGCGTTTGATCGGCGTACCAGCGCGGGGAAACATAGCCATCTGGCCCGTTCACCACCGCCAGCGCGGTCATCCCGTCGAGGTGCCGCGCCAGTGCGTTGCCACGTGCCAGATGGAACTGCAGCGCGCCGTCGCCGGTCGAGATGAGCGGCACATGCGCCACGCGCGGACCGTCGGGCGTGGCCGCGAATACCATCCCGAACCCGACCTCGGCGATCAGGGCTTCCAGCAAGTCGCGGTCATCGTGACGGAAGGCGGGATTGGGATGCATCGGCGCCCGTTAGCCAGCCTTGCCCTTCGGCGGACCCTTGGGCCGTGAAGGGGCCGCGGGACGCGGGGCTGCAGAACGCGCCGCAGCAGGCTTGCCAGTGGACTTGCCTGCAGGAGCCTTTGTGCCTGCAGGTTTGCGCGCAGCGGGTTTCGCACCAGCCGGTTTTCCGGCCGCCTTCGGACCAGAGCGTGCCGGAGCCCGCGCGAGCACGCCATCTACGCCGGTCTTCGGCGATGACTTGCGCTTTGGCGCAGCTGCCGCTTCGGCCACGGCGCGCTTGCCGGTGGCCTTGCGCCCGCCGCCACCCGACGCGGTCCCGCCATCAGCGCGCTTGCGGCGTTCGCCCCGGCGCTCCTTGCGATATTCCTTGGAATGCGCCTTGGCCGCGCGCTTCTGCATGGTCTTCTCGGGGATCGGCTTGATCGGATCGATCGCCAGATCGCCGTCTTCCTCATGGAACCCAAGCTGCGCCATGCTTGCCGCGAAGTGATCGGGCAGGGGCGCGGTCACATCGATCAGGTCGCCTTCGGGATGCTCGATTCGCAACCGGCGCGCGTGCAGGTGCATCTTGCGGCTGATGCTGCCGGTCAGGAACGCGCCTTGCCCGCCATACTTGCCATCGCCCACGATGGGATGGCCAATGGCGGCCATGTGGACGCGCAGCTGATGGGTGCGCCCCGTCAGTGGCTGCAGTTCCACCCACGCCGCCGAATTGCCCGCACGGCTGATCACGCGATAGCGGGTGCGCGCCGATTGGCCCTCGCCGCTCTCGTCCACCATCATCTTCTCGCCTCCGGTGCCTGGCTGCTTGGAGATCGGCAGTTCGATCATGCCGTCCTTGATGTCGGGAATGCCGACGATCAGCGCCCAGTAGATCTTGCGAGCAGTGCGGCCAGAGAACCGCTTCGAGAAGAACGCCGCACTGTTGGCCGAGCGCGCGATAAGCAGCACGCCCGAGGTATCCTTGTCGAGGCGGTGGACCAGACGCGGGCGGGCGTCGGTCTCGCCCACGAAAGCGTCGAGCAAACCGTCGACATGCTCATAAGTGCCGCTGCCGCCTTGCGTGGCAAGGCCCGGCGGCTTGTTGAGGATGATCGCGGCGCGGTCCTTTTCCAGCACCATTGATTCGGCGAGCTGGATCTGTGCATCGGTCAAGGGCTTGCGTTCGCGCTGGCCCTTGGGGCCGGGGGGCAGTGCGCCGCCCGGCGGCACGCGCAGAACCTGACCTTTCAGCAGACGTGTATCCACATCGGCGCGCTTGCCGTCCACGCGGATCTGTCCGGTGCGCGCCCAGCGCGATACCGTGGCAAAGCCGACTTCCGGCAGGTTCCGCTTGAACCACCGGTCCAGCCGCACGTCGTTATCGTCATGCTGGACGGTGAACTGGCGGACGTGATCTTCGCCCGCGTTCTTCGGTGCCTTGCTCATGCCACGGCCCTCGTAATGGTAAGGCCGATGAACAAGCCTGCAATTCCGGCGATGACCGAACCTGCGGCGTAAAGCACAGCCGGGCCGATCAGTCCGCGTTCGATCAGCAGCGCCGTTTCAAGGCTGAATGCCGAGAACGTGGTAAAGCCGCCCAGTACGCCGACGCCGATCAGCAGGCGCCACGCCTCGCCCGCGCTGCCATGGCGGACAAGCCATCCGGCGAGCAGGCCCATGGCCACGCTGCCGACAACATTGATAGAGAATGTGCCCCAGGGGAACACGGCATTGGGGCCGGATATGGCGCCGATCAGGCGTCCTGCATGAAAGCGCAGGACTGCACCGGTCGCACCGCCAAGGGCGACGAGCGTGCTCGCCTGTATTGTCGAAGGTAGGTTCATGCCGCGCCCCTTAAACCGACTGGCCGACAATTGCACGACTTTGCTTGCCTTTGCTGGCCGATTTGGGTAGTGGCCCGCCGGTCCGAGCCGATCCCGTTGGATTCGGCCCGTTTAGTGTTTTCAAGAATTACGGTGATTCCCGCAGGCATAGCGGGCTCTCGCCATCAGATTGAGGTGTAGCGGTTTATGCAGATTCTCGTTCGCGATAACAACGTCGACCAAGCCCTTCGTGCGCTCAAGAAGAAGCTGCAGCGCGAAGGCGTTTATCGCGAAATGAAGCTGCGCCGTCACTTCGAAAAGCCCTCGGAAAAGCGCGCTCGCGAGAAGGCTGCTGCCGTTCGCCGCGCCCGCAAGCTTGAGCGCAAGCGCCAGGAGCGTGACGGCGGCAAGTAAGGTCGGACGGGGCGGAAACGCCCCATCTGGCACTTGCCGTTTGAGCCCGCTTGGGCCAAGAGGGCGCCGCACCCCGGCGCCCTTTTTCGTGTCCGGGACCTTATCGAATCCGGCGCGCCTCGCTCGAGTCGCGTTTCCAGGGGGAAGTCATGTCGGAAATCACCCGCGTTCCGCTCCAGCCCGTCGCCAAGGGCTCGCTCACCAAGATCTGGCTTGGCGTCATCGTCGCCGTGCTGGTCGGCTCGGGCGTTGCTTATGCCACCCGTTACAAGGGCGTTGAAATCGAGACGGTGAAGGCCGGAACCGGCGCATCACCCACCAGAAGCGACGTCGCGCTGATCAACTACGTTGGCCGCCTCGCCAACGGCAAGGAATTCGATCGCGGTGAACGCGCGGTTCTTCCGCTGGAAACCGTGATTCCCGGCTTTTCCGAAGGCCTCGCCAAGATGCAGAAGGGCGGCAAGTACACCCTCGAGATCCCGGCTGAGAAGGCTTACGGCGCCGAAGAAAAGCGCAACCCGCAGACCGGCGAAGTCGTTATTCCCGCCAACTCCGATCTCGTCTTCGAGATCGAGCTGATCGATTACAAGAGCTCGGCCGAGCTTGAGCAGCAGCGCATGATGCTCGAGCAGATGCAGAAGATGCAGGGCGGCGCAGGCGCACCCGGCGGTGCACCGGGCGCGATGCCCCAAGGTGCGATGCCCCAAGGTGCGATGCCGATGCCTCAGGGCGCTCCGCAACCCTGATCCCGTGCCGGGCAGGCGCAATCCTGCGCCCACCTCGGCTTGAAGCACGCCGCGCGCTCTGGTAGCGCGCGGCGTTCCTCATTTCCCCGCGAGAGTATCCACCCATGTCCGTAGATACCGCCACCGTGGCCAAGATCGCCTCGCTGGCCCGCATCAAGGTTTCCGAGACCGAACTTGAGGCGATGGTGCCCGAACTGAACGGCATTCTCGCCTGGGTCGAGCAACTGGCCGAAGTCGATGTGACCGGGATCGAGCCGATGACCGCCGTCATCCCCAACACCCAGCGCCTGCGCGCCGACGTGGTAAATGCCGATCCGTTGACCGGCGGCGACATGCGCGAAGCGGTGCTGGCCAACGCGCCCGCACCCGAACACGGCTTCTTCGGCGTGCCCAAGGTGATCGAATGATCTGCGCGGCAGATCATTCGAGCATCCCCGCGCAGGCGGGGATCGCAGGCATCAAGGCGCTACGTGCCCCCGCGAAGGCGGGGGCCTCGTGCCTTGACGTGCAAACTCCTGAGGCCCCCGCCTTCGCGGGGGAGCAGGATAGAGTGGGGTTTTGAAGTGACTGCTTTGACAGATCTCGGCATTGCCGCCATCCGCGATGGCGTTGCCAAGGGTGATTTCACCGCAACTGAAGTCGCCACCGCGTTCAATACCGCCGTGGCCGAGGCCCAGCCTGCACTGAATGCCTTCATCGTGACCACGCCGGAAAAGGCGCTGGAAGCGGCAGCCAAGGTCGATGCGGACCGCTCCGCAGGCAAGGCTTTGGGCGCGCTCGCGGGCGTGCCGATCGGCATGAAGGACCTGTTCGCCACCAAAGGCGTGCAGACCACCGCCGCGTCGAAGATCCTCGAAGGCTTCAAGCCGCAGTACGAATCGACCGTTTCGCAGAAGCTGTGGGACGCAGGCGCCGGCATGCTCGGCAAGCTCAACCTCGATCAGTTCGCGATGGGTTCCTCCAACGAAACCAGCGCGTTCGGAAATGTGATCTCGCCATGGCGCCGCCCCGATAGCACCGCGCCGCTGGCTCCCGGCGGCTCGTCGGGCGGCTCGTCCTCTGCGGTGTCCGCGCGCCTTGCGCCTGCCGCCACCGGCACCGACACTGGCGGCTCGATCCGCCAGCCCGCCGCCTTCACCGGCATCTCGGGCATCAAGCCGACTTATGGCCGTTGCTCGCGCTGGGGCATCGTCGCTTTCGCGTCCTCGCTCGATCAGGCAGGCCCGATGGCGCGCGACGTCACCGATTGCGCGATCATGCTTGAAGCCATGGCCGGGTTCGATCCCAAGGATTCGACCAGCCTCGATCTGCCCGTGCCCGCATGGACCGCCAGTCTTTCAGGCGACATGAAGGGCAAGAAAGTCGGCATCCCGCGCGAATATCGCCTCGACGGCATGGACCCCGACGTTGCGAAATCATGGGATGACGGCATCGCCTGGCTCAAGGATGCAGGTGCCGAGATCGTCGATATCTCGCTGCCCCACACCAAGTACGCGCTGCCCACGTACTACATCATCGCACCGGCAGAAGCCTCCTCGAACCTCGCCCGCTACGACGGCGTGCGTTACGGCCTGCGTGACCTGCCCGATGGCGCTGGCCTGCAAGACATGTACGCCGCCACTCGCGCCGCTGGGTTCGGGCCTGAGGTAAAGCGCCGCATCCTGATCGGCACCTATGTGCTTTCGGCAGGCTTCTACGACGCCTACTACACGCAGGCGCAGAAGGTTCGCGCGCTGATCGCCCGCGACTTCACGCTGGCATTCGAAAAGTGCGACGTGATCCTCGCCCCCACCGCGCCGTCCTCGGCCTTCGCGCTGGGCGAGAAGAGCGCCGACCCACTGGAAATGTACCTCAACGACGTGTTCTCGGTGCCGGCCAGCCTTGCGGGCCTGCCTGCCATGTCGGTGCCCGCCGGGCTTGACCGCAGCGGCTTGCCGCTTGGCCTCCAGGTCATCGGCAAGGCGTTCGACGAACAGGGCGTGCTGAATGCGGGCCTCGCGCTCGAAGCCCGCGCGCAGTTCACCGCGCGCCCCGAGAAGTGGTGGTAACCTCTATGCAGGACGGGAGAGGCGAGGGCGCCGGCCTTCGTTATCCCGTCCTTGATGCCTTGCGCGGGCTGGCGGCGCTGGGCGTGGTGTTTCACCACATCCCCGCCAATGCAGGCTTATCCGCGGCAGGGTTCGACGCCAATTTCGGCCGGATGGTCGATCTGTTCTTCGTCCTGTCGGGCTTCGTGATCGCGGCGTCCTACGGCGCGAAACTCAGCTCCGGCTTCTCCATATCGCGGTTCCTCTGGCTACGGTGGGGCAGAGTCTGGCCGCTTCACGCCACGATGCTGGTGGTCCTTGCGGTCGCGATGCTCGCGCTCGGCCTCGCGCGGCCCGATCTGCGCACCCATGGACTGATGGCGGGGGCCAACGATCCTGCCGATCTGCCGCTTGCTGTCCTGCTGCTGCAGGGGATCGTCCCCTCGCGTGGCCCCACATGGAACCACCCGAGCTGGTCGATCTCGGTCGAGATGCTGCTCTATGTCCTCGCCGCGCTCGGCTGGCGTTTGCTGGGTGACCGGGCGTGGGGCGCATGGCTCGGCGCAGCGCTGGCGCTGCTGGCTTTCGCAGGCTTCGGCCCTGGCTTCGACGGCCTCGCTTCCAACATCGCGCGGGGCGTGGCCGGGTTCGGCCTCGGCGTCCTTGTCCACCGCGCCCTGGGCCAGTCGCGCCCGCGCCTGAACCTGCACGCCGCCACCGCGCTCGAACTCGCGGCTCTGGCCACGCTCGCGTGGGTGTTGTCCGCAAGCGGCAATCTGGCCGCGTTCGACCTCGCCGCCGCCGCGCTGGTCGCGCTCGCCGCCGTGCAGCGCGGCCTCGTATCGCGCGCGCTCATGTTCGCACCTTTCCAGTGGCTCGGCACGATTTCCTACGCGCTCTACATGGTGCACATCTTCGTGATCGGCCGCAGCTTCGACATCCTCGCGCTCGTTCAGGACCGCCTCGGTCTCACCATTGCGCAGGCCACCATCGGCGGCGAGGACGTGCTCATCGGCCCCGGCTGGCAGGCCGACATCGCCAAGCTGGCGATCATGGCGCTGTGCCTCGTCATCGCCATTCCCTTCGCAAAGCTGATCGAGCAGCCCGCCCGCGCGTGGTCGCGCCGCACCTTCGGCCAACAACTGCCGAATGCGGGCAACTGACCCCTTTCCAAGCCTCCCCTCACACCTTATCGGGCATGACCATGAGCGAATATCGTATCCAGGGCGACACCGGCGCATGGGAGGTCGTGATCGGCCTTGAAGTCCATGCGCAGATCACAACCAACGCCAAGCTGTTTTCCGGCGCGGCGACGGCCTTCGGGGCAGAGCCGAACACGCAGGTCAGCCTCGTTGACGCGGCGATGCCCGGCATGTTGCCCGTGCCCAACCGCGAATGCATCCGACAGGCGGTGCGCACCGGCATGGCGATCAATGCCCAGATCAACAAGTGGTCGCGGTTTGACCGCAAGAACTACTTCTACGCCGATCTTCCGCAGGGATACCAGATCAGCCAGCTCTATCACCCCATCGTGGGCGAAGGCGCGATCGAGATCCAGCTCGACGACAAGAACCCCGACACGAAGAAGACCATCGGGGTCGAGCGAATCCATGTCGAACAGGACGCGGGCAAGCTGATGCACGATCAGCATCCGACCATGTCCTATGTCGACCTGAACCGCTCGGGCGTGGCGCTGATGGAAATCGTCAGCCGTCCGGACATGGGTTCGCCCGCCGAAGCCGGTGCCTACCTGTCGAAGCTGCGCACGATCCTGCGCTTCGTCGGTTCGTGCGACGGCAACATGGATCAGGGTTCGATGCGCGCCGACGTCAACGTCTCGGTGCGCAAGCCCGGCGGTGAACTCGGCACCCGCACCGAAACCAAGAACGTCAACTCGGTCCGCTTCGTGATGGCTGTGGTCGAGCAGGAGGCCAAGCGCCAGGTCGCGCTGATCGAGGATGGCGGCAAGGTCGTGCAGGAAACGCGCCTCTACGATCCTGACCGTAACGAGACGCGCTCGATGCGCTCGAAGGAAGACGCGCACGATTACCGCTACTTCCCCGATCCCGACCTGTTGCCGCTGGTGCTCGACGATGCCTTCCTCGAGGAATGTCGCGCCAGCCTGCCCGAGCTGCCCGATGCCAAGCGCCAGCGCTATGAAACCGCGCTCGGCCTTTCGCCCTACAACGCGAACGTCCTGACAGCCGACGTCGAAACCGCGCGCTGGTTCGAACTGCTGCTGGCAGAAGCCGCCGCCAAGGCAGGCAAGCCCGAGGCAGACCTCGCCAAACAGGCGGCCAACTGGCTGATCTCCGAACTGTTCGGCGCGCTGAACAAGCTCGGCAAAACGCTCGAAACCTCGCCCATCAGCCCGGCCGCAGGCGCGGAACTGCTCGCGCTCATCGCCGACAGCACGATTTCCGGTTCGATCGCCAAGCAGGTTCTCGAAAAGATGCTCGAAACCGGCGACGGCGCGGCTCTGATCGTCGAACGCGACGGTCTCAAGCAGAACACCGACACCGGCGCCATCGAATCCGTGATCGACGGAATTCTCGCCGCCAATGCCGACAAGGTCGAACAGTACAAGGGCGGCAAGGAAGCCCTGTTCGGCTTCTTCGTCGGCCAGACGATGAAAGCCATGCAGGGCAAAGCCAACCCCGGCATGGTGAACGAGCTCCTGAAGAAGAAGTTGGGATGATTTGCGCGGGCAGTCCGATAAAAGAGCGCCCGCGCTCAAAATCAGATTGAGAAATCGAAAATGCGGGCGGTGATAGCGCCGCCTGCGCCGCCGCCTGTCAGTGAATACATGAAGCCGTATTCTCCCTTTGGAAGATCGGCCATCGGTTGCACCAAATAGACGCCCGGACGAACCAGCTTGTAGTCAAACTTCAACTGGTCCTTATCCATTACGCCTGTCTTGGCACCTGCGATGTTCACACTGCCGACGCGGGCCTCCCTGCGGTCCTTTTTTGCCATGAGTTGCACAAGCGTAAATTCGCTTGGCGACGTCACAGTTGCTGCCGTCCCCGAGGCCCAGGCTGCCGTATTGGAAGTCACCGATGGATTCGATTCATCGAAGAAAAAGTAGAAGCTTGGGCGGGCTTCACTTGCGTGCGTTCGTGCTGTGGGATTCTGGATCGAAGCCTTCACGCTCATTGATGCAATTCCAGCGGTAAAAGCATAGCCCAAGAGTCCGCCCGTTTTGGCCTGATTGGTCACGACTGGGTCGATCCGCATCATTTTGCTTGCTGCGCTATCCATAAGATAGACTCCGGCGGGGTGCGGTACTGCTGGATCGGGCGAATCGACCGACAACTTCACTTCCGCAGGCTTCTTTTCCGCTAAAAGTGCCGCGATGACCGGACCACTGACGCCCTTGGTCTTGAGATCAACCATTTGATCCACGCTCAGGTCGATGTGGGTATCGGAACTGCGGATCTTGGCAATAATTGCATCGTCGCCAATTCCCGTCTTGGACAAGGAGATGACATCATCAAGGGAGAGCGATTGAGCGCTGGCGGGCTGTGCCATCGAAAGCGCCAAAACGAGCGCGAATGCATATATTTTCAAGAACTTATCTCCCCAGTTTAAGTGCCCCTTTTCGGAAAATGTAGGAATAAATCAATGCTTATTGTCAGGTTGTGCCGTTTTGGCTGCAATCCAAATGCATTTTCAGGAATGCGCACTCTATAAACTCGCCGATTGATAATTAACCTCGATCAGGGTGATGCTGTGCTAATCGCAAACTGGCTTGAAATGTCAGGCCACGACCAGACATGAGGCATCTTTTCGCAGCGTCCGCGCTTGTTGTCGGCATTTCACTGGCGCTTCCCGTCCGTGCAGCCCCTAACCGTTTCTCCGTAGATTTCCCCCTCTCCAAAACCGTCGGTCCGATCCGCGCAGGCACGCTTTGCCTGCCCAAAGGCTCGATGCGCGGGGCTGATTTGGTGAGTGACGAAGGCCAGTTCGCGTTGCTGGTGAGACAGGTTCTTGATGACCGCGCCGCGCGCGGACAGCGGTCATTGGGTGATGGTGCTGTGCCCCGAATCGAACTGCGCCTGAAAGCTGCCGCCGTGAAGCTTTGCGCCAAATCGTGGGGCATGTTCGGCATGGGCGATACCAAGTCGCTCAGCGGTGACGTGCAGATTTCCTTCGCATGGAAAATTGATGGTCTGGCGGCGCTGACCGCAGAGCAGATCGTGCTGAAAATTCAGTCGACAGACCGGCTGACAGCACAAGCCATCATGCGGCGCGCGGTCGAGGCCGTGCTTGACCGGATCGCAGCCAAGGCTGCGTGACAATTGTGGGTGGAAGACTAAACTCCCACCAACCTCACCCCCGCGTGCCTTCCATCGGGAACGTCCCGAACATGCCTGCGGTCACCGTGCCCGTCAGCGTGTCGCCTTCGATCGTGGCCTTGCAGTCGAGCATCATCGGCATCGGCACGGTCATGTTCATCTGCCAGGTGAGAGTGCCGCCTTCGACCTTGCCGTTCTCGACTTCCATCGACCCCATCTGGCCAGTGTTGCTGCCGGTGAAGCTGTTGCCGTCGGGGTTGACGGTGAAGGTGCTGGTCTGGTCGCCCATCGGCGTCTTGGTGATGCAAGTATAGCTGCCGGCAACGGACATGGCCTGTCTCCCATTCTGATCGTTACCGGCAGTTTATCTGCAAAAGTGTCAATAGCAAGGCGCGGGCGTTACTGCGGTGCGGCGACTTCCTCGACCGGCAGGCCAAGCCCCGAAAGCTGCGGCTTCACCTTCGCGGCGTCGCCCACCACGACCCAGACAATCCCGTCGCCGGTGATCTTGTCGCGGAAAGCCTTGTCCGCCTCTGCCGTGGTCATCTTTCCGTAGCGTGCCGAAAGCGTCTCGTAATAGTCGTCCGGACGGCCATAGGTCACGATCTTGGCCATGCCGTCGAGCACGGCGGCGCTGGTTTCGAACATGCCCGGAAGTTCGCGCGCGCTGCCCTTGGTCGACCAGTCGAGTTCCTCGGCCTTCACGCCGCTCGTGCCGGTGAACGCGGCGATTTCCTTGCGCACTTCGGCAATCGCCTCGCCAGTGCGGTCGGTCTGGACCGGAGCGATCACGCGGAAACTGATGCGGTCGAGCGGCTCGGTCACCCCGTTAAAGGTGCCATAGCTCCAGCCCTTGTCCTCGCGCAGGTTCATGTTGATCCGGCCGAGGAAGTTGCCACCCAGCACATCGTTCGCGGTGTTCAGCGCCACCAGATCATCGGTGCCCTTGGCGTCCAGCACTTTGCCGCCCATGATGTAGGACTGCGGCGATCCGGGGCGGTCCACCAGGATCACGCGCGCCTTCGCGGGCGGGATGGCGGCGGAGAAATCCTTCATCGGACGCGCCATGCGATAGGCTTTCCAGCTGCCGAACGATCCGTCGAGCATCTTCACCACCTGATCCAGCGTGGTATCGCCCACCACGAAGATCTTCGCGGTATCGGGGCGGAACCAGCGCGCGTGGAACGCGGCGAGGTCGGCGCGGCTCAGCGTCTTGACCACGGCGGGGTCGCCGGTACCGGTCGGCGGGAAGGCATAGGGGAACGCCTTGCCGAACAGCGCGGGGTTGAGCGTGCGCGACGCCAGCGCCGCCGGGTTCTTCAGCTCGGCGGCAATGCCGGCAAGCTGCTGCGTACGCACCCGCTCCAGTTCCGCAGGATCGAGCGCGGGGTGGAGTACCACATCGGACAACAGCCCGAGAGACGGCGCGAGGTTCGGGGTCAGCGCATCGAGCTGGAACGAGGTCGTATCACCATTTGCGGAAAGGCGCAGATTCGCGCCCAGCCGCTCGCGCACGCGCGCCAGTTCGGTCCCGCTCAGCTTTTCGGTGCCTTCGTCCATCAGGCTGAGCAGCAGCGATTGTGTGCCCAGCGCCGATTTGGGATCGGCGGCGTAGCCCGCATCGAAGCTGACGCGCACCGACACGGTCGGCACAGCGCTCCGCTTGGCGAAGAACACCGGAATGCCGTTTTTCAGCGTGCCACGCTCGATGGTGGGGAAATCGAGTGGTGTCAGTTCCCCCACTGCGGGCAGCTTCGAACGGTCCGCTGCAGCAACGCTGGAGACGGGCGCGCCCTTTGCCAGTGCATCGGGATCGCGGAAATAGGCAGGACGGCCCCCGCTTGCCTCGCGCGTGAAGAAACCGCCGCGCGCTTCGCCGCCTTCAGTCCGCGTGCCCGGTTCCACCGTCAGCGCAAAGACCGGGCGCGACAGCCACTTCTGCATCGCGGCGGTCACTTCGGCAGGCTTCATCGCGGCAATGCGCGCAAGTTCCGTGCGGTAGTGCTGCGCATCGCCGTTGTAGAGCAGCCCCTCGGCCAGCGTCGGCGCCTTGCCGCTGCCGCCGCCGGTCCGCTCCAGCCCGCGAATTTCGCCCGCCGTGGCCGATGTGGCCGCGCGCAGCATTTCATCGGCGCTCGGACCGTCCTTCACGAACCGCGCGATTTCGGCATCGAGCGCTGCACCCACCTTGGCCGGATCCTGCCCCGGCGTCACGTCGGCATGGACCGAAAACTGGCCCGCCTGCGCAAAGATCGAGGCATCCGCCACGACCGAGACGGCCACCTTCTGCTGGCGCACCAGCGCATCGTCGAGCCGCGAGGATGCAAGCCCGCCAAGCACGGAGGCCGCAAGATCGAGCGGCAGGTAATCGGGATTATCAAGGCCGGGGATCGCCCACATCCGGTAGATGCGCGTGGTCGCCACCTGATCCTTGATCGTCTTGGCGGCGGGTGCGGGCAAGGTCGGCACCGGAGCGGTGACGGGCTTTACCGCCGGACCTGATGGAATGTCGCCGAACCACTTGGCAACCTTGGCCTTGGCCGTCGCCGCATCGATATCGCCTGCCAGAACGAGGATCGCGTTGTTGGGTGCATAGTTGCCCCGGAACCAATTCTTCACATCGTCAAGGCTGGCCGAATCGAGGTCGGCCATCGATCCGATGGTGGAGTGATGGTAGGGATGGCCCGAGGGGTACAGCGTCTCGAGCGTCTCGTATTCGACCATCGCATAGGGTTCGTTATCGCCCTGCCGCTTCTCGTTCTGCACCACGCCGCGCTGGTTATCGAGTACGGTCTGGGTCACCGCGCCGAGCAGATGCCCCATGCGATCGCTTTCCATCATCAGCGTCATGTCGAGCGCGGGCGTCGGCACGGTCTGGTAATAGTTGGTGCGGTCAAACCATGTCGTGCCGTTGAGGTCGGTCGCGCCAACCTGCTGCAGCGGCTGGAAGAAATCGCCCGGAACGTTCTCGGTGCCGTTGAACATCAGGTGCTCGAACAGATGGGCGAACCCGGTCTTGCCCTTGGGCTCGTTCTTCGATCCGACACCGTACCACACCGAAACCGCGACGACTGGGGCCTTGCGGTCGGTGTGGACCAGCACGGTCAACCCGTTGTCCAGCTTGAAACTTTCGTAGGGGATCTGCACCTTGGAAACGAGATCGGCCAGCGGCGCAGGCTTGGTGCCTTGTGCATGGACTTGTGCGGGAAGAGCGGCGGCGATGGCAAGCAGGCTGGCGGAAATGAAACGCTGCATGATGTTCCCGAAGATAGAGCGACACTTGAGCGTGCCTGCAAGGATGACATGTTGGCGACCGTTTCGTTCCCGAAAGCCTCGAAACGTCTGGCCAGATTTAGTTTGTGCAGAAACTTTCTAGTGCCCATCATCGCGCGCGCAAGTGGGGCGTGTCCGGTGGACATGACCTGCGACCGTCAATTCGACAAACGACGAAGAGAGACCGATGAACGTCAAGTCAGCCCTGCCAACCCTGCAAGCCCTGATCGCAGCCCTGCTCGCCACCGCCGCCACGCCCGCACTGGCGCAGGACCCCGCCTTCGATCCACAAGCCATCCGCGCCCATGTGACGTTCCTCGCCGACGATCTGCTCGAAGGCCGCGACACCGGGTCGCACGGCTACGATATTGCGGCCAATTATGTCGCGTCCCAGTTTACCCTGATGGGCCTCAAGCCCGCTGCGGCAGATGGCAGCTTCTTCCAGAAGTTCACCGTGCGCGAGGCGCGGCTGGATGGCTCGCCAAAGCTCACGCTGAGCTACGGAGGCAAGGACACCGTTCTGACCGACACCGCCCAGGTCCTGGTCCGCCCCAGCCTGCTCGACAAGGCGGTTGCGGTCGATGCGCCCATGGTCTTCGCCGGCTTTGGCTTCGACCGCCCTGACCTCGGCTTTGACGATTACAAAGGCCTCGACGTGAAGGGCAAGGTCGTCGTCCTCCTCACCGGTTTCCCCAAAGGCACGCCCAGCGAACTCGGCGCGCACCTCAATTCCGACAAGGCGCTCATGGCGATGAAGCGCGGCGCTATTGCCGTGATCTCGGTGCCTACCACCGAAGATACCGCCCGTCGCCCGTGGGACAAGCGCGTAGCGATTTCAGACGGCCCATCCAAGGGCTGGGTCGGCGCAGACGGCAAGGCGTTCAGCCGCGTCCCCGGCATCAAGGCGGGCGTGACGCTCAATCCCGATGCCGCCGCGCCGCTGTTTGCCGCCGCGAAGAAACCTCTGGCGAAGATTCTTGCCGAAGCCAACAAGAAGGGTGGCCGTCCCAAGGGCTTCGCACTTCCAGGCAAGGCAAGCCTGTCGCTCGCCAGCACCTGGAAGGACGTGGTCAGCGAGAACGTCGTCGCCATGCTCCCCGGCAGCGATCCCAAGCTGGCCGGTGAATTCGTCGGCATGACCGCGCATCTCGATCACATCGGCATCCACGGCAAGGGCGACGATACCCTCCACAATGGCGCAATGGACAATGCCTCGGGCGTCGCCACCATGCTTGAAGTGGCCAAGGCCATCGCCAAGGAAAAACCGCGCCGCTCCGTCCTGTTCGGCGCGCTGACCGGTGAGGAAGGCGGGCTGATCGGCTCGGACTACCTTGCGCGTAATCCCGTGGCGAACAGCGATCTGGTCGCCGTGGTCAACTTCGACATGCCGGTGCTGACCTACATGTTCTCCGATGTCGTTGCGTTCGGCGCGGAAAATTCCACGATGGGTCCGGTCGTAGCCGAAGCGGCGCGCAAGGCGGGCATCAAGCTCTCGCCCGATCCGATGCCCGAAGAAGGCCTGTTCACCCGCTCCGATCACTACCGCTTCGTCCAGCAGGGCGTGCCCGCCGTGTTCATGATGACCGGCTTCGAAGGACCGGGCGAGAAGGCGTTCCGCGGCTTCCTCAAGGACCACTACCACCAGCCCAGCGATGATCTGAAACTGCCGTTCAACTGGGATGCGGGGGCCTTGTTCGCCAAAGTGAACTATTACACGGTGCAAACGCTCGCCAACGCCGACGAACGCCCGCGCTGGTACGCAAACAGCTTCTTCGGCAAGGAATTCGCGCCGTCTGCGGCGAAGGCTGTGCCAGCGAAATAGTCAGCTTCGTCATTGAAACCTGCTCCCCCGCGAAGGCGGGGGCCTCAGGAGTGCGCGATGAGGGCTGAGGCCCCCGCCTTCGCGGGGGAGCGGATTGTTGTATATCAACCCAATACCCCCCAACGAATGCTAGAGCACTTTCGTCAGCACAGCCCTTGTGTTGCGAAAAAGCCACACCATGTTGTGCGCATCAGGAGGACACTCGACCCATGAATCTCGAGAAATTCACCGACCGCGCCAAAGGCTTTTTGCAAGCCGCCCAGACCGTTGCCATCCGCATGAGCCATCAGCGGATCACTGCCGACCATATCTTGAAGGCCCTGCTCGAAGACACCGAAGGCATGGCCAGCGGGCTGATCCAGCGCGCGGGCGGCAATCCCGCCATCGCGCAGGCCGAAGTCGACAAGGCGCTGGCCAAGCTCGCCGCCGTCTCCGGGTCGGGTGCACAACAGACGCCCGGCCTCGACAATGATGCCGTGCGCGTGCTTGACCAGGCCGAACAGGTTGCCACCAAGTCGGGCGACAGCTTCGTTACCGTCGAGCGCATGCTCGTCGCGCTTGCGCTTGCTACTACCACGGCAGCGGGGCAGGCGCTGAAGGCTGCGAACGTCACCCCGCAGGCGCTCGAAGCTGCGATCAGCGAGCTGCGCGGCGGGCGCAACGCTGACAGCGCGAGCGCCGAAAACGCCTATGACGCGATGAAGAAATATGCCCGCGACCTCACGCAGGCCGCGCGGGAAGGCAAGCTCGATCCGGTGATCGGCCGCGACGAGGAAATCCGCCGCACCGTGCAGATCCTCGCCCGCCGCACCAAGAACAACCCTGCGCTGATCGGCGAACCCGGCGTCGGCAAGACCGCGATTGCCGAAGGCCTTGCGCTGCGCATTGCCAATGGCGACGTGCCCGACAGTCTCAAGGACCGCCGGTTGATGGCGCTCGACATGGGCAGCCTGATCGCGGGCGCGAAATATCGCGGCGAGTTCGAGGAACGCCTCAAGGCCGTGCTTGACGAGGTCAAGGGCGCCGAGGGCGAGATCATCCTGTTCATCGACGAGATGCACACCCTGATCGGGGCGGGCAAGGGCGAGGGCGCGATGGACGCCTCGAACCTGCTCAAGCCTGCACTCGCGCGCGGCGAACTGCACTGCATCGGCGCGACCACGCTCGACGAATATCAGAAGTATGTCGAGAAGGACCCCGCGCTCCAGCGCCGCTTCCAGCCGGTGTTCGTGGGTGAACCGACCGTGGAAGACACGATCTCGATCCTGCGCGGCATCAAGGACAAGTACGAACTTCACCACGGCGTGCGCATCGCCGATGGCGCGATCGTGGCGGCGGCCACTCTGTCCAATCGCTACATCGCTGACCGCTTCCTGCCCGACAAGGCCATCGATCTGATGGACGAGGCCGCCAGCCGCATCCGCATGGAAGTGGAAAGCAAGCCCGAGGAAATCGAGAAGCTGGATCGCAAGATCATCCAGCTCAAGATTGAGGAAATGGCGCTCGCCAAGGAAACCGATGCCGCGTCGAAGGACCGGCTCGATAATCTGCGTGAAGAACTCGCCAACCTCGAGCAGCAGTCGTCCGAACTGACCACCCGCTGGCAGAACGAGCGTGACAAGATCGCCGCCGAAGGCAAGATCAAGGAAGCGCTTGATGCTGCCCGCAGCGAACTCGATGTGGCGCAGCGCAATGGCGATCTCGGCAAGGCGGGCGAGCTTGCCTACGGGCGCATTCCCGAGCTGGAAAAGCAGCTGGCCGAAGCCGAAGGCGTCAGCCAGAACGCCATGCTGCGCGAGGAAGTGACCGCCGAGGACATCGCCTCCGTCGTCAGCAAGTGGACCGGCGTGCCGGTCGACCGGATGATGGAAGGCGAGCGCGAGAAGCTGCTCAAGATGGAGCATGTGATCGGCGAGCGCGTGATCGGCCAGAAGGACGCGGTCCTCGCCGTGTCCAAGGCCGTGCGCCGCGCCCGCGCCGGTCTTCAGGACCCGAACCGTCCCTTGGGCAGCTTCCTGTTCCTCGGCCCCACGGGCGTGGGAAAGACTGAACTGACCAAGGCTCTGGCGGGTTTCCTGTTCGACGATGACAGCGCGATGGTCCGTATCGACATGTCCGAGTTCATGGAAAAGCACTCGGTCAGCCGGTTGATCGGTGCACCTCCGGGCTATGTTGGTTATGATGAAGGTGGAGTTCTCACCGAAGCGGTTCGCAGGCGACCCTATCAGGTCGTCCTGTTCGACGAGGTCGAGAAAGCGCATTCGGACGTGTTCAACGTGCTGCTGCAGGTCCTCGACGATGGCCGCCTGACCGATGGGCAGGGCCGCGTGGTCGATTTCACCAACACGCTGATCATCCTGACCAGCAACCTCGGCAGCCAGTACCTCGCCAATCTGGAAGAGGGACAGGACGTTGCCAGCGTCGAACCGCAGGTCATGGACATCGTACGCGGCCATTTCCGCCCCGAATTCCTCAACCGGCTGGATGAGATCATCCTGTTCCACCGTCTGGGCCACGAACACATGGCCCCGATCGTGGAAATCCAGGTCGGCCGCGTGCAGAAGCTGCTCAAGGACCGCAAGATCGTGCTCGACCTCACCGATGCCGCCAAGCGCTGGCTCGGCCGGGTGGGCTACGATCCGGTCTACGGCGCAAGGCCGCTCAAACGCGCGGTCCAGCGCCACCTGCAGGACCCACTTGCCGAGCGGTTGCTGGCGGGTGAAATCCCCGATGGCAGCACGGTCACCATCGACGAGGGCGATGGCGCGCTGTCGTTCGCGGTCAGCTGATGCCTTCGATCCCGCCTCTTCCCTTGGGGAAGGGGCGGGAACCCGAACGCAAAAACCAGCTATCCCCGCGAACCTGCCGCGCTAGACTGTGCACATGCTGCGCAACCTGCTCCCTGTCCTCGCCCTTGTCCCCACCGCCGCTCAGGCCGAGACGATCTACGTCCGCGCCGGGCGGCTGATCGACCCGGAGAGCGCCCGCGTCCTCACCGCACAGGTCTTGCATGTCGAGAATGGCCGCGTCGCGGCGGTCACGCCCGATGGGCCGCTGCCCCAAGGCGCGAAGGTCGTTGACTGGTCGGCCTACACCGTCCTGCCCGGCCTGATCGATTGCCACGTTCATCTGGCCGATGTCGAACAGTCGAACAACGTGGCCGAACCACTGCTCCATTCGGCAATGGAAATCGCCTACATCGGCGCGCGCAACGCCCGCAAAACGCTGATGGCGGGCTTCACCACCGTCCACGACGTCGGCTCGTTCCGCGCTTATGCCGATGTCGAATTGCGCAACGCGATCGAGCGCGGTGATGTGGTCGGCCCACGTGTGAGCGCAGTCGGCGCCTATGTCACCATCCCCGGAGGCGGCGGCGAGGTCACCGGCTTTGCGCCCGACGTCACCGTGCCTGCCGACATGCGCGCAGGTGTCGTCACCAATGCCGAGGACACCACCCGCAAGGTGAACGCCCTGTTCCAGAACGGCGCGGATTCGATCAAGCTGATCGCCACCGGCGCGGTGCTTGCCCAAGGCACCGAACCCGGCCAGATCGAACTGACGCCCGAGATGATCAAGGCCGCTGTCGATGTCGCCCGCCAGCGCGGTTCATGGGTCACCGCCCATGCGCACGGTGCCGCAGGGATCAAACAGGCGATGGGGGCAGGCGTCCGCGCCATCGAACACGCCAGCCTGATCGACGATGAAGGCATTGCGCTCGCCAAAGCCAAGGGCGTCTGGCTCGACATGGACGTCTACAACGGAGACTTCATTGCCGAGGTCGGCAAGCGCGACGGCTGGCCCGCCGACATGCTGCGCAAGAACGACGAGACGACCGAAGCCCAGCGCCAGGGCTTCCGCAAGGCGGTCAAGGCAGGCGTCCGCCTCAGCTATGGCACCGATGCCGGCGTATTCCCGCACGGACTCAACGCCCGCCAATTCAAATACATGGTCCGCTACGGCATGACGCCGATGCAGGCGATCCAGTCCGCCACCACGGTCAGCGCCGAACTGCTGGGCAAGAGCAGGGACGTCGGCGCGCTCTCGCCCGGCCATTACGCCGATATGATTGCGGTGAGCGGCGATCCACTGGCCGACATCACGGCGCTCGAAACCGTGGCCCACGTGATGAAGGGCGGCGAACTCGTCCGCTGACACAAAAAGGGGGCGGTCCCTGCTAAGGCACCGCCCCATTCGTGTCGCCGGCAAGGGAGAGACCGGCGGGGGGTAGTTCAGGTCAGAGAAGTTTCCATGTCACCGGCACGACGATGGCGGTGGCACCTCCGGGAGGCGGCGGGACAGCGCCTGCCCGCGTCGGCATGGCCAAGGCTTCCTTGTCGAGCGTGCTCGATCCCGACGGCGCAACCAGTTCAGTGCGCTCGATCGAGCCGCCCGCGCCCACATAGACCTTGACCCGCGCAGTGCCTTCCTCGCCGCGCATCTGCGCCGCGCGCGGGTAGGTCTGCTTGGATGCAATGATCCGTGCGACTTGGCGCTGCCAGTCTGCTGCCTGCGCAAAGGCGGCGGTGGCCGTCATCGAGAGGGCGGTGACGGTAACAACGAACTTTGCGATAAGTTTCATGATTTCATATCCTTGCGGCTTGGTGATGGTATGAGGTCCGGGGGGCAACTTGAATAAAGGGTTCAAAACTCGGACCAGTCGTCCTGATCGATTTTGAGCGCGGTATTGCCGCTGCTCGGCATGGGCCGGGCTGTCAGCGGAGTGGATTTCGGGGAGGCGGCAGCCACGACAGCGGCTGGCGGAGCGTCCACGAACCGCTCGGGCTGGCGCAGCGCCGACACCTCGCGCGGAAGCTGATGCACCAGCGCACCAAGCCGGAACCGGCCGAGCTGGTCGACGAGCGACACCGTCTCGGTCGCCAGATTGCGCGTTCCGGCAGAACTTTCCTCGACCATCGCTGCGTTCTGCTGGGTGAACGCGTCCATCGATCCGACCATCGTCGAGATGTCGGCAATGCCCGCAGCCTGCTGGCCCGCCGCTTCGGCGATCTCTTCGACAAGCGCCGACACCGCGCTCACTTCAGTGACGATCTGACGCAAGGCATCGCCGCTCGATTCCACCAGCGTCACGCCGCCGCTCACCTCGTCGGTGCTCTTGCCGATCAGTTCGCGGATAGACTTGGCGGCATCGGACGACCGCTGCGCCAGTGCGCGCACTTCGGTGGCGACCACGGCAAAGCCCTTGCCTGCATCGCCGGCCCGTGCCGCCTCGACGCCTGCGTTAAGCGCCAGCAGATTGGTCTGGAAGGCAATCCCGTCGATCACGTTGACGATATCGGCCATCTCGCGCGAACTGCTCTCGATGCTGCGCATTGCGGCCACGGCGCGATCGGCAGTATTGCCCACGCTTTCGGCGGTGTTGCGCGCCACGGCGAGCCGTGAACTGGTCTGCTTGGCATTCTCTGCAGTCGTCTTGACCGAGGTGGTGAACTCGTTGAGCGTGCGCGATGTCTCGGCGAGCGAGTTAGCCTGCTGTTCGGTGCGCAGCGACAGGTCGGTCGCGGCGCTGGCGATTTCGTCGGTGCCCAGCTTGATCGTGTTGCAACCGTCGGCAATCTTGGCCAGCACGCGCTCCAGCTCTGCCACGGCAGCGTTGTAATCGACGTGCAGTTTTGCCAGTGCGCCGCTGCCATTCTCGGAAACACGGTGGGTCAGGTTGCCTTCGGCCAGCGCGGTCAGGCCCTCGCCAATGGCGTCGATCGTCACCTGCGTTTCGCGGGCACGCGCCTTCTCGGCCTCTGCGCGGGCATGGTCGGATGCGAACACGTCGCGGAACTGGTCGAGCGCCCGTGCCAGATGGCCAAGTTCATCGGTGCGGCCGAGGCCGGGCACGGTAACCGAGTGGTCGCCGCTGATCAGCCGCGCCACAGATTCCGACATGCGGACCAGCGGCGCAGCAATGTTGCGCATCAGGAACGCTAGCAGGCCAAGGGCTGCAACTACGCCGATTCCAATGGCGGCGAGCGTGAAGTTTCGGGCGGAAGCGTAGATCGCATCGCTTTGCGCCGCGACGGCATCAGACGCCTTCTTGTTGACCTCGATCGCCGCCAGAACCGTGTCTTCCAGCGCATAGAATGTGTCGAGACCTTCGCCGTCGTGGATGGCTTGCGCACTTGCTGAATTGCCCGCCAGGGCAAGTTGCTGCATCTCGCTATCCTGCTTGACGAACCCGCCCCAGCTTTCGCGCATGGTGCCAAGCGCTGCCTTCTGCTCAGCTGTGATGGCGAGATTTTCGAAGTCGCTCAGGCTGCCGTCGATTGCGGCGCGTGCGTTCTTCATCAGCTTTCCGTTCTTCGCCATGGCTTCGGGCGAAGGTGCTGAGAACATCTCGTCCTGCTTGAGGCGGTACTGCGATGTGTAGGCGTGAATGTCGCCCAATGTCGCTGCAGCGGGAATCCAGCGGTCGCGCTGCTCGGCCGCAATCGCGTTCACTTCGCCGATCTTGGCAATTGCAAACAAGCCCATCCCGGCCATCACCGCCAGCAACAGCGCGAAAGCGGCAATGAACTTGGCTGAAATATTGAATTTGAACATCGTTACTCCCCGAAAGCCGGTCGGCGCTTGCCTGTCCTATCTGGGGAAGCGGAACGTCAGGTAAGAACGGCTACCCGTAGTGCTCCGCAGGGCAGGGCAGGCAAAATTAACCAGCAGTCAGGGGCTCGGGTTTGTGCAGCCCGCAATAACGCAGGTGTCTTGCGGCCGATAATGGTTAACGCGCCATCAATATCCGGTAACGTGCAGCGCGATTGTCCGCCGGTGCGGCGCGCGCCGGTGCTCGCAGATGTAGATGCCCTGCCAGGTGCCTAGGGTCAGCTTGCCGTCAATCAGCGGAACCGAAAGATGTACCCCGGTCAGGATCGCTTTGAGGTGGGCGGGCATGTCGTCCGGCCCTTCATCGTCATGGGCATAGCCGGCATTCTCGGGCGCGATCCGGTCAAGCCAGCGCACCACGTCGCCGCGCACTTCGGCCGCCGCATTTTCCTGAATGCATAGCGATGCAGAAGTATGGCGGCAGAACACGGTCAGCAGGCCAGTGGTCATACCTTGGGCGACTACCCATGCGGCAACCTCGCCCGTGATTTCGTGCAATCCCTTGCCCGGTGTGGCGATGACGATTTCGGTGGCAGCTTGTCTCATCTTCCCCATATGGCAGGAATGACCTCTCTTCAGCCAGACCTGTTCGGCACAGCGCCATGCCCCGTGGAAGGGCTGGCCTTTCGTGCAGACATGATCACCCCCGCAGAGGAAGCCGAACTTGCAGCCCGGATCGACGGTTGCGCGCTTGAGCCATTCCAGTTCCACGGCTGGGAGGGCAAGCGGCTCACCGCCTCGTTCGGAAGTTCCTACGATTTCGCGCGCGGCGCGGTCCTGCCTGCGCCGCCCATTCCGGACTGGCTCCTGCCGCTTCGCAGCCGCATGGCGCAGTGGACGGGGCTGGCAGCTGAAGTCCTCACGCAAGCGCTCGTCATCCGTTACGATCCGGGCGCAGGCATCGGCTGGCACAAGGATCGGCCGCAATACGGCAAAATTCTCGGGCTTTCACTTGGCGCGGCTGAAACCTTGCGTCTGCGGCGGCGCAAGCCTGACGGCGGGTTTGCCCGCCATGCCGAGCCATTGCACCCCCGCGCCGCCTATAGTCTCGACGGTCCGGCGCGGTGGGAATGGGAGCATTCGATCACGCCGGTCGAGCACCGCCGCTGGTCAGTGACTTTCCGCAGCTTCCGCGATCAATCGGTCCAATAGAGCTTCATCGGGTTGTCGATCAACAACTTGCGCTGCAATTCCTCGGTGGGCGCGATGCGCGGGATCATGTCCACCAGATGCCCGTCGTCGGGAATTTCGGTGTCCATGTTGGGATGCGGCCAGTCGGTGCCCCAAAGCACGCGGTCCTGATAATCGGCGACGAGCGGCGCTACAGCATCGGCAAAGGCATTCCACGGATCGCCCGCGCCGCCTTCCTTGATCGCGTCGAGCCGGTCGGGGCAAGTCGCCTTGAACCAGATATCGTCGCGGCTGTTCAGGAAATTGCGGAACGCCTTCATGTCCGCACCGTCCGGACCCTGGCGCACGTCCGGGCGGCCCATGTGGTCGATCACCAGTGGCACCGGGATCGCGTCCATGAACGGGCGCAGTTCCTCAAGGATGTCGGCCTCGAAGTAGATCACCACATGCCAGCCCTTGGGCAGGCGCTGGGCGACTTCGAGGAACTTGTCCTTGGGTGCGTTGTCCACCAGCCGCTTCAAGAAATTGAAGCGAATGCCGCGAATGCCGCCGTCATGCAGCGCGTGCAACTCAGCTTCCGAAATCGCCGGATCGACCACGGCCACGCCGCGCGCCTTGCCATTGGACCTGGCGATGGCATCCAGCGTCGCGGCGTTGTCGGTGCCGTGGCAGCTCGCCTGCACGATCACGTTCCTGTCGAAGCCGAGATGATCGCGCAACGCGAACAGCATGTCGGGGCCAGCGTCCTGCGGCAGGTACTTCGCCTTGGCCGAAAAAGGGAACTGCGCCATCGGCCCGAACACATGGCAATGCGCATCGACCGCGCCTGCGGGCGGCACGTAGCGCGGCTTGGACGGGTTGGAATGCCAGCTGATGATACGGTCGCTCATGGTCTCACCCTCAGTGCGCGTCCTTTGACAAACTCAGGACGAGCGGACGTTTTGCAAATATTCCAGACCCGCGCATGCTGGGTCTGTCGAAGCACGCGCGCGACCTCAGCCGAACACGACCCCGTCCATCAGTTTGCGCGCGGTTCGCAGCAAGGCTGCTGTGCGCACTTCGCCAGCTTCATCCACTTCCAGCACGCAGCTCATTTCCCCGGTCGGATGCTCGACCGAAAGCAACTTGCGCGAACCGTCGGGAATTTGGGCAACTGCCGCGGCAGGCGATCCCTCGATCAGACACGCCGTTGCCACGCTCACTGCACCCAGAACGCCGATGGTGGCGTGCGCGCGGTGGGGGATGAAGCTGCGCACCGTCACCGCGCCGCCGTGCTTGGGCGGAGCGACGAGCATCATCTTGGGCACGGACTTGGCCGCAACATCGCCCAGATTCATCATCGGTCCGACAATCAGGCGAATGGCTTCGATCTTTGCTTTCAGATCGGTCGCATTGTCGAGCCAGTCGCGGTCCTCATAGCCTGTGATGCCGAGGTCTTCGGCCTTCATCACCACGCAAGGCATACCGTTGTCGACAAGCGTCACGGCCACGCCGTTGACCACGTCCACCGCGTTCCCGGTCGGCAGCAGCGCCCCGCAGGAAGACCCGGCGGTATCGCGGAACTCAAGCGGCACCGGCGCGTGGCGGCCCGGCACACCATCAATCGCGGCATCGCCCTTGTAGGTCACCACGCCGCCCGGCGTCGCCACGGTGGCCACGGCAACCTGGCCGGTGTTCTCCATGAAGATCGCCACGCGCGTCTCATCGCCCGTTGCCGCGACCAGCCCGCGCTCGATCGCGAACGGGCCCACGCCCGCAAGAATGTTTCCGCAGTTCTGCGCGTCGGTCACAATCGCCTGATCGACGAACACCTGCAGGAACAGGTAATCGACGTCGATGCCTTCCCGCGAGGACTTGGACACCACTGCAACTTTGCTGGTCAGCGGGTCTGCGCCGCCCATGCCGTCGATCTGGACAGGATCGGGGCTGCCCATCATCCCCAGCAGAAAGGCATCGCGCGCCAGGGCGTCGGCAGGCAGGTCATCCTTGAGGAAGTAGCCACCCTTCGACGTGCCGCCCCGCATCCACATGCAGCGCGCGGAAAAGCCGGAGGTCATACCAAGTTCCGTTCGTGTCGAGCGCAGTCGAGACACATATCGCGCGGCGTCTCGACTACGCTCGACGCGAACGGGGAAGGGAATCCACCTCGCCCCTCACACATACTTCAGGCCTTCCTTCTCCAGCCGCTCGCGCATCTTGTACATGTCGAGGCCTAGCACGCCTGAAGCCAGCTTCTCGCGCTTCTCGCCCTCGTTGGCTTCGCGCGCCTGCGCGGCCTTCAGCACGTCGGCGGCCTTTTCGCGCGGCACCACGCAGACGCCGTCGTCGTCAGCCACGATCACGTCGCCCGGATTGACCAGCGCATTGGCGCAAACGATCGGCACGTTGACGCTGCCCAGCGTGTTCTTGACCGTGCCCTGTGCGTAGATCGCCTTGGACCACACCGGGAACTCCATCTCGGTCAGGTCACGCACGTCGCGCACGCCTGCGTCGATCACCAGCCCGCGGCACTCGCGCGCCTGCGCAGACGTTGCCAGAAGATCGCCGAAGTAGCCGTCCTCGCAAGGGGAAGTCGGCGCCAGCACCAGAATGTCGCTCGGCTTCAACTGCTCGATCGCCACGTGCACCATCCAGTTGTCGCCCGGCGCCGCGCTGATCGTCACCGCGCTGCCCGCAATGCGCGCGCCCCGATAGATCGGGCGCATATAGCTTGCCATCAATCCGGTGCGGTCCTGGGCTTCATGCACGGTGGCAACGCCGCAAGCGGCAAGCCCGTCGATCACATGCTGTTCGGCACGTTCGATGTTCTGGACGACGATACCCGACATACCTGGCTCCCTTGGAATTGCTGGCCTGTGTCCATGCGACCGCCGCGCGCGGGTCACCAATGCAATGTTTGCGCATCACCATAAGGAAATGCTAAGCGAGATTGCATGACTGAAGCTGCGGTCAATATCCGTCACATTGCCGCCTTTGCCGCCACGGTGCGCCATGGCAGCGTCACGCGGGCGGCGCGTGCGGTCAACCTCACCCAGCCAGCCCTGACCCAGGCCATCTCAAGACTGGAGGAACACCTGGGGTGCACCCTGTTTATCCGGGGGTCATCGGGTATGAGCCCAACGGAGCCCTCACTGCTGCTCTCCCCCCGCGCAGAAGCCGCGATTGGGCACGTCGGCAGCCCGCGCGTCACCGGCACACAGGTGCGCGCCTTTCTGGCGCTGGCCCGCGCCGGAAGCTATGCCGTGGCGGCAGAAGCAACCGGCCTGTCGTCCGCCTCGCTGCACCGCGCCGTCGCCGATCTGTCGGTGGCGCTTGGTCAGCGGTTGGTGGACCGGCGGGGCCGTTCCGTCATGCTCACCCCCGCCGGAGAGCGCCGCGCGCGCGGCTTCGGCCTCGCCATGGCAGAACTGCGCTCGGGCCTCGCTGAGGTCGCCGCTTGGCAAGGCAAGGCGGCCGGCCGGATCGTTGTCGGCGCGATGCCGCTCAGCCGCGCCCGCTGGCTCCCCGAAACTATCTTGCGCTTCGCCAATGCGTACCCCGGCGTCGATGTCGCCGTGGTTGAAGGCAGTCATTCCGAACTGTCCGGCCCTTTGCGCGATGGCGAAGTGGACATGATGCTTGGCGCGCTGCGCGAAGCCGCCGCGCTCGATGATCTGCATCAGGAGGCGGTGTTCGAGGATCAGCCCGCGCTGGTCATGCGCGCAGGCCATCCGCTGCTGGCAATGGCCGAGGCTGGCGGAGAAGCGCTCGCCTGCTACCCGTGGATACTCCCCGCGCGCGACACCCCCTTGCGCCACTACTGGGAGGACATGATGCGCACCACGGGCGCTGAACCGCCCCACGTCTCCATCGAATGCGGATCGGTCCTCACCGTGCGCCAACTCCTGCTGGGCTCAGACGCGCTAACCCTCCTGTCGCCCGCCCAACTCGCGGTCGAACTTCAGGCAGGTGTTCTCGCCACGAAACCAACTCCAGTGCCAGTCGCGCGCACGATCGGCATCACCACGCGCGAGGGCTGGCGGCCCACTGCACCGCAGGCGGCGTTCACCGCGTTGCTGCGGCAGGTGGCGCAGGAAGGCTTTGCATAAATTTATGGGGCAGGCGATGTTTGCATTTGTGGGCTTGCCGCGCGCAACGCAGGACATCGCGCCATGGAGAGCACAATTGCCCTGATCGGCTTCGGAGAGGCCGGGTCTACCTTTGCCCTTGCTGCCGGTTGGGAATCCGCCGCGCTGGCCTATGATCTCAACCCTGCACGCCGCGCCGAGATGGAGCGCGCAGGCGTCGTTGCTTGCGCCACCGCCGACTGCGCGCTGTCCGATGCCGATCTTGTCCTGAGCCTGGTCACCGCCGATTCCGCGCTACCGGTCGCGCAGGACTATGCCCCGTTGTTGCAAGCGGGCGCAATCTGGTGTGACATGAACTCGGTCGCCCCCGATACCAAGCGGGCCGCCGCCCGTGCCGTCGAGGCCGCAGGCGGGCGCTATGTCGATGTCGCGGTGCTCGCCCCTGTCAATCCTGCACGGATGAACGTGCCGCTGCTGCTCTCGGGCAAGGATGCGGCCCAGGCCGAAGCGATGCTCCGTGCAGCAGGCTTCACCAAGACCCGCATCGTCGGGACCGAAATAGGGCGTGCCAGCGCGATCAAGATGATCCGCTCGATCATGGTCAAGGGCGTCGAGGCGCTGACGGCTGAAATGATGCTTGCGGCCACCAAGGCCGATGTGGTCGATGAGGTGCTGTCCTCGCTCGACGCCAGCGAGAAGAGCGAAAGCTGGTTCACCCGCGCGGAATACAATGTCGAGCGGATGACAACGCACGGCCTTCGCCGTGCCGCTGAAATGGAAGAGTCAGCCAAGACGCTCATCGGCCTCGGCATCGAACCGCTGATGACCAGCGGCACCGTTCAGCGCCAGCGCGAGCAGGCCGGAAAGACCATACCCTTCCACGCAGAGAGGACTGAAGCCTGATGACCATGATCATCGACTGCCACGGCCATTACACCGTGCTGCCAAAGGCGCATGACGAATGGCGCGAAAAGCAGAAGGCCGCGTTCAAGGCAGGCACCGAATGCCCCGCCTATCCCGACATATCGGATGACGAAATCCGCGAGACGATTGAATCGAACCAGCTGCGCCTGCTGAAGGAACGCGGCGCGGACATGACGATCTTCTCGCCCCGCGCCTCGGCCATGGCCCCGCATGTCGGTGACCAGTCGGTTGCGGTAAAGTGGGCGCAAGTCTGCAACGACCTGATCGCCCGCGTCGTCGGCCTTTATCCCGATATTTTCGCTGGCGTATGCATGTTGCCGCAGTCGCCTGAAGCGGACATGACCAGTTCGATTGCCGAACTTGAGCGCTGTGTGAACGAGTTGGGCTTCATCGGCTGCAACCTCAACCCCGATCCGGGCGGCGGACACTTCACCCATCCGCCGCTCACGCACGAATACTGGTTCCCGTTCTACGAGAAGATGGTGGAACTCGACGTTCCTGCGATGATCCACGTCTCGGGCTCGTGCAACCCGGCGATGCACGCCACCGGCGGGTATTACATCGCGGCCGACACTATCGCGTTCATGCAATTGCTCGAAGGCGATCTGTTCAGCCGCTTCCCGACGTTGCGCTTCATCATCCCGCACGGCGGCGGCGCGGTGCCCTATCACTGGGGGCGCTATCGCGGGCTGGCCGACATGCTCAAGAAGCCCGATCTTTCGGGCCACCTGATGAACAACGTCTATTTCGATACGTGCGTCTATCACCAGCCGGGCGTCGACCTGCTGGCGGATGTCATCGAGAACAAGAATATCCTGTTCGGATCGGAAATGGTCGGCGCGGTGCGCGGGATCGATCCCACCACCGGCTTCTATTTTGACGACACCAAGCGCTATGTCGATGCGCTCGACATCAGCGACGCCGAACGCCACGCGATTTTCGAGGGCAACGCCCGCCGGGTGTTCCCGCGCCTCGATGCCAAGCTGAAGGAGAGGGGCCTGTGACTGAAGCAACGCCCAAGCAGAACATCCACGAATACCTCGCCGAACTGGACGATATTCCCGGCACGCGGATCTACACTGCCGCCCGCGCCCGCAAGGGGTACTGGATCAACCAGTTCGCAATGAGCCTGATGAAGGCCGAGAACCGCGACCGCTTCAAGGCGAATGAGCGCGCCTATCTCGACGAGTGGAAAATCTCGGATGACGCCAAGCAGGCCCTGCTTGCTCGCGATTACAACAAGCTGCTCGATCTTGGCGGCAACGTCTATTTCCTGTCCAAGCTATTCTCGTCCGACGGTCTGCCCTTCGCCGAAGCGGTCAGCACGATGACCGACATGACCTGGCCCGAATACCGTCAGATGATGATGGATGGCGGGCGTTCGGCCATTGGCAATCGATCCATCAAGGGAGGCTACTGACATGGCCCGCATTACCGCAGGCGTTGGCTCCAGCCACGTTCCGCTGCTTGGCGTCGCCGTCGATCAGGGCAAGACCCGCGACGACTATTTCGGCCCGATTTTCGCAGGTTACGACTGGACGAAGCAGTGGGAAGCTGAAACCAAACCCGACGTCGTCATCCTCGTCTACAATGATCACGCCTCGGCGTTTGACGCCAACATCATCCCCACGTTCGCGATCGGCTGCGGCGAAAGCTACAAGTCGGCCGACGAAGGCTGGGGGCCGCGCCCTGTGCCCGACGTCGAAGGTCATGCAGACCTTGCCTGGCATATCGCGCAGAGCCTGATCCTCGACGATTTCGACATGACCATCATCAACGAGATGGACG
The DNA here is from genome assembly GCF_031846015.1 of Novosphingobium sp. MMS21-SN21R. Lineage (GTDB taxonomy): Bacteria > Pseudomonadota > Alphaproteobacteria > Sphingomonadales > Sphingomonadaceae > Novosphingobium. The sequence continues at coordinate 2,879,231 of NZ_JAVRDU010000001.1, read as the reverse complement.
TCGATCACGGCCTCACCGTGCCGCTCTCGATGATGTTCGGCCAGCCGGAAAAGTGGCCGGTCAAGGTCGTGCCGCTCGCAGTCAACGTCGTCACCTACCCGGTCCCGTCGGGCAACCGCTGCTGGGCGCTGGGCGAGGCGATTGCCCGCGCGGTCGAAAGCTTCCCGGAAGACCTCAATGTGCAGATCTGGGGCACCGGCGGCATGAGCCACCAGCTTCAGGGGCCGCGGGCTGGCCTGCTCAACCGCGAGTGGGACAACAAGTTCCTCGACATGCTCGAGGCCGATGATGACGCCGTTCGCTTCATCCCGCATATCGAATATTTGCGCGAAACCGGCTCCGAAGGCATCGAAATGGTGATGTGGCTGATCATGCGCGGCGCGCTGGGCCAGAAGGTGAAAACCTTGCACCGCCACTACCATATCCCTTGCAGCAACACGGCCATCGGCCACATCGTTCTGGAGCCAGAAGCATGAGAATCGCCCTCGCAGGCGCCGGCGCGTTCGGCGAAAAGCATCTCGACGGACTGAAGAAGATCGATGGCGTCGAGATCACCTCGATCATCAGTCGTCGTGCAGATCAGGCCGCTGCCGTGGCCGAAAAGTACGGCGCCAAGCATTCCGGCACCGAGCTGGAAGAGGCCCTGGCGCGCGATGATGTCGACGCCGTGATCCTGTGCACGCCCACGCAAATGCACGCCGCGCAGGCCATCGCCTGCATGAAGGCGGGCAAGCACGTTCAGGTCGAGATTCCGCTGGCAGACAGCTGGGCGGATTCGGAAGAAGTGCTGCGCGTTCAACGCGAGACCGGCAAGGTCTGCATGGTCGGCCACACTCGCCGCTTCAATCCTTCGCACCAGTACGTGCATAACAAGATCGTGGGCGGCGAATTCAACATCCAGCAGATGGATGTGCAGACCTACTTCTTCCGCCGCAAGAACATGAACGCCAAGGGCGAAGCGCGGTCATGGACCGATCACCTGCTGTGGCACCACGCCGCGCACACGGTCGATCTGTTCGCCTATCAGGCGGGCAAGATCGTCAAGGCCAATGCGGTCGAAGGCCCGATCCACCCCGAACTCGGCATCGCGATGGACATGTCGATCCAGCTCAAGAGCGAAAGCGGCGCGATCTGTACCCTGTCGCTCTCGTTCAACAATGATGGCCCGCTCGGCACCTTCTTCCGCTACATCGGCGACACCGCGACCTACATCGCCCGCTACGACGATCTGGTAAATGGCAAGGAAGAGCCGATCGACGTCTCGAAGGTCGATGTCAGCATGAACGGCATCGAACTGCAGGACCGCGAGTTCATCGCCGCGATCCGCGAAGGCCGCGAACCCAACAGCTCGGTCGCGCAAGTGCTCGACTGCTACCGCGTGCTCGGCGAACTGGAGAAGCAGCTTGCTGCTGGTTGATTGATCGGAAGGCCCGCCAGTGATGGCGGGCTTTCTTGTTTGGGGGCGGGCATCCAGCCTATCCCAACTGGCTGGACCCGCGCAAAGCAGGCCGCCGCAGGAGAGCATGATGGAAGCGCTGATCGCCTATTCCGGTCGCAAGTTTGCCCGCCCGCGCTACTATGCGAATGCGCACGAGAAGGACGAAGTCGAGATCGTGCCTGTACCCATGCCGATGCACGATGCGCGCGCTGCTGCCACGACCATCGACCGCGAAGGCTTCCAGATTCTGCACCACACCAGCGCTGTGTCCGACTTCGCCGACCGCGAGCAGGTCGCCTGCATTCACAGCCAAGAGATCGAGCAACTGGTCCAGGCCGCCACTGGTGCCGACTATGTCCACGTCGGTGCGCCCGGACTGCTGCGTTTCTCCGAAAAGTCGGGCAAGGCGGGCAGCCTTAACAACTCGATGCCTGCGCGCTTCGCCCACATCGACATATCCGACAAGACCGCCGCCCAGTTCGGCGAGCGCGGTGCCAATGGCCGCGCCTTTCTGCGTTGTGCGGCCTATAACGTGTGGCGCGCCATCTCCCCGCCGCCGCAGGACGTGCCGCTGGCGTTTTGCGATGCACGCAGCATTGCTCCGGCAGACCTGATCGAAGCCGAAGCTGTCTTCGATGAGGCGGGCAAGCCCGAATGGTCGTTCGAAGGGCTCGTCGTCGCGCACAACCCCGCGCACCGCTGGCACTACTTCCCGCAGATGACGATCAACGAGGCGGTCCTGTTCAAGACCAACGACAGCGATCCTGCCCGCGCGCATCACGTGCCGCACGTCGCCTTCGACTTGCCGGACTGCCCGGCCGATGCCTCTCCGCGCATCAGCATCGAGATGCGCGCGACGGCCTATTGGTGGGCCTGAGTTGAAGGGTTGAACTCCAACGGAATCGCGCTACAACAACCGTAACAATAGTTAGGGTGAGGGTATTTGACATGGGCGCTTTTCCGCAGACGCCGTATTTCCTCGGACTGAACGAGCCGGTTGGGCAGGAAGTCGCGCTTCACGGCCTCAAGATCGAAGGCGATCTGCCCGCCGAAGTGCGTGGCAGCTTCTATCGCGCAATCCCCGATCCCGCCTTCGCCCCCCGGTTTGAAAACGACCATACCCTCTCGGGCGACGGCATGGTCAGCCGCCTGTCGTTCAATGCTGATGGCACCGCCGATTTCGTGCAAAAGTATGTCGAAACCGCGCGCTACAAGGCGGAAAAGGCGGCGGGCAAGGCCCTGTTCGGCAAGTACCGCAACCCTTTCACCGATGATGCAGAGGTGCAAGGCACCGACCGCACCGTGGCCAACACCACCCCGATCTGGCATGCCGGGCGGCTGCTCATGGCCAAGGAAGATGGCCGCCCCTACCGCGTCGATCCCAGGACGCTTGCTACCATCGGCTCCTACGATTTCGGCGGCGCGCTGAAGTCCGAGACGATGACCGCCCACGTGCGCATCGATGCCGCGACCGGCGAGCTGTTCTTCTATGGCTACGAGGCCGACGGGCAGGCTTCGGCCAAAGTTGCCTACTGCGTCGTTGCGCCCGACGGCACGCTCAAGTCCGAACAGTGGTTCGATGCGCCCTATTGCGCGATGATGCACGATTTCACGATCAGCGAGAACTACGCGCTGTTCCCGATCTACCCGACCACCTCGGACCTTGACCGGCTCAAGGCGGGCGGCGAGCATTGGCACCACGAACCCGAACTCGACTCGTGGCTCGGCGTCATGCCGCGCTATGGCGATGTGTCTGAAATCAAGTGGTTCAAGGGGCCCAAGGGCTGCCATTCGTACCACATGATGAACGCGTGGGAGGATGCGGACGGCCTGCTCCACTTCGACGCCTGCCTGAACAACACCAACGCCTTCGCCTTCATCCGCGAACCTTCGGGCATCCACATGGGGCCGCAGGACGTAGTCGGCGCGCTCACCCGCTGGACCGTCGATCCCAAGGCGGATGGCGGAGACGTCACCGAAACCCTGATCGGCCCTCCCGGCGATTTCCCGGTGATCCCTGCCAAGATGCAGGGCAAGCCTTACAAGTTCGGCTTCATGCTTTCGATGAACCCCGCGCTGCAGGGACCACCACTCTTCGCCGGTCCTGTCGGCGTCAGCTTCAACATGCTGCTCCGGCTTGACGGCATGGACACGCCCGCCCCGCAGGTGACCGGCGCGCTGCCGCTGCCGCCGATGGCCGGATACAACGAACCCGTCCACGTTCCTGCTGCCGATCCGGCGCATGACGGCTGGCTGGTGTTCATCGTCGACCAGCAGATCGGCGATAACCAGTTCCACCACGAGGCTTGGGTGGTGGATGCTGGCAACATCGGCGCAGGGGCCGTGGCCAAGGTGGTGATCCCCACGCGCCTGCGCCCGCAAGTCCACGGCTGGTGGGTGCCTCAGGCGCAGTTGGACGCGCTCTGACCATGGGCAAGATCGTCATCACCGGCGCCTCGGGCAACTATGGCCGGGGCGTCACCGACCGTCTGATCGCGCGCTTTAGTGAACAGCGGCGCGCCGCCGACCTGATCCTGATCTCGCGCAAGCCCGAGAAGCTGGCCGACCGCGCCGCGCAAGGCTGCGATGTGCGCTACGGCGATTTCGACAAGCCCGAGACGCTGGCTGCGGCAGTGCAGGGGGCGACCAGAATGCTGCTCATCTCCGGCACGCGCGTCGGCGCGCGGGTGGAGCAGCACAAGGCCGCGATCGATGCCGCCGCTGCAGCGGGCGTGGCTCACATCATCTACACCAGCTTCATCGGCATCGATGACCCCGCCAACCCCGCCGAAGTCCGCCACGATCACATCGAGACCGAAGCCCTGATGAAGGCCAGCGGTTGTGCGTGGACCATGCTGCGTGACGCGCACTATGCCGACGCCATGATCCTCATGGCAGGACCCGGCGTGATGCAGACCGGCAAGTGGTTCTCCAACGCAGGCGAAGGCCGCGAAGCGATGGTCTGGCGCGACGACTGCATCGAAAGCGCTGTCGCTGTGCTGACCGGCGAGGGCCACGAGAACCGCACCTACAACATCACCGGCCCGGAATTGCAGACCTTCCGCGAAGTGACTGCGCTGATGGCGGAGATCACCGGCAAGCCGCTCGAATACGTCTCACTGGACGACGACGGACAATACGCGATGTTCGACGCCATGGGCATCCCCCGCCGCCCGGTCGATGACCAGTCGGTGGCAGGAATCCCGTGGAACAGCGATGACATGGTCACCTTCGGCGCGGCCATCCGCGAGGGGTTTCTGGAGTTGTGCAGCGATGATGTCGAGCGCCTGACCGGCCGCAAGGCGCGCTCGGTGCGCCAGATGATCGAGGAAAACGCGGAGATGCTGCGGGGAGCGGCGTAAGGCTTGTCCTCGGCCTGAGCGGGCGCTCCTCAACGACTGACATTGGGCGATCAGCAGGCCGGGGCTAGTCGGTCTCTTCAATGCGTATGCAAGCTCGAAATACGCCACCCGCCGTGTCCTGACGATGCCAGACTTCGACAACATTGTAGTATTTAAAGTAGCCTGGCGGAGTGTCGATCGAGAGATATTCGCCAATGCGGGGTAAGAACTCGAACTCGGCTGTGAAGAGCGGTTCGGAGGCGTCTTCGTGGTCAAAGGCTTCGACGGTTGGCACGACGACATGCTACACAGGCGCGAGGACGTCGGCAACGGCGTCTTATCCGGAACGGCGGCTTTCACATCACAACCCCACAAAAGCCGCCGCCCCGACCCCTCATAAATTCGCCGCAAACAGCGCCAGCATCCGGCCCCAGGCCTTTTCCGCCTGCTCGCGGTCGTAGATTGGCGCGTCGAGGGTGCACCAGCCGTGTTGCGCGGGGTAGACTTCGATCTCCGCAGGCCGCCCTGCTGCATCGGCCGCAGCGCGCAGCACCTTTTTCTCGTCGGGCGCGCGTTCGTCATCGTTTTGGGCGATGGCGATGAGGTAGGCGGCCTTGGTGCTGGCGAGCAGCTTGTTTGGCGCGTCTGCACCATCGCCCACCAAACCGCCGCCGTGGAACGAGGCAGCCGCGCCTACGCGCGCCGGATTGGCAAAAGCGGTGCGCACGGTGAACGGTCCGCCCATGCAATAGCCGCAGGTGCCAATGCGCTTTTTGGTGTCGACTTCCTTCTGTCCGTCGAGCCAGCCGACGAAGGCCGCCGCATCCGAAATCGTGCCAGCGGGCGTGATCGCCGCGATCATCGGCTTGAGCTTGGCCGCGCCCGCTGGCGCGCGCCATTCCATCAGCGAATTCAGGACCGGTGCGGGGCTTGAACGGTAATACTGGTTCACCACCAGCACGGCAAAACCCGCCGCAGCCAGCCGCGTGCCCATCTGCTGGTAGGCATCGCGCAGCCCTGCAATGTCGGGCCACATGATGACCGCCGGGTGCTTGCCTTTCGACGGATAGACGAAGAACGCATCGGCCTTCCCGGCGGGCGTATCGATAAGCACGGTGCGGCTGGCCGTGGCCGATGACGACATTTCCCCCGCCGTTGTGCAGCCGGGCAGCATGGAAAGCGCTGCGGCGCCTGCGCCGACACTGGCAAATTCGCGCCGGTTCAGCCCCTTGTCCCGCATCCACGTGGCGTTCTCGGCCTCGGTCATCTCATCGCACATGCGCCAGTTTCCTTCATTGCCCGCCCGCCGCCAGACTAGCGCAGGGCATTTGCAAAACAAGCCGCACGATATGTCATTTTCCCTATCGCCAATGGCTGAAATATTGTTAGTGTTACATACAAATTGACTTGGGAGAGTCGAACATGACCGATGTCGATACGCGCCTCGCCGCCCTCGAGGCACGGGTGACCGAACTGGAAGATCTCAACGCCATTCGCCGCCTGCAATGGGCCTATGGCTACTACATCGATTACAACCGCCCCGAAGAAGTGGCCGGGCTGTTCGCCAAGGACGGCGCGGTGGTGTTCCTCTCGGGCGAATATCGCGGCTACGAAGGCGTGATGCGCCTTTATGGCACATGGTTCCAGAACCTGTTCACCGGCGGGCGGCGCGGGCCGGTCCATGGCCTCCTGCTCGATCATTTCCAGATGCAGGACGTTATCACCGTCGCGGCTGACGGACAGAGCGCCAAGGGCCGTTTTCGCGCGATCCTCGCAGGCGGGTGGCACGATGAGGTTATTAACGACAAGCCCGAAGGCGTACCCCAGCAGTTCTGGGAATGCGGCATGTACGAGAACGATTACGTCAAGGAAGACGGTGTCTGGAAGATCAAGCGGCTCGACTATCTGATGCAGTGGCAGGCGGATTACGAGACTGGCTGGGCCAAGACCATCGCGCACCTTCAGCCTGCCGCCGTCTGTTACCCGGAAAATCCCATCGGCCCGGACGTGCTCCTGCCCGAAACAGAGATTCGCCAGACCTGGCCCCACCGCCAGGATGTACCGATGAGCTTTGCCCATCCGGTTCTGGCAAAGTCATTCGCCCTCGGCGATTTCTCCAAACTTCAGCAGAAGTGGCCCTGACGCCGGATCAGTCGCCCCAACGGACGATTCTCGCAAGCACAGCAGCGGCGACCCGGCGGAAAGCGTCGCGGTCGCGCTGGGGCACGCCCTTGAACAAGTCGGCGCCGACCTGGGCCATGGCCGGGATCGTGTCGCAGAACAGGCGCTCACCTTCGGCGGTCAGGCGGACTGGCTTGCGTCTGCGGTTGGATTGGTCGAGCCCCGGCTCGACCAGCCCGCGTTGCATCAGGCCGGTGATCGCGCGGCTCACGTTCATCGGTGTCACGCCCATGATTTCGGAAAGTTCGTGCCCGGCAAGTTCACCTTCGCCGCCCAGCGCCAGCACGATTCGCAGATCGTTGGCCGTTATGCCCATCGGGTCGGCCACGCCTTCGCGCATCGGCCCACCAATGAATGTGGCGAGTTTAAGCAGGTCGACCAGCATGGCGACATTGCCATCGATGGCGATCCCATCGATCGCGGATGGGGCGTTTTGATGTAGATGCCTCGGACCGTCCATGGCGGGCATCTATCGCCTTGTTCTCGGGCATCGGCAAGAGGCGCGGTGTGGACTTTTTGCATCACATTGCGGGCAGTGCGACCCTCGTAAATGTTAGGCTTGCAAACATAATATCAGTATGCCTAACTAACAAATACCAAGCCGGTCCCGCAGAGGACCATACAGGAGAGGGGATATGGCGATGGCCAACCGTACCACATCATTCGTGCGCCTTTTTGTTGCGGCCAGCACCGCAGCATTGGCGCTTGGTTCCGCCATGCCAGCCTTTGCGCAGGAAGCGCAGGCCCAGGCCGAACCCGCCCCGACCACAGGCGAAATCGTCGTCACCGCCCAGTTCCGCGAACAGCGCCTGCAGGACACGCCCCTGTCGATCACGGCGGTTGATGCTGCATTGCTGTCCTCGCGCAACCAGACCGATATCTCGCAGATTGCAGCGCAGGCGCCTAACGTGCAGTTGACCCAGATGGGCGGCGCATTCGGCTCGTCGATGGCCGCCTATATCCGCGGCATCGGCCAGTATGACTTCAACCCCGCTTATGAACCGGGCGTCGGCATCTATATCGACGATGTCTATTTCGCCACGCTCACCGGCTCGGTCATGGATCTGCTCGATCTCGATCGCGTCGAAGTGCTGCGCGGTCCGCAGGGCACGCTCACCGGCCGTAACTCGATCGGCGGCGCCATCAAGCTGTTCTCGGCCAAGCCGACTTCGGGCAACAGCGGCACGGTTGAAGCGACGTATGGTTCGCGTCAGCGCACCGACATTCGCGCCACCGCGAACTTCGAACTTGCCGAAAACCTCTATGCCCGCATCGCCGGCGTCTACAAGCGCCAGGAAGGCTATGTCGACCAGATCGACTATGGCTGCGCAAACCCCGGCAATCCGCTCGGCATCGGCGGCAACGCTTCAACACCGTCCGACTGCGTCGTCGCCAAGCTTGGTGAGAAGAGCTACGCCGGTCTGCGCGGATCGCTGCGCTACAATCCGACCGACAACTTCGACTGGATCGTCACGGGCGACTACACTTACGAGAACCGCACCAACGCCGCTGGCGTGATGAGCGCGACCCTGCCTGCGAAGACCGGCGGCGTCGATTTCACCTGCGGCCGTTTCTGCACCTATGCCAACTTCTACATGCCGGCAGGCGGCCAGGCCACGCAGGCCTATTACACCCCGAACACCACCCGCTTCGAAGGCTGGGGCGTTTCGAGCAACCTGACCATCGGACTGTCGGATTCGCTCAAGCTGCAGGCGATCACCGCCTATCGCAAGTACAACCAGACCTTCGGGACGGACGACGATTACACGCCGTTCAGCCTGATTGCCGGTGCGGGCTTCAACGATCTTGATTTCAAGTTCTTCAGCCAGGAACTGCGCCTCAATGGCCAGATCGGTGACAACATCGATTGGACCGTCGGCGGCTTCTACAACAACCAGACCTCGGTCTACTTCACCCGCCAGGACATCCGCTATATTGTCCCGATCGGCGTGCCCGCACTGTTCCTGCAGTTCCAGGGCAACGATCCGATCAAGGCCAACAGCAAGGCGGCCTTCGGTACGGTCATCCTGCACCCGTCAGATGCGTTCACCATCACCGGCGGCATTCGCTACACCAAGGAGCACAAGGACTATACCTTCGTGCGTACCCAGTGGGACGGCGGCACGCTGAACGACATTTTCGGCGTCGGCGCGCTTAATGGCACCAAGGCCAATTATGATGGCGAAAAAGTCGATTGGCGCCTGTCGGTCGATTACCGCTTCAGCCCCGAAGTGCTTGCTTATGCAACGGTCAGCACCGGCTTCAAGGGTGGCGGCGTCACCGCACGTCCGTTCACCAAGAACCAGGCCGTCAACGGCACGTTCGATCCTGAAACGCTGCGCGCCTATGAAGTGGGTCTCAAGACCGACCTGTTCGACCGCATGGTCCGCCTGAACCTCTCGGCCTTCTACAACGATTACAAGAACATCCAGCTGCCGATCGGCGACTGTTCGGCGCTTGACGGTTTTGCTCCGGGCACCGATCCGTTCCCATGCGCCGCTATCCAGAACGCCGGTGACGGCGAGATGTATGGCCTCGAAGCCGAGTTCTCGGCCCACCCGGTCGAAGGCCTCGATATCGATGCCTCGCTCAGCTGGATCGACGGCAAGTGGAAGCGGATCGACACGGCGGCGCAGGGTGCGCTTCGCGTTGAAGATCCGATCACCACGCCGGCATGGCGCGGTTCGCTGGGCATCCAGTACAAGGCTGATCTGGGCACCTCGGGTTCGATCACGCCGCGTTTCGACCTGACCTATGTCGGCAAGCAGACGATTGGCCGCCTGATCAACGCCGGCGTGTTCAGCCCGCTACAGTACAACCCGTCGATCACGCTGGGCAATGCGCGCCTGACCTGGAAGAACGAAGCCGAAGACCTCGCCGTCTCGGTCGAAGTCCAGAACCTGTTCGACAAGTACTACTATCTGCCGCTGCGCTTTGCTGCGGTCTATGCCTTCGTCGGCACGGCCTACTCCAATGTCGGTCGTCCGCGTGAATGGGCGCTCACCGTGCGCAAGACATTCTGATCTGTCTGACACATCAGGAAGAATGGGGCGGCCAGCGATGGTCGCCCCTTTTTCGTGGGATTTGCGTTGGAAATAACGATATCAAATGTTAGCGTATAGTTCGCGAGCCGAATCCGGCCGTGTGCATGGGAGACGGCTTGTGGACGATCTGGAGACTCTTGCCCTGCGCATCGCCCGGATCGAGGACGAGCGCGCAATCATCCGCCTGCAGACTGCCTATGGCTATTATGTCGACAAGACGCAGTGGGACGAAGCCGCCGATCTCTTTGCACGCGATGCCACGCTCGAAATCGCGGCGCGGGGGCTTTACCGCGGGCAGGAGCGGATCCGCGCCTACCTCAAGTGCCTGCCATCGCTGGCGGAGGGCACGCTATTCAATCACATGCAGCTGCAACCACTGATCACCATAGACGGTGACCGGGCGTGGGGCCGGTGGCGGGCCATCATGGAAGTGACGATCACCGGGCAGGTGGATATGGTGGGCGAGGCGACTTACGAGAACGCTTACGTTCGGGAGGACGGGGTGTGGAAGATTGCGCGGCTGCAATGCTTTGTCACGCATTATGCCGACCGCCGCGCAGGCCTTGCCGAGGGTGCGATCCCGATGGGCACCGTCCTGTCGGAGTTTCCGCCAGACGCGCCGCAGACCACCGACTATGCGTCGTTTCCATCGGTCTATGTGCCGCCCTATCACTTCGCCAATCCGGTAACCGGACGTATGTGGCAAGAGCGGAGCTGAGCCATGCTGACGCGCGCAGACTATGATCGCTATGTCGCGGCCTTCAATGCAAAGGACTATGATGCGGTTGCCGACTTCTATGTCGATCCGCCGCTGATGACGTTTTTCGGCGTGGAAATCCGCTCCCGTCAGGCGCTCAAGGATTTCTATGCCTTCCTGCACGATCATGTGCTGGAAAGCGTGCGCGTGCTCAACTTTGCCGCCTCGGAAACGCTCACTGCTATCGATGGTGTCATCCGCGTCGAAGGAATCAAGGACCTGACCCGCGAAGCGCTGGACGCGCAGGGACTCCACGGCTTCTTCCCCATCGCAAAAGGGGAAGTGCAGGAAATGCGGCAATTCATCTTCTACACAATTGAAAACGGCCTGATCGCCCGCGTCGAATGTGCGCTGGCACCGGCCTGAGAGGAACCAAACTCATGACCCCAGAAGGCGTCAACGTCGCCCATCCCGGCAAACTGTTCATCGGCGGCCACTGGGTCGCTGCCCATTCGGGCCGTATGATCGACCTGATCTCGCCCAACACCGAACAGGTCGTGGGCCGTGTGGCCGAAGCGGATGAGGCGGACATGGACGCCGCGGTCGCCGCCGCGCGCGATGCGTTCGATAACGGACCATGGCCGACCACACCGCCAGCGGAGCGCATCGCCGCCTTCCGCCGCATGGTCGCCCACCTCGAAACCCGAGTGCCTGAACTGGCCAAGGCATGGACCGCGCAGATGGGCGGGCTGGCCTCGTTCGCCGGGCCGATGCACGGCGGCAGCGTAATGGCGCTCGCGCAGATCGCGGGATTTGCCGAACAGTTCGATTTCGTCCAGCGCCGCCCGAGCATGGCCGCCGAGGCGGCGCTCATCGCTTATGAGCCGGTCGGGGTCGTAGCCGCGATTTCGCCTTGGAACGGCCCGTTCGGGATCATGGCAAACAAGGTTGCCTATGCGCTCCTCACCGGCTGCACGGTGATCATGAAGCCTTCGCCCGAAACGCCTCTTGAGGCCTACATCATTGCCGAGGCGGCTGAGGCTGCGGGTATTCCGGCAGGCGTGGTGAACCTCGTCACCGGCCACCGCGAGGCGAGCGATCATCTGGTTTGCAACGAAGGCGTGGACAAGGTCTCGTTCACCGGGAGCACCGTTGCGGGCAAGCGCATCGCCTCGGTCTGTGGCGGGCGGATGGCGCGCTGCACGCTTGAACTCGGCGGCAAATCCGCTGCGATCATCCGCGACGATTTCCCGGTCGAGGCCGCCGCCAAGATGCTGACGGGCACCATCACGATGATGTCAGGGCAGGTCTGCGCGATGCTCAGCCGCGTGATCGTCCCGCGCCACCGCCATGACGAACTGGCTGCCGCGATTGCCGCCGAAATGAAGCAGGTTCGCATCGGACACTCCGACGATCCCGAGACTCAGCTTGGTCCGGTGGCGATGAAGCGCCAGCTCGAACGCATCGAGATGTATATCGAGGAGGGCAAGCGCACGGCCGATCTGGTGACCGGCGGCGGGCGCCCTGCGCACATGAATCAGGGTTACTTCATCGAACCGACGCTGTTCGCCAATGTGCAGAACGACAGCCGCATCGCGCAGGAGGAGATCTTCGGCCCGGTGCTCAGCCTGATCCCGGTGGACGACGAGGAAGACGCGATCCGCACCGCCAACGCCAGCGCCTATGGCCTCAACGGCTCGGTGCTGACCACCGACGCTGACGCCGCATATCGCATTGCCCGCCGCATCCGCACAGGCGGGTTCGGGCAGAACGGGTTGCGCATGGACTTCGGGTTGCCCTTCGGCGGCTTCAAGCAATCGGGCATTGGCCGCGAAGGCGGACCAGAGGGGCTGCTGCCCTATCTGGAAATGAAGACCATCCTGATCGACGGGATGCCGACGGCGCTGTGACAAACAAAAACCCCCGCCGGTGAGGGCGGGGGTTTGTTGTTTACATTGGGCCAGGTCAGCGGATCGGGCAGTCCGGCGAGAGGCGCATGTCGAGGTAGTTGTCGACCGAGCGCATCATGTCGTCCATTTCGTTTTCGAAGAAATGGTTGGCCCGCGGAATCTCGTCGTGATGGATGGTGATGTGCTTCTGCGTGCGCAGCTTGTCGACCAGCTTCTGCACGGCGTTCGGCGTAACGACCGTATCAGCGGTGCCCTGCACGATGATGCCCGAGGCGGGGCAAGGTGCGAGGAAGCTGAAATCGTACATGTTGGCGGGCGGAGCAACCGAGATGAAACCGCGGATTTCCGGGCGGCGCATCAGCAACTGCATGCCGATCAGCGCGCCGAACGAATAGCCCGCGATCCAGGTGGTGCTTGCTTCGGGGTGAATGGACTGGACCCAGTCGAGCGCCGCCGCCGCATCGGACAGTTCGCCGATGCCATTGTCAAAGCTGCCCTGCGAACGGCCGACTCCGCGAAAGTTGAAACGCAGCACGGCAAAGCCGCGCGCGACAAACGTCTTGTACATCGCCTGGGTGATGCGATCGTTCATCGTGCCGCCCGCTTGCGGGTGCGGATGGAGGATCATGGCGACCGGAGCGCGCGGGCGCGAAGCGGGCTGGAAACGGCCTTCGAGACGGCCTTCGGGGCCGGGAAAAATGACTGCGGGCATTGCCTGTCCTGGTTGCCTGTGTTCTGGCCGCGACGGCCATGACTGCCGGGGCTGGGAATTGGTCAAAGGGCTATATAGAAACCAGCCTCACGAAAGCAACTTTTCCGGGATTTCCATTGCCGATCTATCTTGACCACGCTGCGACCACCCCGCTCCTGCCGCAGGCGCTTGCCGCGATGGAGGAGGGTTTCCGCATCTGGGCCAATCCCTCCAGCCCGCACAAGGCCGGCCGTGCGGCGCGGGCGGCACTTGAGGACGCAAGGGCGCGGATCAAGGCAGCGCTGGGGTGGGACGGCGAAGTGATCTTCACTAGCGGGGCCAGCGAGGCGTTGGAAATCGCCACGAAAAAAGTTTCCCCGGGGAAACATTTGCAGAACATCACCAGCGCGGTCGAACATGAGGCGGTGCTGCGGTTGACGCCGGACGCGGTGCGGCTGGGGGTTGAGGCGGACGGGCTGGTCCGGATTTCCGAACTGGAACAGGTGCTTGTGGCGGGTGGACCTGCGCTCGTGGCGATCCAGCAGGTCAACAGCGAGACGGGCGTGGTGCAGGATCTCGGGCCTGTCGCGGTGTTGGCAAAGTCCAACAATGCGCTGCTGCTTGTCGATGCCGCGCAAGGCGCTGGCAAACTCGGCCTGCCGCAGGCGGACATGATCGCGCTTTCGGCGCACAAGTTCGGCGGGCCGGTGGGGATCGGGGCGCTGCTGGTGCGCGAATATGGCCTGCTTCATCCCGGCGGTGGTCAGGAGCGCGGCTATCGCGCCGGGACCGAGCCTTTGCCGCAAGTGCTGGGCATGGCGGCGGCGCTGGAGGCGGGCAATGCATGGCTCAAGTGCGCTTCAGGTTTGCGGGAATCGCTTGAGAGTCAGTTGCTTGAACTTGGGGGCGAGGTGATCGCCGCCAATGCACCGCGTAGCCCGACCATCGGCGCGTATCGAATGCCGGGGAAATCGAGCGCGGCGCAACTGATCCGCTTCGATGGCGCAGGCATTGCGGTTTCGGCGGGAAGCGCCTGTTCGTCGGGTTCGCTGAAAGCCAGCCATGTGCTGACCGCGATGGGCGTCGCAGGCCTGGGCGAAGTGATCCGCGTGTCGATCGGGCGCGAGACGACCGAGGCAGAGATTGCGCGGTTCGTGGACGTGTGGCGGGAGATCCGGGGGTGATCTACCTCGATTATCAGGCCACCACGCCGCTGGCGCCCGAAGCGCGCGAGGCGATGATGCCTTGGCTGGCTGGGGCGGAAGCTGCCGACGCTTTGGATTTATCCCGTACGCAAGCGTGCGGGTGGGCAAATCCCCATAGCCCGCACCGCTATGGCCGCGCGGCGGCGGCGGCGGTGGAAGTGGCGCGGGCGCAAGTGGCGGCGCTGTTGCCGCCGGGCGGGCGCGTGGTGTTCACCTCCGGAGCGACCGAGGCGCTCAATCTGGCGATTGTCGGGTCGGGGCGGAAGCAGCTGGCGGTCTCGGCCATCGAACATGCGGCGGTGCTGGATACGGCGCGGTTCGTCGATCCCGGCGTGACGGTGCTGCCGGTTGATGGCGAGGGGCTGGTCGATCCCGATGGTGCGTTTCCTGAAGGCACCGGCCTTGTCGCGGTGATGCAGGTGAACAACGAGATTGGTACCGTGCAGCCAGTTGATGTGCTGGCGCAACTGGCGCAAGAAATGGGCGCGCTGTTCCTGTGCGATGCGGTGCAGGGGGCGGGGAAGCTGGCCGCGCCGGAAAAGGCGGACCTGATCGCGGTGTCCTCGCACAAGATGTACGGACCGAAAGGCATTGGCGCGCTGTGGGTGCGCGATGGGGTGGAGCTTTCACCACTCATCCATGGCGGCGGGCAGGAGGGCGGCTTGCGTTCGGGGACGCTTTCGCCCGCACTCTGCGCAGGATTCGGCGCGGCGGCGGCGCTGTGCACAAGTCTGGGCACAAGCGATGCAGAGCATGTGGAGAAGCTGTGGACTTTGGCGCGCTCGATGTTTGCAGGCTGGACGCTGAACGGCAGCGCGACGGCGCGCTGGCGCGGCAATCTCAACGTGCGGCTGCCGGGGCTGGACGTGGGGCGGTTGTTGTCGGAATGCCGCAATGTGGCTTTTTCTGCTGGATCGGCCTGTGCCAGCGGGTCGGGCAGGCCAAGCCATGTCTTGCGCGCGCTGGGACTTTCGGACAGGGATAGCAAAACCGCGATCCGGATTGGCTTCGGACGCTATACACGGGAACAGGATCTGATCGAGGCCGCAGCGGCAATCCATGCCGCGGCGAGGTCACAGGGAGTCTTGTAGCCATGGTCCGCGTCACCTTCGTTACGCCGCAGGGCGAAAAGATCGCCGCTGAGGGCGAGGCGGGGACGCGCCTGCTCGAACTGGGCCAGGCCAGGGGCATGCCGCTCGAAGGCACCTGCGAAGGCCAGATGGCCTGCTCCACCTGCCACGTGGTGATCGACCCCGACTGGTTCGACAAAGTGCCCCCCGCCGTGGACGACGAGGAAGACATGCTCGACCTTGCCGCCGGGGTTACGCGGACGAGCCGTTTGTCGTGCCAGATTGAACTGACCGAGGCGATCGACGGGCTGGTGGTGCATATCCCGGCTGAGGCGAGGGATATGCAGGGGCGTTAGGATTGGGGTGGGGCGCAAGGCCCCGTCTCCCAACCCACTCTCCTCTAGGCGAGAGAGTTATGATCGCCTTTTACGACTTTCCCGTTTTTCAAAGCTGCGCAGCTTCCTGGAATCCGTTGGCATCGTCCATGTGGTCAGCGTTGCGAGTGGCCGTCGCTTGCACCTGCCTCCACCTCCGTTCGTCCTGAGCTTGTCGAAGGACGCGCGTGGCGGTTTGGGCGGTTGGGGTGTGGGTCCTTCGACAAGCTCAGGATGATCGGGGATTGGGGAGTGGGGCGAGTGGTTGCGGCGCTTGATGCCCCGCCCTCTCACTTTCATCGCTTGCAGCGGCGGGGTGATTGCGCTCGGATGGGCGCAGTAAAGAGGAACCCTGCATGCCCACGATCAATCTTCCCCGTGTGATCCGTATTGGCGGGGGTGCGTTGAACGAATTGCCCGAGGCGCTGGCGCAGTGCGGGCTCACGCGGCCGTTCGTCGTCACTGACGCGTTCCTCGTACAGTCGGGCATGGTGGCGCGGATGGTGGGGGTGCTGGAGGCGGCGGGATTGTCCGCGCAGGTCTTCGCCGAGACGGTGCCCGATCCGACCGTGGCGGTGGTCGAGGCGGCGCTTGCGGCGCTTTCGGGCAGCGGGTGCGATTGCGTGATCGGGTTTGGCGGGGGCAGTCCGATCGATACGGCCAAGGCGATTGCGGCGCTGGCGCTCGATCCCCGGCCCGTTCCGACGATGAAGGCCCCGGCGGTGACCGATGTGCCGGGCCTTCCGATCATCGCGGTGCCGACGACGGCGGGAACCGGGTCCGAGGCTACGCGGGTGACTATCGTAACCGATGAGGCGACGAGCGAAAAGATGCTCTGCGCAGGCCTCGCGTTCCTGCCGACCATCGCGATTGTCGATTTTGAACTGACCATGGGCAAGCCCGCGCGGCTGACGGCGGATACCGGGATCGATTCGCTGACCCACGCGATCGAGGCCTATGTCTCGCGCCGGGCCAACGCGTTTTCGGACGCGATGGCCCTATCTGCCATGAAACTGATCGCGCCCAATATTCGCACCGCTTGCACCGAACCTGCCAACCGCGCGGCGCGCGAGGCGATGATGGTGGGCGCGCATCATGCGGGGATCGCGTTCTCAAACGCCAGCGTAGCGCTGGTGCATGGGATGAGCCGCCCGATCGGCGCGTTCTTCCATGTGCCGCACGGGCTTTCCAACGCGATGCTGCTGCCTGCGGTAACCGCGTTCTCCGCGCCGTCCGCGCTGGGGCGCTATGCGGACTGTGCGCGGGCGATGGGCGTGGCGGGCGAGGATGAGGGCGATCAGGCGGCGGTGGCGCGGTTGCTGGAGGAGCTTTCAGCGCTGAACGCCGATCTGTCGGTGCCGACGCCGCGTGCGCACGGAATTTCGGAAGGGGAGTGGACGCGGCTAGTGCCCGAGATGGCGCGGCAGGCGATTGCGTCCGGGTCTCCGGCCAACAATCCGCGTGTGGCGGATGCGGGGGAGATCGAGGGGCTATATGCGGCAGTGTTTGGGTAAGGAGCGCGTGGGCCCCTCTCCTAACCCTCTCCCCTCAGGGGAGAGGGCTTTTCTGGATCAATCCGCCAAAGCGTCGATCAGGGCCTGCGAGAACGCCGGAATGTCATCCGGCTTGCGGCTGGTGATGAAGTTGCCGTCGATCACGACTTCCTGATCGATCACACTGGCGCCCGCGTTGGCGAGGTCGGTGTGGATCGAGGGCCAGGCGGTGACGGTGCGGCCGTCGAGGATATCGGCTTCGGCCATCAGCCACGGGGCGTGGCAGATTGCGGCGATGGTCTTTCCGGCATCGTCGAAATCGTTGATCAGGTCGATGGCGTCATCGTTCATGCGCAGGATATCTGGGTTCATCTGGCCGCCGGGCAGCAGCAGGGCGTCGAAGTCCTCGGCGGAAACCTCGTCGAGCGTGGCGTCGACCTTCACGCTGTCGCCCCAGTTCTTGTCCTTCCAGCCCTTGATCGAGCCGGGTTCGATGCTGACGACGACGGTTTCGATGCCGGCATTTTCGAGTGCCTTCTTGGGGCCCATAAGCTCTGACTGTTCAAAGCCATTGGTTGCGAGAATGAGGACACGCTTGGTCATGAGTTTTCTCCGGGGATGGGATCTGACCCGCGACGGCGGCGGGTGTTGCCCCTACAATTGACGGTGGATGGGGTTGTTCCCCAGCTTTCCGCGCATGGCCTTCCGTTCGGGCTGGCTGGTTGCTAAGCCTGCGCGGCCATGGCGATCACCAAAGACACCGACCCCGATCCTTTCGACGCTATCGTCGATGCCCCATTCGATTCTGCCTTGTCGGAGCGCTACCTGGTCTATGCGCTGTCGACGATCACGGCGCGGTCGCTGCCCGATCTGCGCGACGGCCTGAAGCCGGTGCATCGCCGCCTGCTGTGGGCGATGCGGCAGCTGAAGCTGGACGCCAACGGCGCGTTCAAGAAATCGGCGCGCGTGGTGGGCGATGTGATCGGCAAGTATCACCCGCATGGCGACCAGTCGGTCTATGACGCGATGGTCCGCCTCGCGCAGGATTTTGCGCTGCGCTATCCGCTGGTCGAGGGGCAGGGCAACTTCGGCAACATCGACGGCGATAATGCCGCCGCCTATCGCTACACCGAAGCGCGCCTGACGCGAACCGCGATGCGGCTGATGTCCGGGCTGGAAGACGGCACGGTCGATTTCCATCCCACCTATAACGGTGAGGACGAGGAACCGGATATCTTTCCGGGCCTGTTCCCCAACCTGCTGGCCAATGGGTCGAGCGGGATCGCGGTGGGCATGGCCACCAATATCCCGAGCCACAACGTCGCCGAGATCGTCGACGCCACGCTGCTGCTGATCGACAACCCGGCGGTCGAACACGAACAGCTGATGGAAGTGTTCCACGGGCCTGATCTGCCGACGGGCGGCGTGGTGGTGGAAAGCCCAGCGGCGATTTCGGCGGCTTATGCCAGCGGGCGCGGCGCAATCCGGGTGCGCGCGCGCTTTTCCACGGGCCGCGATGCGGATGGCAACTGGGAAGAGACGGGGATCGAGAAGCTGGGCGGCGGCCAGTGGCAGCTGGTCATCTCGGAAATCCCCTATCAGGTGCAGAAGGGCAAACTGATCGAACAGATCGCGCAGCTTATCGCCGACAAGAAGCTGCCGATCCTTGAAGATGTGCGCGATGAATCGGACGAGCAGATCCGGCTGGTGCTGGTGCCCAAGAGCCGGAACATCGACCCCGATCTGCTCAAGGAATCGCTGTATCGGCTGACCGATCTGGAAAACCGCTTCGGGCTGAACCTCAACGTGCTGGATGCACGGCGCACGCCGGGCGTGCTGGGGCTGAAGCTGCTGTTGCAGGAATGGGTGATCAGCCAGATCGACATCCTGCTGCGCCGGTCGCGCTACCGGCTGGAAAAGATCGCCGCGCGGCTGGAACTGGTCGGCGGCTATATCATCGCCTACCTCAACCTTGACCGGATCATCGAGATCATCCGCACCGAGGATGAGCCCAAGCCGGTGATGATGGCCGAGTTCGACCTGACCGACCGTCAGGCCGAAGCGATCCTTAACATGCGGCTGCGGTCCTTGCGCAAGCTTGAGGAAATGGAGCTGCGCAAGGAACTGGATGACCTTGTGGCCGAGCAGGAGGAACTGCAGAAGCTGCTCGACAGCCCGGCCAAACAGCGCACCCGGTTGAAGCGCGATCTGAACGCGCTGCGCAAGGAATATGCCGAAGATACGCCGCTCGGCCGCCGTCGCACCACGATTGCCGAAGCCGCGCCGACGCGCGAATTCAGCATGGACGCGATGATCGAGAAGGAGCCGGTGACGGTGATCCTTTCGGCCAAGGGCTGGATCAGGGCGGCCAAAGGGCACTTGGCCTTGGATGGCGATTTCAAGTTCAAGGAAGGCGACGGCCCGGCCCATGCCTTCCACTGCCAGACCACCGACAAGCTGCTGGTGGCGGTGGACAACGGGCGGTTCTACACGCTGGGCGCGGACAAGCTGCCGGGCGCGCGGGGCTTTGGCGAGCCGATCAGGACGATGGTGGACATCGATCCCGAGGCGCAGATCGTCGATGTGGTAATCTACAAGGCCAAGGGGCAATTGTTGCTGGCGGCCAATACCGGGCGCGGGTTCGCCGCCGAGATGGATGAGCTTCTGGCCGAAACCCGCAAGGGGAGGGGCGTGGTTTCGACCAAGCCCGGCGTGAAGCTGGCCGTGGTGCGCGAGATCGCGCCCGAGCACGATCATGTTGCCGTGATCGGCGACAACCGCAAACTGGTGCTGTTCGCGCTGTCCGAAGTGCCGCTTCTGGCCAAGGGGCAAGGCGTGACCCTGCAGCGCTACAAGGACGGCGGCATGGCCGACCTGGTCACGCTGAAGCTGGAAGATGGGCTGTCGTGGACGATGGGCGGCGATACGGGCCGCACGCGGACCGAGAAGGACTTGCTGCCGTGGAAGGTTGCGCGCGGTGCCGCGGGGCGCTTGCCGCCCAACGGCTTCCCGCGCGACAACAAGTTCTGACGTTTGTGCGGGTTTGTGCAGGGCAAGGGCGCGATTAGACCATCTGGCCGCCACAGGAGAGGTTGATGGAACGCCCACGTTATTCGCTTGAAGGACGCGTTGCGCTGATCACTGGGGCGTCGTCGGGCCTTGGTGCGCATTTCGCGCGGCTTTATGCGGCGGCGGGGGCTGCGGTGGTGATCGGCGCGCGGCGGATCGACCGGGTCGAAGCGCTGGCGGGCGAGATCAATTCGGGCGGCGGCAGGGCGCTTGCGGTGGCGCTGGATGTGACCGAGGAGGCCTCGATCATCGCGGCGTTCGATGCTGCCGAAGCGAGCTTTGGCGTCCCCGACATTGTCGTCGCCAACGCCGGGATGGTCGCGCCGGGGCGGGCGATTGATTTGCCCGCCGAGGCGGTGCGCCGGCTGGTCGATACCAATTTCAACGGGGTCTATCTGACTGCGCGCGAAGGGGCGCGGCGGATGATTGCAGCGGGATCGAAGCAAACCGAGAAGGGGCGGATCATCCTGACCGGATCGATCACTGCGCAGGAAACCGGCATGGGCGATGCCGCCTATGCCGCGACAAAGCTGGGGGTCCAGCATCTTGGCCGACAGTTCGCGCGCGAGTGGGCGCGGGCCGGAATCAACGTCAACGTGATCCAGCCGGGCTATATCCGTACCGAGATTGACGGGGAGTGGTTCGACAGCGAGGGCGGCAAGGCGCAGATCGCGTCATGGCCGCGCAGGCGCCTGACCGAGATTTCAGCGCTGGATGATATGGCGCTATTCTTCGCCTCGGACGCATCGCGGCAGGTGACCGGGACTTTCATATCGCTGGATGACGGGCAGAGCCTCTAAGCGGCGCTTTATTGGGCGGGCAACCCCGCCAGCAGGTCCGGCGTCAGCACTTGCGGCAGTTGGCGGGGGTTGCCGCCGCCTGCGGGATACCACAAGTAGAGCGGGACGCCGGCCACGCCCTGTGCGGTGAGGAACTTGGTGATCGCAGGATCGCGGCGGGTCCAGTCGCCGACCAGCACGACCACACCGGCCTTTTCGAACGCCGCGCGGGTTGTCTCGCGCTCGATCGAGGTGCTTTCGTTGACTTTGCACGAGAGGCACCAGTCGGCGGTGAAGTAGGCGAAGACGGGTTTGTTCGCGCGGCGCGCCTCAGCCAGCGCGGCCTCGCTGAACGGGCGCGCGGCGAGGAGGCCGCCAGATTCGACCGTTTTGTCAGCGCTTGCGGGCGGCAGGCCGATCACGCCGCCGATGGCGATGAGGGCGCAAATGGCCATGAGCTGGCGGGTAGACTGGCCCTTGCGCTGCGTCACGCCGACGGCAGCCAAGGCGGCAATTAGCATCACCGCGATGGCGACCAGAACCGAGGTAAAGGTCGCCCCGCCCACGCGCCAAGCCAGCCAGCCGAGCGCGAGCGCGGTCAGGCCCATCGGCACGGCCATGATCCGGCGGAAGCGGTCCATCCACGCGCCGGGCTTTGGCAGGAGGCGTCGCAGGGGGGGCACGAAGCCGAGAGCCAGGAACGGCAGGGCGAGGCCGAGGCCCAGCGCGGCAAACACCCCCAGCGCTGCCCACCACGGCAGGACCAGCGCAGCGCCCATTGCTGCGGCCATGAACGGCCCGGTGCAGGGGGTGGCGACGAAGGCCGCCAGCAGCCCGGTGCCGAAAGCGCCGGTTCTGCCTGCGCCGCGCTCGATCGACAGGCCGGGGAGTTCGTAGAGGCCAGCGAAATTGGCGGTGATCGCGGCGGCGAGCAGAAGCAGGACGGCGATGACGCCGGGTTCCTGCAACTGGAACGCCCAGCCCACCTGTTCGCCGCCTGCGCGCAAGCCCAGCATCACCCCGCCAAGCGCGAGGCAGGCGAGCACAACGCCGCCGGTGTAGGCGAGGCCATCGGCCTTTGCATCGTGCGAATTGCCGCGCGCCAGTGCCAGTGCCTTGAGGCTGAGAATCGGGAAGACGCAGGGCATTACATTCAGGACCAGCCCGCCGAGGAAGGCGCCGAGCAGCGCAAGGCCGAGGACGGAGGCGGAGAACGCGGCGCCGCCCACTTCATCGCCGCCGGTTGGCACGGGGCCGGGGGCGGTGGTGAAGGCGATGCCGCCTGCGTCCTTGCCCATGGCGAGCACGCCTTCGACCTTGGCTGGGGCGGCAGATGCTTTGCCGAGCGGCACTTCGATGACCAGCGT
Organism: Novosphingobium sp. MMS21-SN21R; assembly: GCF_031846015.1. GTDB lineage: Bacteria > Pseudomonadota > Alphaproteobacteria > Sphingomonadales > Sphingomonadaceae > Novosphingobium. The sequence goes on along the minus strand of NZ_JAVRDU010000001.1, from coordinate 2,856,572 downwards.
GTCACCGTCGCGAAAGAAGCGCTGCGGGGCGGCGTAATCGGCGAGGCGTTCGGTCGAGAGGAACAGGTGCGGCGCTTCGAGCTGGGCCGAGGCGGGGAACGGCAAGGCGACGCGGACCGACTTCGGGCCGATGGCGAACGCACCCGCGCGGTCAAGCGGAGCAGGCAGCGCGGCGCGCCATGGTTCGAACCGGGTGTCCTTTGCGCCTGTACCGATGGTGATCGCGCCTTCAAGGTCTGCGCGTTCGGGCACGCAGATCGTCTCGGTGCAGACCAGCCACTGCGCCCTGACGTTCACCGGCAGCAGCGTGCCGGGGGTGGCGGTGGCGGGCACCGTGAAGGGCACGAGCACGGCATATTCGTGCTCGTAAACGTGGTTCATCAGGCCCTGGATGAGCAGAGTCTGCGGCACCGGAAACTGCATCGCGCCGGTACTGGCACCTGGCGGCAGGGTCCAGTCGAGCGTCAGGCCGTAGCCCGCATCGCCGGGATTGGACCAGTAGCCGTGCCAACCCTTTTCAGGCTGCATCAGCAGCGCGAGCGTGACTGTCTGCCCGGGCAGCACCGGCCCTTCGGCCAGCAGCGAGGCGCGCATGTGATTGGGCGCGGCTTTGGCTGGAACAAGCGCGAAAGCAAGCGACAGCAACAACGCCGTCACAAACATCGCTATGCTGCGCAAGCTATTGATCCCAGCCATCTTGCGCATCGGGCTTTCGGCCATAGAGGTCCACAAGGCCCCTTGAACCGGAGCGTCGCCGGGGCCATGCGTAGCGCTCCCCGGCGTCCTACGATTGGCCTTGCCCCGTGTCCAGTGTGCGTGCCCCAAGGAGTATGTTCCGCGTGATGACCTTCGCCCGCAAAGCTGCCGCTCTCCTCGCCGCCGTAGCCATGCCCGCGGTGCCAGCACTGGCGCAGGATACCAGCGCACCTGTGAGCAAGACGGTGCCCGATGGCGCGCCAAGACTTGTTGTGGCCATCGCCATCGACCAGTTCTCGTCCGACATCTTTGCCCAGTACCGCCAGCGCTTTACCGGCGGCCTCGCGCGGTTGACGCAGGGAGCGGTGTTCCCGTCGGGCTACCAGAGCCACGCGGCGACCGAGACTTGTCCCGGCCATTCGACGATCCTCACCGGCAATCGCCCGGCGCATACCGGGATCATCGCCAATTACTGGATCGATCAGAGTGTCACCGTCGGGCGCACAAAAGTCTATTGTGCGGAAGATGTTTCGAAACGCGTGGCGGGGTCCGGCGACTATGTCGCCTCTGTCGGCTCGCTGTTGGTGCCGACACTGGGCGATTGGATGAAGCGCGCCAATCCGGAGGCGCTGAACATTGCCGTTTCGGGCAAGGACCGGGCCGCGCTGATGATGGGCGGCCACGATATCGATCAGGTCTATTGGTGGAAGGGCGACAAGTTCGTTACGCTGGCAGGCCGCGAGATCGGACCGAAGGCGGCAGCGCAGAACGCCGAGATTGCATCGACGCTGGCCAAGGGCGCAGCGGCCTATCCGCTCCCGGCCTGGTGCGCGCGTGCCGACCGCGCGGTACGGGCGGGCGATGTCACGGTGGGCACTGGACACTTCGCCATGAAAGCTGGCGACGCAGAAGCATTTCGCGTTTCGCCCCGGCTCGACCGGGCGACGCTCGATCTGGCGGTGAAGCTGGTCGACGAGGAAAAGCTGGGCAAGGACGCCGTGCCCGACGTTCTGGCGGTGAGCCTGTCGGTAACGGACTTTGTCGGCCATGCCACCGGCACCGAAGGCGCGGAAATGTGTATCCAGCTGACCCAGCTCGATCTGGCGCTGGGCGATTTTTTCGCCAGCCTCGACAAGCGCGGGATCGATTATGCGGTGGTGCTGACCGCCGACCACGGCGGGTTCGACATTCCCGAGCGGCTGGACGAACAAGCGCTCGAACAGGCGGATCGCGTAAAGAAAAGCGTTTCGGACAAGGCGCTGTCGGACGTGCTCGGCAAGCGGTTCGGGCTTGCCGCTGACGGGCTGATCCTCGCGGACGGGGCATCGGGCGATTACTGGGTGCGCAAGGACGTTGCGCCGGGCCTCAAGGGCAAGATCGTCGACGATGCCAAGGCGGTGCTCGAAGCCAATCCGCAGGTCGAGGCGGTGCTGACCGCAGCCGAAATCGCGGCGACGCCGATGCCGACGCGCTCGCCCGAGGTGTGGACGATGGCGGAGCGCGCACGGGCTTCGTACAACCCGCTGCATTCGGGCGATTTCGTGGTGTTCCTGAAGCGCGGCATCGTACCGATTGCAACGCCGGGGCCGGGCTACATCGCCACGCATGGCAGTCCGTGGGACTATGACCGCCGCGTGCCGATCCTGTTCTGGCGCAAGGGGATGACCGGGTTCGAACAGCCCAGCGCCGTGGAAACGGTGGACATCGCGCCCAGCCTTGCGGCATTGATCGGCCTCAAGATTCCCGAAGGTTCGTTTGACGGGCGCTGCCTCGATCTCGATGGTGGGCCGGGCAATACCTGTGGAGCCGCAAAATGAATGACCTTACCGCCGACGTTGTCATCCTTGGCGGTGGCCTTGTCGGCATGACGCTGGCGATCGGTTTGGCGAAGGCGGGGATCAGTGCCCATGTGGTCGACAATTCCGACCCTGCGGCGCAGACGGCTGACGGGTTCGACGGGCGCGCTTCGGCGATTTCGACCGCAAGCTGGAACCTTTACGCCCATCTCGGCATGGCCGAAGCCCTGACGCCGCTGGGGTGCCCGATCGAGGCGATTGCGGTGACCGACGCGATGAAGCCGGGGCGGATCGACTTCAAGCCGGGCGAAGGGGATGGTTCGCTCGGGCGGATGTATGCCAACCGCGATTTGCGCATCGCGATGTATGACGCAGGCGCGCGGGAGGAGGCGATCAGCTTCCATCCGAACGCGCATGTGGTGAAGCGCGAGCGCGGCGAGCATGGCGTGAGCGTCACACTGGCCGATGGCCGCGTGCTGAAAGGGCGGCTGCTGGTTGGAGCCGAGGGGCGCAAGTCGCCCACGCGCGACGAGGCGGGGTTCACGCCGGCGCGCTGGGACTATGGCCACCGCGCGATCATTGCCGGACTGACGCACGAGAAGTCGCATGAAAATGTCGCGTGGGAAGTGTTCTATCCGGCAGGGCCGTTCGCGCTTCTGCCGCTGCTCGATGGTGCGGACGGGGTGCACCGTTCGGCGCTGGTCTGGACCGTGGCCGAAAAGGACGCCGCCGCCGTGCTGGCCATGCCCGAGGCGATGTTCCTGAACGAAGTGTCCAGCCGGATGCACGCCATTTTCGGCAAGATCGAACTGGCAAGCCCGCGCACGTCCTACCCTCTGAACTTCCACCACACCGTGAAGATCGTGGACGAGCGGCTGGCGCTGGTCGGCGATGCCGCGCACGGAATGCACCCGATCGCCGGGCAGGGCCTCAACGTGGGCCTGCGCGACGTGGCGGCGCTGGTCGAAGTACTTTCAGACGGTGTGCGGCTGGGGCTTGACGCAGGCGATGCGCAATTGCTCGCCCGCTACGAACGCTGGCGCGCTGCAGATACGTTCATGGTGGCTACCGCAACAGATGTGCTGACGCGGCTGTTCGGCGTTCCGGGGAAATTGCCCTCTGCCATCCGCCGCTTCGGCATGGCAGGCGTGCAGCGCGTGGGTCCACTCAAGCGCTGGTTCATGGATGAAGCGCGCGGGATGAGCGGCGATTTGCCGAAGCTGCTGCGGGCGGCTTGAGATTTCTTAGCCCTCGCCCTTTCAGGGGAGAGGGTTGGGAGAGAGGGAGACGCGCCGACCACCCCTCGTCGCCCCGGACATGATCCGGGGTGAGGCTGTTCTTGCCGGTTCGCGCAGGGGTGTGGAGATTTTTGCGTCTGGCCGCGGGTCTCTCGCCAGTCTGCGATTGCCGGGAACTTCGCCGAGCAGAATTGGGTGACGATCCCCAAGGGGGAAAACCCACCGCGTCCTTCCCGGCCTCTTAGCGAACCAACATTTCCAACGCCCGCCGCAACGAAAAGCCCCACCCCGGATCAAATCCGGGGCGACGCGAGGTTGTGGGATGGCTTGAGAATTCGGTTTTGGCATCAAAACTGAGAAAATGTATTGTGCATAGGATATTGTTGCATTGAGGGTCTTATGCAAACCTTCCCAGCACAATCAAAAATACTTCAGCTTGTTTGGAAGGAAAGTCATGAAGTTGATCAAAGCCGTCGCGATCATCTTGGGTATGATGCTACCCACGACGGCATTCGCAGAGGCAGACGTTGAGCAGCAGGCGCAAGTCGAGGCGCTTTCCCAATGCTTGTCCATGAAGTCAACGGGTTCAGATCGTATTGTTTTTGCTGGCTGGTTTGTATCCTCGATGGCGTCGGCACCCCAGCTCAAAGGGCTCGCGGACGTATCTCCGGAAAGGCGCGATGAGCTTGATAGGGGTCTGGCTCAAATATTTACGCGCCTCATCACGGTCGATTGCAAAGTGGTCGCTCGCCCTTTGTTGAAACCCGGAAACCTGCAAGCATTCAGCTCGGCATTCGAAGTGTTCGGCCGTTTGGCAGTGCAGGAGTTGGCGGGAGACCCAGAAACAGATAGAGCGATGGGCGCGTTTGCCAAGTATATAAATCAATCGGATTTTGCGGATCTGGCTAAGTGATCAATCCACCCCCCGGCCTCACAACGCCCCGTCAGACGCATCAGCACTCGGACTAGCCTCAACCGTCGGCGCAGCGCTCGGCGCCGCCACCGGCTGCGCGCTCATCAAGGCGGTGGCTTCCAACTGGTCCAGCGCGCGTTCAGCGGCGGTGTAATCGCGGGCGTGGGCTAGCCAGTCGGCGGCGGCGGCGTTGCCGGGCATGCGTTCTACTTCTGCGGCGGCGGCTTCGACTTTGCCGCCCGCGAGGAAGGCGCGGGTGCGGACGAGGCGGCTTTCGGGGGCGGGGGAGGGCATGTCGTCATGGCGAACGACGAACAGACCGGAGACCTGGCGGCTGAACCAGTCCCATGTGCCTTCATCGGGCGAACCGCCGACGAGGGTGGGCGCGAGCAGTTCGAACTGTTCGGAAAGCTGGGCGAGGGTGACCGGTGCGGCGCCCGCAGCGATCACGCGGTCCACCGCAGCGCCTTGTGTCGCGCCGAAGCGGACGCGCAATTGCGTTTCGATCCAGCCGAGCGGCTGGCCGCGTTCAAGCGCGCGGCGCGCGGCAAAGGCGAGCAGCAGCGACTCGGCGTGGGTGGCATTGGCCGAGGCGGCGATGGCCTGGGCGTTGAGTTCAGCGAGGCGCTGTTCGAGCATGGCGACCTTGGCCGAAGTCCCCGCCAGTTGCGCCTGTGCGGCGGTATCGACAGCGGCGAACGTCGTTGTTGGTGTGGCGCTTGGGGCGGCGATGAGTTGCGGCACACCTTCCGAAACATCGAGTTCGATCAAGCCATTGCGCCAGCCGAGCCATGCCGCGCCGACCGCGCCCGCGAGCAGGCAGCCCGCGAGAAGCGCGGCAATGGTCCGTCCGCGCATGCCGCTACGCTCGGGCGCTACGCGCGGTCTGTCCCCAAAATCCTGCATGCGTTTTTTCTTGTCCTGTCGCCCCGAAGTCACACTGTCTGGCACATTCGCGCGGCGAGTTCCAGCAGGTCCGCATCGGTTCTAGTCCGAGCCACCGCGATCTGGCCCCAGCCGGGGCCGGCCAGTTCGCCTATGCGCGGGGCAAGGCAGGCGAGGTAGATATTTGATCGAACAATTTCAAGCCGTTCGCATTCCGCGCGAAAATGCCGCGCTGCTTCGCCCGAATGGAGCAGGGTGACCGCGCGACCAGAGAGCAGCGCCGCAAGTTCGCCCGGAACGGGGCAGGGCTGCGCGGCATAAACGGTTCGGGTTTCGATCTGCACGCCGTCTGGTGGCACAAGTTCCACCCGGTCCAGCCCGGCAAGCCGCAGATAACGGCCCGGCGAGAGCGTTTCGACCAGCGGTTGCAGCCCGCCCTCGCCAGTGCGGTTTACCGTGAAACCGGCGCCGCGCGCAAATTGGGCGGTCGTCTCGCCCACGGCGGCGACAGGGATTTGCCTTAGCGCATCAAGCTGCGGCCCGCCGTGTCGGAACACATTTGCGCTGCCTGCGAGGATCGCGGTGAAGGGGCGTTCCGGCATGTCCCAGGCGCGCGGAGCGACGTCGAACAGCGGGAAGCCGTGGGCTGCGAGGGTCATGGCTTTCGCAGCGGCGAGGGTGCCCGTATTGCCCGGTTCGGGGCGGATCACGATCAGCGGAAGCGAAGTCATGGCGCTCCGCTGAAATGCACGGTCACCGATTCAGGGGCCTCTGCCAGCAGGCGCTGGGCGAGGCGGGCGGGGCCATCTGCGTCGTGCGGAGCGAAGGTTTCGCTGGCTTCGACGCGCTCTGCACCATCGGGGCTGAAGATGGCGGCGCGCAGGGTGAGCGAAGATGCATGGGCAGTCGTCAGGACCGCAATCGGGCTGTGGCAATTGCCGCCAAGCGCGAGAAGCAGCGCGCGTTCGGCGCGGATGGCATCATGGCTGGGCGTGTCATCGATGGCGGCAAGCCAGTGGCGCAGGTCATCCCGCTCGACAAGGCATTCGATGCCGATTGCGCCTTGGGCGGGGGCGGGGAGCCATTCGAATTCGGATAGCGGATGGCCAACGCCAGTTTCGCCAAGTCGTTCGAGGCCCGCAGCGGCGAGCAGGGTAACGTCAGCCTCGCCTGCCTGCAGCTTGGCGAGGCGCGTGGCGACATTGCCGCGAAAGCCGACGATCCTCAGGTCTGACCGGGCGTGGAGCATCTGCGCGGCGCGGCGCGGCGCGCTGGTGCCGACGCACGCGCCGGGCGGGATGGCATGGATAGAGGGCGCACCTACCAGCACGTCGCGCACATCGGCGCGGGGAAGAACGGCGGCGATGGCGAATTGTTCAGGGCGGACGGTCTCGACGTCCTTCATCGAATGGACCGCAAAGTCGATCTCGCCCGAGATCAGCCAGGCGTCGAGTTCCTTGGTCCACAACGCCTTGCCGCCGATCTCGGCCAAAGGGCGGTCCTGAATCTTGTCGCCGCTGGCGGTGACGGGGACCAGTTCGACCATCGTTTCGGGCCAGCCATGTGCGGCGCAAAGGCGTGCGCGGGCCTCAAAGGCTTGCGCCATGGCGAGCGGAGAGCGGCGGGTGCCGAGCTTGAGCGGCTGTTTGGGAGAGGCTGATGTCATGCGCCGCTTGCCGTAAACGGGATTATCTCTAGAGGAAAGCGCCTGATGGCCCTGATCCTTGGCATAGAATCCAGTTGCGATGAAACCGCCGCCGCGGTGATCGACAGCAATGGCGCGTCGCTGGAGACGCGTATCGTGGCGCAGCGCATCGCTTCGCAGGATGAGGCGCACCGGCCCTATGGCGGCGTGGTGCCCGAAATCGCAGCCCGTGCCCATGTCGAAGTGCTCAGCCCGATGATCGCGGCGGTGCTGGCCGATGCAGGGCTTGGCCTTGGCGGCATGGACGCGATTGCAGCGACGGCGGGGCCGGGGCTGATCGGCGGGGTCATGGTCGGGTTGGTCACGGGCAAGGCGCTGGCGATGGCGGCGGGCAAGCCGCTGATCGCCGTCAACCATCTGGAGGGCCACGCGCTTTCGCCGCGTCTGGCCGATCCGTCGCTGCACTATCCTTATCTGCTGCTGCTGGTTTCGGGCGGGCATTGCCAGATTCTGGAAGTGGCAGGCGTGGGGCAGTATCGCCGCCTCGCCACGACCATCGACGATGCGTTGGGCGAGGCTTTCGACAAGACCGCGAAGATCCTCGGCCTCGGGTATCCAGGCGGGCCTGCTGTAGAGCGGATGGCGCGTGAGGGTGACCCCCGTGCGGTAAAGCTGCCGCGCCCGCTGGTGGGCAGCGGTGAGGTGCATTTCTCGTTCGCCGGACTGAAAAGCGCGGTGATGCGAGCGAAGGATGCGGGGATTTATGCCGACGCGGACATCGCGGCTTCGTTCCAGCAGGCGGCTATCGATTGTGTGGTGGACCGGACTCGGATTGCGCTGGCCGCCGCTTCGCCGGGTATGACCGCGCTGGTTGTGGCGGGCGGGGTTGCAGCCAATGCGGCGTTGCGGGGTGCGCTGGAGGCGCTGGCGGGCGCGCATGGGCTGCCGCTGGTCGCGCCGCCGCCGAAACTGTGCACAGACAATGCCGCGATGATCGGCTGGGCTGGTGCCGAACGCTTTGCTCTGGGATATGTCGATGCACTCGACGTGGCGGCGCGCCCGCGCTGGCCGCTCGATGACAATGCCGCGCCCGTGCGCGGTGCAGGGGTGAAGGCATGACCGTGGAAGTGGGTGTCGTCGGCGCAGGAGCATGGGGCACTGCGCTGGCACAGATGCTGTCGAGCGACGGGCGCCAGGTGCTGCTGTGGGCGCGCGAGCCGGAACTGGTGGCCGAGATCAATGACGAGCGCCGCAACGGACTGTTTCTGCCCTCGGCGCAGTTGAACGCCTCGATCACCGCGACCGACAATCTGGCCGAGATGGCCGCAGTGCCCGTGCTGCTGCTGGTGACGCCAGCGCAACATCTGGCGCGCGTTCTGGGCGGGATTGGCCGGGATGGCGGCGACGTGGTGCTGTGTTCAAAGGGGATCGAAGCCGGAACCGGGCGCCTGATGGCTGACGTTGCCCGTGACGCCGCGCCGGGCGCGAGCCTTGCCGTGCTGTCCGGGCCGACATTCGCGCATGAGGTGGCCGCTGGCCTGCCGACGGCAGTGACGCTGGCCTGCGCGGGCGGCGAGGCGCAGTGGAAGCGGCTGTCTGCTGCCATCGCGCGGCCCGCGTTCCGGCCCTATTATTCGGACGATATCGCGGGCGCGGAGATCGGCGGCGCGGTCAAGAACGTGCTCGCGATTGCTTGCGGCGTGGTCGATGGGCTGCAGTTAGGACAGAACGCGCGTGCGGCGCTGATCAGCCGCGGCTTTGCCGAAATGCAGCGGTTCGGGCTGGCGCTGGGCGCAAAGCCGGAAACGCTCTCGGGTCTTTCGGGTTTGGGTGACCTTGTGCTGACCTGTTCTTCCACCTCGAGCCGCAATTTTTCGCTGGGCAAGGCGCTGGGGGAAGGCGCGAGTGCGAGCGAAGTGTTGGGATCGCAGACGACCGTGGCCGAGGGCGCGTTCACCGCGCCGGTGCTCGCCGAACTTGCGCGCGGGCGGGGCATTTCGATGCCGATCGTCGAGGCGGTGGTGACATTGCTCGAAGGCGGTGCGCCTGCGCGGGACGTTGTCGCTGGGCTGCTTTCCCGACCGCTCAAGGCGGAAAACCCGCTTGTCTGACGCTGCCTCGCCCCCTCCCGGCCAGCAGGACATTGCCGCGCTTGCAAAGGGCGGGCGCACCAATTTTCTCGGGTTCCTGCTGCGGCTGCTGGCGCGCATCCCGTTCCTGATCATCGCCAGCCGCTTCTATGGCGCACCTGCGATGGGGCGGTTCGCCTCGGCGCTGGTCATGGTCGAATTTGCGGGCATGCTGGCGACGCTGGGGCAGAAGCGCGGCCTTGCGCAGCGATTGGCTGAGGGCGACCAGCATCCGGCGAACAGCGTAGGCGATTCCTTCCTGCTGGCGATGGCGCTGTCGCTCGGCATGGGTGCGGTGATCTATGCGTTCCCGCAGTCGATGTATCCGAGCAGCGCGTTCTCGCTTGCTGACCGGTTGCTGGTGCTGGCCATACCCGGTTTGGCTTTGGGCGACCTTGCATTGGCGGCATTGGCCTATCGTTTCGACGTGGCGGCAACCGTGCGGGCGCGCTCGGTGGTGGAGCCGTGGACGATCTCGATTGCGGCGGGCGTGTTCTATTTCGTCTCGCCGGAATCGGGCCTGAGTCTGGCCTATCTGCTGTCGGTCTGGGCGGCGACGGCGGTGGCGATGTTCTCGCTGGTGCGATCCTACGGGCTTCCCCATGCGTGGAAGCCGCGCCCGATGTTGCTTTGGGAACTGGCCCGGCGCAACTTGCCCTTGGCAGGCGCCGATGCGGTAGAGTGGGGGACGCGCAAGCTCGACGTATTCATCCTGCGTTTCTTCGTGGGCGAAGCGCCGCTGGGCATCTACTACTTCGCGCAGCAGTTCGCGTCCTTGCCGCAGAAGCTCAAGACCAGCTTCGAACCGGTGCTGGGGCCGGTCATCACGCGCAGCGTGAAAGACAAGGACTACGCCGCGATTGCCAAGCAGGTGTGCCAGGTGGGTTTCTGGATCAGCGCGGCGCAAGTGGGCATTGCGATGGCCCTGGGCATTCCGGGCGAAGGGCTGATGGGCCTTGGCGGGCCTGCCTTCGTGTCGGGCACAGCGGCGCTGGTGTTCCTGCTCGTGGCCGAAGTGGTGGCTTCTAAGGCCGTGGTGAGCGAGGCGGCGCTGGTTTACCTCGCGCGGATGCGGAACCTGTGGATCAGCCTTGCGACGATTGCGGTCCAAGCGGTGCTGACGATCGTGCTGATCGTCGCGGCGCGCAATGCGGGCTGGGGGCCGATGTATGTCGCGGCGGCGGCTGCGCTGGCGCTGGCGCTTTCGCTGGGCCTTTCGTCGGCGGTGAAGTCACGCGTGCTGTCCCGCATTCTCGGGCACAGCATCAGCAACTGGCGCTGGGGCCTTGCTTGGGCGGTGATCCCGGCGGCAGCGCTTGGCACGGCGGTGACATGGTTGCCTGAATGGGCCGAACTTTCGCTCGGCATTCCCGCCATTCTGGGTATTTATTGCTACATGTTGTGGGTCCGGTCGTTCGGGCCGGAAGACCGCGTGCTGTTCCGCAAGCAGCAGGCGGCATGATGGGCGTGAGGGAGTGGCAATGCTCGAACTGATCGAGACGAACCAGGTTGTGCTGGCGGGAATCGTCCTGCTGGTGGCGTTTGTCGTGTGGTGGCTGTGGGGACGCACCAAGCCCGCGCCGACCAAGCGCGATTACACCGACGTACTGTCGGAAGGCGCGGCACCTGCCGAGCGTAATAGCGCCTTGATCGAGGCACCAAGTGCGGCGGCGCTGGTCACCCCGCCGCCGGGCGTGGGCACGATGGCCGGGATCGGCGAGATCGTGGCGATTGCCGCTGCGGATGAAATTGCCGAGGCGCAGGCTGATCCGGGCGGCGATGATCTCGGGCGGATCAAGGGTGTCGGGCCGAAGCTCAAGACGCTGCTGACATCGCTTGGCGTGACCAGCTATGCGCAGATCGCGGGCTGGACCGACGCGGATATTGCCCGGATTGACGCGCAACTGGGTTCCTTCGCCGGACGCGCAACGCGCGACAACTGGGTCGAACAGGCGCGCTTGCTGGCGAGCGGGGATACCGCTGCCTACGAGGCGAAGTTCGGGAAGGTTTAATCGACCACTCGCGCAGGGGCGACAGGCTCTGGCGCTGTGGTAGGCGCGGTGGTTCGGCACCGCGAGATGACATCGCGCGCCGCGCCGCCAGCAGAAACCTTGATCATCCCGGCACCGGGCAGCGTGCCGGTATAGGCCCCGCCAAGGACTTTGGCGCGGGCGTCGTCTGCCGTTAGCGTGCCCTGCCACAGATAGCCGCGCTGGCCGGGAATGGCGGTGGCGTCCACCGGCAGGCGCATGATCCCTTCGTCGCCGACCAACGCGAACAGTGCCTGTGCGCCGACCGGCGCATAGGCGTGGCGCGTGACGACCAGCACGCCGGTGCGGCACGCAATCGAGACCAGCGGCTGTTCGCCCGGATTGCCGTACCGTGCCGACATACCATCAGGCGCAGCAGCCCAGGCGGGTTGGGAAGTGCTGTCTGGAACACCCGGAAGCGTCTCGCCCTCAGGCAGCGCCATGCGCACGGCATTGTCCGGCGCGCCTTCGCGGGTGGACGGCGCCGGGGATTTGGAGCAGGCGGCGAGGGTGAGCGCTAGCGCGAGGGTGGTGATCCGGAACTTCATGTGAAGGTTCAGGCGGCGCGCGGTACGATCTGGTCGAGATCCCCACTGATAGCGCGTTTGGCTTCGCGGATTTCGTACTGATCCTGCAGGCGCAAGAAGAAACCTTCAGACATGCGGAAATAGCGGGCGAGGCGGAGATCGAGTTCACCGTCCACACGCGATGTTCCGGCGATTACAGCGGATAGGCGTGCCACATCCACGCCAATAGCAGCGGCCAGCGAGGCGCAATCCAGTTCCAACGGCACCATGAATTCCGACACGAGCAGTTCGCCTGCGTGCGGATTGTGCAGCCATTCGCCATCAGTGGTAATCGGTGATTTCGACATCGTAGGCATTTCCGTCATTCCAGACGAAGCATATGCGCCATTGTTTGTTAATGGAAATGGAATGTTGGCCTGTGCGGTCGTACTTCAGGTCGTGAAGGCGGTTGCTCGGCGGGTTCTTGAGGTCGTCCAATTCGGCAGCCGCATCGAGCATCGCCAGCTTTGCAAGGGCGCGGCTCTGGATATCAGCAGGCAGCTTGCGGCTGCGCTGGCCGAGCCAGATGGCCTCGGTTTCCTTGTTGGCAATGCTGACTATCATGGCTGCACTCCGTTTGGACGGATTCGCCCAAAAACAAAAAGGAGTGCTCCCCCACAGCCCCGATAGTCCGAGTCATTCGGGGTCTTGTCAAGGCTTTGGCTGCGCTTCTATCCACCAGTTCGTTCTACCTGCATATCCCAAGTCGCCTTACCTCCCCCACTTCGTCTTCTGGCTCTTCCCGTACCGCGTCTTCCGTGTCCCCGGCTTGCCCTCGTTGCTCCGCCCCACGATCGGCGCCTTGTGCTCGCCCGCTGGCAGCCCAAGTTCCGTCGCCTCAAGCCGCCGGATCTCGTCGCGCAGCCTTCCAGCTTCCTCAAACTCAAGATCTGCCGCAGCGTTGCGCATGCGCTTTTCGAGATCCTCGATGTAGCCGCGCAGGTTGTGGCCGACGAGGTTGTTGACGCCGTCATCTTCGATGTCGACCAGCACGCCATCGCGGCTCGCGGTGTCGGCAACGATGTTGTGGATGTCGCGCTTGATCGATTGCGGGGTGATGCCGTGTTCGAGGTTGTATGCCTCCTGCTTGGCGCGGCGGCGGTCGGTTTCGGCGATGGCGCGTTCCATCGAGCCGGTCATCCGGTCGGCATAGAGGATCACGCGGCCATCGACGTTGCGGGCGGCGCGGCCGATAGTCTGGATCAGCGAGGTTTCGCTGCGCAGGAAGCCTTCCTTGTCGGCATCGAGTATACAGACGAGGCCGCATTCGGGAATGTCGAGGCCTTCGCGCAATAGGTTGATGCCGACGAGCACGTCATAGACGCCAAGGCGCAAGTCGCGGATCAGTTCGATGCGCTCCAGCGTTTCGACGTCGGAATGCATGTAGCGCACGCGCAGGCCCGCTTCGTGCATGAACTCGGTGAGGTCTTCGGCCATGCGCTTGGTCAGCGTGGTGACGAGCGTGCGGTAGCCTTGCGCGGCGACCAGCTTGCACTCCTGGATGCAGTCCTGCACCTGATCCTCGACCGGGCGGATGAACACTGGCGGGTCGATCAACCCGGTGGGGCGAATGACCTGTTCGGCGAAGACGCCGCCTGCCTGCTCCATTTCCCACTGCGCAGGCGTGGCCGAGACGGCGACGGTCTGCGGGCGCATCGCGTCCCATTCGTTGAAGCGCAAGGGGCGGTTGTCGATGCAGCTGGGCAGGCGGAAGCCGTATTCGGCAAGCGTCAGCTTGCGGCGGTGATCGCCTTTCGACATCGCGCCGATCTGCGGCACGGTCTGGTGGCTTTCGTCGAGGAACAGCAGGCAATTGTCGGGCAGGTATTCGAACAGCGTCGGCGGCGGTTCGCCCGGCAGACGGCCAGTCAGGAAGCGACTGTAGTTCTCGATCCCGGCGCAGCTGCCGGTGGCCGCGATCATCTCGAGATCGAAGTTGGTGCGCTGTTCGAGCCTCTGGGCTTCGAGCAGCTTGCCCTCGGCTTCGAGTTCCTTGAGCCGCTCGGTCAGTTCGAAGCGGATGGCCTGGGCGGCCTGCTGCATCGTCGGGCCGGGGGTGACGTAGTGCGAGTTGGCATAGACGCGCACGTTGGTCAGCTTCGCGCCGGTCTTGCCGGTGAGCGGATCAAATTCGGCGATGGATTCGATCTCGTCGCCGAAGAAGCTGATGCGCCATGCGGTGTCATCATAGTGCGAGGGGAAGATCTCGAGATTGTCGCCGCGCACGCGGAAGTTGCCGCGCGCAAACGCCACGTCGTTGCGCTTGTATTGCAGGGCGACGAGCTTGCGGATCAGTTCGCCGCTGTCGACCGACTGTCCGGTTTTGAGGTCGAAGATCATCGCCGAGTAGGTTTCCACCGAGCCGATGCCATAGATGCACGAAACCGACGCGACGATGATCACGTCGTCGCGTTCGAGCAGGGACCGGGTGGCCGAGTGGCGCATCCGGTCGATGGCCTCGTTGGTCGAGCTTTCTTTCTCGATGTAGGTGTCAGACCGGGCGACGTAGGCTTCGGGCTGGTAGTAGTCATAATACGAGACGAAGTACTCCACCGCGTTGTCGGGGAAGAAGCTCTTCATCTCGCCATAAAGCTGCGCTGCGAGGATCTTGTTGGGAGCAAGGATCAGTGCGGGGCGCTGCAGTTCCTCGATCACCTTGGCCATGGTGAAGGTCTTGCCCGAACCGGTCACGCCGAGCAGGACCTGGGTCATGTCGCCCTCACGCCCGTTTTCGCCGCGCAAACCCGCGACGAGGTCGGCGATGGCGGTGGGCTGGTCGCCTGCGGGCTGGTATTCGGAGACGACCTTGAACGGGCGGCCTCCCTCGATCTTGTCGGGGCGTTCCGGGCGGTGGGGCACGAACGTGCCGGAGGTGTCGGGCTCTTCGAGCCCTCTGCGGATAACGAGTTCGGCCATGGGCAAGGATATGGGGAACAAACCACGTCCGTTCAACCGGCTTGTAGGGCAATGCGCCCCGTCACGGTGACCTGCCGCACTGGCGCTTTTTTCCGGTCGTGATAGCCTCGGCCCATAATCAACGAGGGAGTGCCCGATGCGCGCCGCTTATGCCCTGATCCTTGCCGCCTGCCTTTCCGCCTGTGGGGACGACAAGCAGGTGGACGAGAAGAACGCCTCGACCGCGCAAGTGGCCAAGAAGGTGGCCGATGCCGGGATGAAGCTGACGCCGGGGCGCTGGGAGCTCACGATGAAGTTCAACAAGTTCGAGGTGGAGGGGATGCCGCCCGAGGCCAGGCAGCAGATGCAGGCGATGATGGGGCAAAGCCGCACGTTTGCTTCGTGCCTGACCAAGGAAGAAACCGAGAAGCCAGACGGTTCGTTCTTCGGCCAGACGGGCGAGGACTGCCGCTACGACTCGTTCACGATGGGCGGCGGCAAAATCGATGCGGCGATGACCTGCAAGGGCACAGAAGGCGAGGGCACCGCCTCGGCGAAGATGACCATGGTCGGCACCTACAGCGCCGACGCCTATGACATGACCATGGCGATGAAGGGCATGGCGCCCAATGGCAAGGCGATGGCCATGGAAATGGCCTTGGTGTCCAAGCGCACCGGTGAGTGCAAGGGCGACGAGGATAAGTGATCGTCCCATTCTTGACGCAAATGTGAAACAATTACGCCACGCTGGCGTTCATCGGTGGTTAGGCCGATAGGGCGCAGGCAATGGCAATGATGTTCAAGCAGGCAGATAGTGCGAACGGCGGCGGGCAGATTTCGGCCCGACTCGCGTTGCTGCGTGACGAGATCGTGCGGCGGCAGGCGCTGGCGTTTCAGCCGCGTCCTGCAGGTTCGCGCGGGCCAGCGTGGGAGCGGTTCCTCGGTGAACTGAGCACGCCGGTCGAGCACTGGCAGGCGATGCGCAAGGCCCGCCCGGCAACCGAACTGGCCGGCGCATCCCGGCCTGTCATGCTCCTGCCCGGTTTCGGCACGCATCCGGTGCGGATGAAGCCGCTGGCGCGCGTATTGGAAGCGGCAGGGCACCGGGTGAGCGACTGGGGGCTGGGCTTCAACTTCGGGCCGAGCGAGGAACGCTTCGAGCGGCTGTGCGAGCGCGTTGTGGCGATGGCGCGCAAGGAAGGCGAGCCGCTGGTGCTGGTCGGCTGGAGCCTTGGCGGTATCTTCGCGCGCGAAGTGGCGCGGCTGCACCCCGAGGCAGTGCGGCTGGTGATTACCATGGGCACGCCGTTCTCGGGCGACCGCCGTGCCAACAATGCCTGGCGCGCTTATCAGCTGATCGCGGGGCATTCGGTGGACGATCCGCCGGTCGGACGTGACATGGCGGTCAAGCCGCCAGTGCCCACTGTGGCCTTGTGGAGCGCGCGCGACGGGATCATTTCGCCGCGCTCGGCCTGCGGGCGCAAGGGCGAACGCGATCTGGCCGTGCCGATGCGCTGCACGCACCTTGGCTTCGCCGCACACCCCGACGTTGCCGCCACGGTCGGACGATTGATCGACGCATACTGATTGCCGCTTTCGACAGCCGCAGAACACCGGATTCAAATTATTTCGCAGGTGCAGCATTCGCGCGCTTGGCAAACCCGATTCGTTGTGCAAGCTTGGACGCCAGACGGGATGTGCCTATGAAAAAAACTCTGCCCTCGTCATATGACGAGATGCTCGATGCCGATGGCTCGGTGCGGCCTGCATATGCGGGATACTGCAACTGGCATGACGAACAGCCGCCAGACCTTTTGCGGCGCAAGGGCAGTGAGGCGGAGGCCTTCTTCCGGCGCACCGGGATCACTTTCAATGTCTATGGCAACGAGGATGCCGAAGAACGGCTGATCCCGTTCGACATGGTGCCCCGCATCGTCACCGCGCAGCAATGGCGCAAGCTGTCGCGCGGGATCGACCAGCGGGTGCGGGCGCTGAATGCGTTCCTGCATGACCTCTATCACCGCCAGGAAATCGTGCGGTCGGGCCGGTTGCCCGCGCGGTTGCTGAAAGGCAACGTGGCGTTCCTGCCGGAGATGGTTGGCTTCACACCGCCGGGCGGGGTCTATACTCACATCGTCGGGATCGATCTTGTCCGCACGGGCGAGGATGATTTCATGGTGCTGGAAGACAACGCCCGCACGCCCTCCGGTGTCTCCTATATGCTGGAGAACCGCGAGACGATGATGGCGATGTTCCCGGAACTGTTCACCCGCGTACGGGTGCGCGAGGTTTCGGACTATCCGCGCCGCCTCGCCCGCAGCCTTGCGGCTTGCGCGCCGCCCGCGTGCGACGGCAAGAAGCCGGTGGTCGCGGTGTTGACGCCGGGCATCTACAATTCGGCTTACTTCGAGCACGCGTTTCTCGCCGACCAGATGGGCGCAGAGCTTGTCGAGGGCAGCGACTTGCGCGTCGAAAATGGCCGCATCGCGATGCGCACCACGCGCGGGTATGAACCGATCGACGTGCTCTATCGCCGTGTGGACGATGAATACCTCGATTCGTTGACGTTCAATCCGAACAGCGTGCTTGGCGTACCCGGGATCATGGATGTCTACCGCGCTGGCGGCATCACCATCGCCAATGCGCCGGGCACCGGAATTGCCGACGACAAGGCGATCTATTCGTTCATGCCAGAAATCGTCGAGTTCTACACCGGCGAGAAACCGATCTTGCAGAACGTGCCGACGTGGCGCTGTTCGGAGCCGGAAGCGCTGAAGTACGTGCTCGACAACCTCGCCGATCTGGTGGTCAAGGAAGTGCACGGTTCGGGCGGCTACGGGATGCTGATCGGGCCGACCTCGTCGAAGCGTGAACTGGCGGCGTTCGAGGCCAAACTGCGTGCCCGGCCTGAAAACTATATCGCGCAGCCGACGCTGTCGCTTTCGACCGTGCCGATCCTGACCAAGGCGGGCCTCGCGCCGCGCCATGTGGATTTGCGGCCCTTCGTGCTGGTCAGCCCCAATGGCATCGACATCACGCCGGGCGGTTTGACGCGCGTCGCGCTCAAGAAGGGATCGCTGGTGGTCAATTCGTCGCAAGGCGGTGGCACCAAGGACAGCTGGGTACTGGACGACTGATGTTAGGCAGATCCGCAAACGGCATATTCTGGCTGTTCCGCTACCTTGAACGCGCGGAGAACATCTCGCGCCTGATCGAGGCGGGCTTCCGCATGGCGCTGACCCGCGATGCGTCGGACGCGTCTGACGAATGGCGCTCGCTGATCGTCACTCTCGGGCTGCGGCAGGCATTCGAAGCGCGTCACGGCAAGGAATATACCGGCCCTCACGTGTTCAACTTCATCCTGCGGGACCGCGACAACGCGGGCAGCATTCTGGCGATGGCCGAGGAGGCACGCACCAACGCGCGCATGGTGCGCGGAGGGATCACGCGCGAGGTGTGGGAATCGGTCAACGACGGCTGGATGAAGCTGAAAGACGCGCTGGCAAGGCCGGTGCCCGAAACGCGGCTCGGCGATGTGCTTGATCAGGTGCGCCGCCAGTCGACCCAGGTGCGCGGTGCGATGGAAGGCACCATGCTGCGCAACGAGATCTACAACTTCGCGCGGATGGGCAGCTTTATCGAGCGGGCTGACAACACTGCGCGCATTCTCGACGTGAAGTATTATGTGCTGCTGCCGTCGGTGTCCTATGTCGGATCGAGCCTCGACAATGTGCAGTGGGAAAACGTGCTGCGCTCGGTCGCCGGGGAGCGCGCCTATCGCTGGCTCAACGCCGGGCGCATGGACCCGCGCGGCATTGCCGAGTTCCTGATTCTCGACGGACGTTTTCCGCGCAGTCTGGCGTTCTGCTATTCCAAGCTGCGCTCGAACCTCGCCAGCCTTGCGCGCGAATACGGCAATGAGATGCACAGCCACGAACTGCTGCGTGATGCCGACTGCCAGTTCCATCAGGCCACGATTGACGGCATTTTCGAGCAGGGCCTGCACGAGTTTATCGGCAAGTTCATCCGCGCCAACACCGCGCTCGCGCTGCAGATTCAGCGCGACTACCGTTTTACCGAATAGGTTTCATCATGCGTATCGCGGTTGACCATACGACGCACTACGTCTTTTCCGAGCCGGTTTCGCGCGGGATGCAGCGGTTGCGGCTGATGCCCAAGGCCTCGTCGGGCCAGCGCGTGATCGAATGGAACATGACCTTCGAAGGCGCGCAGCTTCAGGTCGAATACGACGATCAGAACTGCAATCACGTCTCACTGATCTCGTTCGATTCCGGCGCCCGTGAAGTGACGATCCGCTGCCACGGCATTGTCGACACGAACGACGAGGCCGGTATCATCGGGCGTCATTCGGGCTTCATGCCGATGTGGTTGTTCCTCGAGCAGACCGATCTGACACGCACTGGCCAGCGGATGCGCGGGTTGATCGGTGGGCTGCCGTCCGAGAGCAATACGGTTACCGCGCTGCATAGCCTTTCCGCGCTGATCCGCGACCGTGTGGAATATGCCACCGGCCACACCGATTCGGCGACCACTGCCGAGGGCGTTCTGGCGGCCGGGCGCGGCGTCTGCCAGGACCATGCCCATGTTTTCATCGGTGCGGCACGGGCGCTGGGCATTCCGGCACGCTACGTCAGCGGTTATCTTATGATGGATGACCGTGTCGATCAGGACGCGGGCCACGCCTGGGCCGAAGCCTTCGTCGAAGGTCTGGGCTGGGTTGGCTTCGATATATCCAATGGAATCAGTCCCGATGCTCGTTATGTCCGCGTGGCCACGGGGCGCGACTACCGAGATGCCGCGCCGATCACAGGGATCCGGTATGGATCGCGTGATGAATCCATGCACGTGAAGCTTGCCGTGCAGCAACAGCGTGTGGAACAATAAGACAGATCGGTGACCTTGGGGGTTCGGAGTCGGCGCGCGCGCCGGACGAGGTTATTGCAGGCTGGAAACATCGGGGCAGGCCAATGACGTATTGCGTGGGAATGGTGCTCGACAAGGGACTTGTCCTGATGAGCGACACCCGCACGAATTCGGGCGTCGACAACATTTCGGTGTTTCGGAAGATGTACCACTGGTCGGTGCCCGGCGAACGCCAGATCACGATCATGACCGCTGGCAACCTCGCCACGACCCAGGCCGTGATCTCGCAGATGGAGGAGCGAAACAAGGCGCCAAGCGACCGGCGGCCCTCGATTCTCGAAGCCCCGACGATGTTCCAGATCGCCACCCAGGTAGGGGGTTTGCTGCGCAGTGTGATCGAAGGGCGCCAGGAAGGCGGCATGCAAAGCGAGGGGCCGCGCTTTACCGCATCGATGATCGTCGCAGGCCAGATCAAGGACATGGAACCGCGCCTGTTCATGATCTACCCCGAAGGCAACTTCATAGAGGCCAGCTTCGATACGCCCTTCTTCCAGATCGGCGAGACCAAGTACGGGCGCCCGATCCTGCTGCGCGGCTATGACCGGACGATGAGCTTTGAGGACGCGGTCAAGCTGCTGATGGTGTCATTCGATTCGACACTTGCGGCCAACCTCTCAGTGGGTCTTCCGTTCGACCTGATGGTGATGGAGCGAGACAACTTCGAACCGCTGCATCAGCGGCGCATCCTCGCCAGCGATCCTTACTTCAAGGCGATCTCGTCGAGTTGGAGCGAAGCATTGCGGCAGGCGTTCCATTCGCTGCCCGATTACTCGTTCACCCAGAATGGTGAACAACCGGGCGGAAACTGACACGCCACGGGAAGGCGGATGGCCCGGAAAGTTGAGGGTCGATTGGTTAACGACGGCTTGCCAAATTCGCCCTGAGTCGAGCAATCCTGACCGGGCCTGCACGAAAATTGCCATGTGCAGGCAATTCTGGGAGGATGATTGATCCGTTCCCGAAGCGATCGTCCTAAGGAAAATCCTGTAGGTAGGCCGCGTTTGCCAACTTATTCAGTTCATTACGAAGCTAACGTCTGTGGCCATCGGACGTCGGCAGGTGATTAATCACCGGCATGGCTGATCGTGTAACACTCCACATCCTCGATGGTGACTCCGCCCGCAGGGCACAGCTCGCACGCCTAGCGTTTGCAGCTGGCCATCATGCTGAAATCTATGCCAACGCCGGGGAACTGCTGGCGCATGCGCCTTCAGGCGGTCTTGTGCTGGCACAGGACGATCCTGTCGGGGACGGTATACCCAACCTGATTACCGCGATGATGCATGCCGGACACTGGCTGCCCGTCATCGCCATTTCCGAAGTGCCCGAAACATCTGCGGTGGTTCGCGCGATAAAGGCCGGTGCGCTCGACTATCTGCCCATGCCTTCGCAGATCGCGCCGCTCAATGAAGCCATTGCCAATGCAGCGCGTGAGGCGGATTCGTTCCGTGCCCAGCGCGCCCGTGCTGCAGAAGCCCGCCAGCGCATCTCCCGGCTCAGCACGCGCGAACGCGAAGTGCTTGACCGTCTGGCCGAAGGTTGCAGCAACAAGGCTATTGCCCGCGAACTGGACATCAGCCCGCGCACGGTTGAAATCCACCGCATGAAGATGATGGGCAAATTGGGCGCGCGCCACGCTGCCGAAGCGGTCCGGCTGCGGATCGAGGCGACCGGTCTGGACGATCTGGCCGCCTGACGCGGCATTTCTAGCGGCAGAACGGCCGCATGCCGCCGGGCTCAAGGTGCAGGTGATCGCGGTGGGCGGCGTTGTAATCGGGCGTCAGCACCGTGCCGAAGCGTTTGCAGGCGCTATCGCGGACCGTGCGCAGGAAGGCGCGCGTCTGCGGTGAGGGTGAGTTCCAGTCGGCCACCACGCTGATCCGCCGCCCGTCGGCCAGCCGGAATGCGGCGATGTCGACCGCGCTGGCGGTGGCGTGTGCGGAAAGGCGGGTAGTGCCTGCGACGTTGCGGCACGAATAGCTGCCCATCGTTTCGATCCGGGCAAGCGGGCTGCCGAGGATCTGCCGCGCCGCGCGGTCCACCCCGTAGCGCGCCCAGCGTTGCAGCGCGGTAGCAACCGGGCAAGATACCGGACCGAGATTGGCCACGTCGAGCCGTCCCTCGTCGCCGCGCAGCCAGCCGAGCCTGACCGTGCCGACGGTCGAGCAGCCTGCACCGAAATACTGGTCGGGTAGCGGCGTGAAGTTGGCCTGAGTCGCGCCAAGCCCTGAAAGACAAGCGCGGCCTTGCGGGGTCTGGGTGATGGAGGCGCCGGTCCCGCGCGACGGCGTTCGCTGCGGGGCATCGGGCGAACCGATGCAGCCTGTCAGCAACGCGGCCAAGGTGAGTGCAAAGATCGCTCTTTTGCTCATCCTCACAGCGTGCCACCACGTGGTTAGCGCCGGGTTAACGGCGCGACGAACGGTGCGTGGGAAGCTGCGCGGAAGGTGCGCGGCAATTTGCATGGTGGGCGCTGACGGGCTCGAACCGCCGACCCTCTCGGTGTAAACGAGATGCTCTACCAACTGAGCTAAGCGCCCGCTCTCGCAGGAAGCGCGCTATTGCGAGGTTTTTGGGGATTCGTCAATGGCTCTGACGCTTCCGTGAAAAGGTTCGTTTCAGTCGTCCACGCCATAATGATCGGCCAGTTCGCTGGCGGTGAAGCCGTGGGTGTAGGATTGCGGGTCGAGCGGGAGCATCGTCGCGTTCCACGCTTCCCATTCTGCCTTGAGGCTGGCGAAGGCTTCGGGCTGGCGATCCTTGAGGTTGGCGCGTTCGAGCGGGTCGGCGGCGACATTGAACAGGAATTCGTTGTCCGCGATCTTGAGGTATTTGAGGTCGCCGCGACGGGCCGCGCGCTGGGCGTGGTTCTTGTAGCGCCAGAACAGGGTGCGTGCGGGCAGGGACGCACCGCCGATGGCTGGGGTTATGTCCACGCCGTCGCTGGGGAAGCGGGCGTCCGGCGCGGCGCCGGCAGCCGCAAGGAACGTGGGCAGCCAGTCCATCGAGATGATCTGGGCGTCGCTGGTGGCGCCTGCCTTGGTCACGCCGGGCCAGCGCACGATGGCGGGAATGCGCAGGCCGCCTTCGAGCAATTCGGTCTTGCGGCCACTGAACGGCCAGGTGTCGGAGAAACGCTCGCCGCCATTATCGCTGGTGAAGACGACGACAGTGTCTTCCGCCACGCCCGCCTTGTCGAGCGCGCCGAGCACGCGGCCGATCTGGTAGTCGAGACGGCGGACCATGGCGGCATAGATCGCGGCGCTGCCGCCGTCGAAGTGGAACAGGGCCTTGAGGTCCTTGGCCTTGGCAATGCGCGCGGATTCGCTCGCATCGTCCGGCCCTTCCCATGGCCAATGCGGCGCGGTGAAGTGCAGGCTCATGAACCATGGTTGGGCACCTGCCGATGCCACGCGGATCTCGGCAATGGCGCGGTCGGCCAGAAGATCGGTGAGGTAGCCCGCCTGATCGACCGGGGTTGGGCCGTCCCACAGGTCGAGTTGCCCGTTGCTGGTGGCGTGGGTGTAGTAATCGACGCCGCCGCTGCGGATGCCCCAGAAGGTCTGATAACCACTCTGCACCGGATCGAAATCGGGCAGGCTGCCAAGGTGCCACTTGCCGATGAGCGAGGTGCGGTAGCCCGCTTTCGCCAGCTGCGAGGGCAGGGTAGGATGCGACGAAGGCAGGCCGATGTTCTGGCGAAAGGCCAGCGGCTCCTCAAGGCCGACGGGCAGGCGATACTGGTAGCGCCCGGTGATCAGGCCGACGCGGGTGGCGGTACAGACCGCGCTGTTGGCATAGGCGTTTGTGAAACGCAGGCCGTCTGCCGCAAGCCGGTCGAGCGCGGGCGTTTCGAAATCGCGGCGACCATAACAGGACAGGTCCGCAAAGCCGAGATCGTCGGCCATGATGTAAAGGATGTTCGGGCGCTTGCGGCGCGCGCGCGCGATGGCGGGCGTGGCTGCGGCGGCCAAGGTCGCTGCAGCGCCTTGCAGGGCCGAGCGGCGGCTGAGGCGGGGCGTAAGTGGTATGGTCGTCATCGGGCGGTCCATGGTTTCAAAGGTGAAGGACCCGCGCGTGGACGCGTAAGGCAAGCCGATCCTATACGCGGCGGCTTGATTGTCTATCATTTACATAGACAATCAAGCTTTAGCGTCAGCAAGTTATCCTTTTGCGGCGAATGGGCAAGCTGGCGGTTGACGCCAAAGACTCAACTAGATAGGTAGAGATTAACCCGCATGGCTATCGGTGATCAGGCCGTCATGCATTTCAAGGGTCCTGATCCGCGGGATTTGATCGGGAAGCAGCTTGCTCCGCGTTACCAATGGCTAAAGCGCGCGATGCTGGGGCGACAGCGCCAGGCATCGTGTTCCCCTCAACAATGAGGTGATACGATGCAAATCATGATGATGCGCGCCTGACGCGCAAACCTGCCGATATGTGACACAGCTTCCGCCACCCTGAACGGGCGCGGGACGGTCATGCCGGCTTTCCAGAAATAACGCAATTTCGGCGCGGACCTGCCTTGGCAGGCCGGTGCCGGGAGGAGTGCGTCATGCGACCGCTTACCAGTTCCGATCTTGCGGATCTGGCACTGTATCCCGCGTCTCTGCAGCAGTCGATTGTTGCTCTTTGCGGCGTCGCCACAGGCAGCACCGAGCGCGGACCCGTGCCCGTTACCGCCAACATCTACCGCCGCCCTGGCGCGGCGAACACATCAACAGGGTTCAGGGAATAATAGAATGAACAGGGCTATTTCTTGCGTGCAGCGTCACTTTACTCTTTCGGGCGTCGCGCTTGCGGCACTTACGCTCGGTGGGACGGCGCGTGCAGCCGACACAAACGTGCAGCCCGCTGTGGTCGACGATCTGGCAGCCGATGCTGCGTCTGATGCGGGCGGTGAGACCATTGTGGTGACCGCATCGCGCCGCCGCGATGAGAATGTCCAGGACGTGCCCGTTGCGATCAGCGTGATCACCGCCGAAACGCTGGAAAAGCGCGGTGATTTCACGCTCGGCCAGATCCAGCAACAGGTGCCGAGCCTGCAAGTGTTCAGCTTCAATCCGCGCAACACCAACATCAACATTCGCGGCCTTGGCTCGAACGTGGCGCTGACCAACGACGGGCTGGAAAACGGCGTCGGGTTCTACATCGACAACGTCTATTACGGGCGTGTCGGCCTCTCGCAATTCGACCTCGTCGACCTGCAGAGCATCGAGGTGTTGCGCGGGCCGCAGGGCACGCTGTTCGGCAAGAACACCACCTCGGGCGTGGTCAACATCACTTCGAAGAAGCCGACGTTCGATCCCGAATTCTCGGGCGAGGCGACCCTTGGCAATTACGGGTTCTATCAGGTGCGCGGCTCGGTTTCGGCAGGCGTCCTGCCCGATCTGCTGGCAGTGCGCATTTCAGGCGCGGTCAGCGAGAACGACGGCTTCCTGTTCAACAAGACCACCAACACCCGCGCCCAGAATTACCGCAACGAGAGCGTGCGCGGACAACTGCTGTTCACGCCGACGCCCGACTTCGAGCTGCGCATCATCGGCGACTATGCCAAGCAGACGCAGGACCATGTGCTAAGCGTCTTTGCGGATCTGCACACGACTTACGCCAATGGCGCGACGATCCCGAACAACTTTGCCGCTCGCGCCGCGCGTTTCCCCGGTTACACGCTCCCTGCATTCCAGCCGTTCGACCGGATCGGCGAGGCGGACAGCCATTACCAGTCGAACATGGAAGGTTACGGCGTTTCGGGCGAAGCCAATCTCGACCTTGGCGGCGCGGCGCTGACATCGATCACCGCCTATCGCTGGTGGGATTGGAACCCGGCCAACGACGGCGACAGCACTTCGCTGCCGATCACGACCAAAGCGCAGCAGGCCAATCGCCAGCGCCAGTTCAGCCAGGAAGTGCGGCTCGCCTCCCAAGGGAATCGATCCGTGGATTACGTGATCGGGGCCTACTATTTCTGGCAGACGGTCAAGGGCTATGGCGCGACGCGCTACGGTTCGGCGGCGGCGCTGTGGAACTTGCCGGCGGTCAACCAGACCATCGCCAACGCCGCGCTCAACGGGTTTGAGGCGAACTCCACCTCGACGCCCGAAACCAAGACATTTGCCCTGTTCGGCCAGACCGACTGGCATTTGTCGGATGCGCTGACGCTGACCACCGGCCTGCGCTGGTCGCACGAGAAGAAGTCGGGCGCGTTCAGTCAGTTCTGGGTGGATGGCGCCAATCTCTCCGGGTTCACGCCTGCGCAAGTGACAGCGATCAATGCGATCCGCAGCCAGTTCAATCCGGTGACCAGCTTTGCCACCAAGTTCACCGACAACAGCCTGTCAGGCCTCGTCACGCTCAACTGGAAGGTCGCGCCGGAGGCGAATGTCTATGCGAGCTATTCGCGCGGCAACAAGTCGGGCGGGCTCAACCTGACCGCCCTGCCAGCGGGAATCGCGCCCGATGTCGCGCCCGAAAAGGTCGACGCGTTCGAGCTTGGTTTCAAGTCGCAGTTCCTGGATCGCCGCGCCACGTTCAACGCCGCCGCGTTCTGGACCGAAATCCGCGATTACCAGACCGCGATCACCGAGCAGGTGCCCAACACCGTCAACGTGCGCCAATATATCGCAAATATTCCCAAGGTGCGTTCGCGCGGGATTGAGGGCGATCTGGCGTTCAGCGCCAGCGACAACTTCTCGGTCAACGCCTCGGCCAGCTACACCGACGCCAAGTATGTCGAATACACCAACGCCCCGCAGGCAGTGGAGAACCTCAACCTGGGCGGCATTCAGGATCTTTCGGGCAAGCCGCTTTCGGGCGTGCCGAAGTTTTCTTACTCCATTGGTGCAGACGCCAAGGCACCATTGGGTGAACTCGGCGGACGTGAGGTCGGCCTCTATGCGCACGCCGATTACGCTCACCGGTCAAGCTTCAACACCTCTGCTACCAATTCGGCATGGGCGCAGGTTCCGGGCTTCGGCATCGCCAATGCGCGCATCGGGCTGAAGACCGATGACGGGCTGTGGGATCTCTCGGTCTGGGCGCGCAACCTGACAGGTGAAGACTACTTCCTCAACCTTACCGCCGCGAACACCGGCGTGGTCACGGCCCAGGTGGGCGACCCACGCACATTCGGTGTCACGCTGCGAACCCGGCTGTGAGGTCCTGACATGACCGTGATCCCGCTTTCCCCATCCACTGCACGCTTCGCGCGGCTTGGGGCGATTTACCTGCCAGTCACGGCGGCGGCGCAACCTGTCATGGCATGGCTTCCTGCAATCCTTGCCCGGGACTTCGGGCTGTCGCTGGCGCTGGTTGGATCGCTCTACCTTGCGGGTCAGTTGTTCAACAGTGTGCTCGACCCGGTGGTCGGCGCACTGAGCGACCGGACCCGCAGCCGGTTCGGGTGCAGGCGTCCGTGGATCGCGGCGGGCGGCGTGCTGTTCACGGGCGGCAGCGCGATGCTGTTCTTCCCGCCGGACAGCATCGGCGCGGCATGGCTGGTGGTGGCGCTTGCCGCCTATTATTCCGGACTTTCATTGATCTCGACGCCGCTGCTCGCCTGGAGCGGCGAGGTCGCGCCGGGATACCATGACCGCACCCGCGCCGCTTCGACCTTCACGCTGATACAGTCGGTCGCGCTGGTTGCGGCGCTGGGGCTGGCGGCGATTGCGCAGAAGCTGCAGCCCGGTGACGGGCGCCTGCAATTGACACTGTTTGGCCTGCTCGTGCTGGCCAGCGCGGTTCCCGCCTTGTGGCTGACGCTGACCACGCGCGAGGAAAAGGCATCACCCCTTACGCCCGCGCTCTCGCCGGTCACGTCGCTGTCTCCCTCAGCCGCCCTGCGCGCGGTGTTCGGCAATGCGCTGCTGCTGCGCGTGCTCGCCTCGGACGCGGCGGTGCGGGCGGGGCAGGGCATCCGCACCACGCTACTGTTGTTCTATGTGACGTTCTACCTAGGGCGGCCCGAATGGGCGGCGGGGTTGTTCCTGTTCCAGTATGCGTTCGGCATGCTCGCCGCGCCGATCTGGCAGCGCATCGGTGTGCGCCTCGGCAAGCGCAACGCCGCGATCCTCGCCGAAGTGCTGCAGGCCCTTATCAACCTCGCGCTTGTGCTGACCACGCCTGACCTTTTCTGGCTCGTGCTGCTGCTCGCTTTCGCGCAGGGCCTTACCCAAGGCTCGGGCAATATCATGCTGCGGTCGATGGTGGCCGATGTTGCCGATAAGCACCGCGTCGATACCGGCGAGGAACGCGCCGGGCTGTACTATTCGGTGTTCGGTCTGGCTGACAAGATCGGCGGCGCGCTCGCCGCTGGCATCGCCCTGCCGCTGATCGCGTGGTTCGGCTTCGACCCGAAGGCCACCAATACCCCGCAGGCGCTCGACGGACTGCTGCTCGTCTTTGCGCTCGGCCCCGCTCTCGCCCACGCCATTTCCGCTGCGGTCATCACCGGCTTCTCGCTCGATGCCGACCAGCACAATGCAATTCGCCTCCGCCTGAACTCCGCAGACGACCCTGCGCTCCAGCCGGCCGAATAAATCCCCCTACTGCCCTCACAGTCCCCTCAAGGAGTGATGACCATGAATGCGATTACCACATACGCCAACGCCAGGGATGCAAACTCGCCACTCGATATCGTGCCAATCACCGGCAACATCGGTGCTGAAATCCGGGGCGTAACGCTCTCGGGCGATCTCGATGCGCAGACCGTGAAGGCGATCAAGGATGCCGTCGTCCGCCACAAGGTGGTGTTCTTCCGCGGCCAAAAGGACCTCGACGACGCGCGGCACGAAGGCTTCGCTTCGCTGTTCGGCGATCCGGTTGCGCACCCGACGGTGCCGGTGGCGCAGGGTTCGCGCTATCTGCTAGAACTCGACAGCAAGGAAGGCTACGCCGCGTCGAGCTGGCACACCGACGTAACCTTCGTCGATGCCTATCCCAAGGGCTCGATCCTGCGCGCGATCACCATTCCCGAAGCAGGCGGAGACACCCTTTGGGCCAACGGCGAAACGGCATATGAAAGCCTGCCTGAAACGCTGCGCCAGCTCGCGAACAACCTCTGGGCCACCCATACAAACCTCTATGACTACGCCGCCGTGCTCTCGAACGCACCCAAGGGCGATGCCGCCGAGAAGGACCGCCAACTGTTCCAGAAGAACGTCTTCGCCTCGACGGTTTACGAAACCGAGCATCCAGTGGTGCGCGTGCACCCGGTTTCGGGTCAGCGCAGCTTGTTGCTCGGCCACTTCGTCAAGCAGTTCGTCGGACTGAACCAGGCGGATTCGGCGCGTCTGTTCCAGATCCTGCAGGATCACATCACGCGCCCGGAGAACGTGGTGCGCTGGCGCTGGCAGGCAGGCGATGTGGCATTCTGGGACAACCAGTCGACCCAGCACCGCGCCGTGGCGGACTTTGGCCTGCAGCGCCGCACCCTTCGCCGCGCGACGATTGCGGGCGTGGTGCCGGTCGGCATCGATGGTCGTAGCAGCCGCACCGTGCGCAAGGAAAAGGCGACCGAATACCAGCCGGCCTGAGGGCTGGAAGTGGGGCGGCGATCCCTCATCGCCGCCCCGCCATTACGATGCGATTTCAGCTTGCAGGCGCTTGGGGCCGGGTGATGATCCGGTCCCGCGCCACCCGGACATCGCCGGCCTCGACCTGCAATTTCAGGCGCTCGCGGTCCCGAGCACGGAACATGTCTTCGGCGCGGTTGATCGCTTCTTCCGAGAGTCCTGCGTCGTTCAGCGCCATGCGCGCCATGCGCACCGCCGATTCCAGCACCTCGCGCACCACCGCGCTGGCAGGCCCACCTTTAAGGCGGATCAGCGCGCGGCGGTCATAGGCGCGCACGTAGATCGCTGCGCGGGGGAAGGATTCGTGGACAGCCTCGACGAATTCGGGCGAGATCTGGTCGCCGTCGATGCAGAAGAAGATCATCTCCGCATCATCGGCTCCTGCCTGCCGCAGCAAGTCGATCCGCGTACCGTCGCCGAAATAGACCTTCGCGCCGAATTCCGCTGCAACGTCGATCATCTCGATATCGGTATCGACCATGGTCACCGGAATGTTGCTGGCGAGCAGCATCTGGCTCACGCCTTGGCCAAAGCGTCCGAAGCCGACGATGATCGCGTTCGCCCCATCGGCTTGCGG
The DNA here is from genome assembly GCF_031846015.1 of Novosphingobium sp. MMS21-SN21R. Lineage (GTDB taxonomy): Bacteria > Pseudomonadota > Alphaproteobacteria > Sphingomonadales > Sphingomonadaceae > Novosphingobium. Next base: position 2,826,686 of record NZ_JAVRDU010000001.1, on the reverse strand, counting down.
CCCTTCACGTTCGCCCCGGGCGACCTCGGCTTCCTTGCGGAAACGGCTGGTGGCCATCATCAGGAACGGCGTCGTGGCCATCGACAGCGTCACCACCGCGCCAAACAGGCTCGCCGCATCAGGCGCGATCAGCAGCGCCTGTTGCGCCTGCGCGAACAGCACGAAGCCGAACTCCCCGCCTTGGCTCAGCAACAGGCCGAGAGCCAGCGCGCCGCGCCATGGCATGCGGAAGGCAAGGCCGATCAGGAAGATGATCCCGCCCTTGATGGCAATCAGTCCGATCGCCATGCCGATCACGAACAGCGGGCGTTCGGCAATCGCGTGGAGATTGAGCATCATGCCCACGGCAAGGAAGAACAGTCCGAGCAGGATAGAGCGGAAGGGTTCGACGTCAGCCTCAAGTTCGTGGCGATAGGGGCTGTCGGCCAGCATCACGCCCGCCACGAATGCGCCCAGCGCGGTGGATAGGCCGAGCACTTCCATCACCGCAGCCGAGGCCATGACGGTGAACAGTGCCGCGACGACGAACATTTCGCGCTCGCCCAGATTTCCGATCAGGCGGAACAGTGGACGGATGACGAACCGCCCGGCGGCGATCAGTCCGGCAAGCGCCGCCACCGTATACAGCGCCAGCTGCCAGCCGGGAGGGCCACCTGCGTCAGCCGGATTGCGGCTCATCGCCGAGATGATCGTGATCAACGGGATGATCGAAAGATCCTGGAACAGCAGGATCGCAAAGGCGCGCTCACCAAAAGGCGTGCGCAGGCGGCCTGACGATTGCAGCATCGGCAGAACCTGCGCGGTGGACGAAAGCGCCAGCGGCAGGCCGAGCGCCAGCGCCGCCGCCCAGCTGAATTCGGTGGTCAGGCCCACCATGCCGGCAACGGCCAGCCCGCAGGCGGTCACTTGCAGCAGCCCGAGGCCGAGAATGTCGCGCTTCATTCGCCACAGCCGCGACGGGTTCAGTTCCAGCCCGACGAGGAACAGCAGCAGGGTTATGCCGAGTTCGGCGATCCCGAGCTTCTGTTCGGCATCGGCCACAAGACCCAGCACTTGCGGCCCGACCACGGCGCCTGCGAGCAGATAGCCCAAAGTTGCGCCCAGACCGAGCCGCCGGAACACCAGCACGAAGACCAGCGCAAAGCCGAGCAGGAGGAATCCATCGTGGAGCAGGGAAGCGGGTTCAGCCATTGCTCCTGTCTAAAGCCATCCTCCGGCGCTGCAACCGCGTTGGCGGTTCACCGATGCCGCGCAATGCACGATTACGGCACGGCACTTTCGGTGGCTGGTGCGGGGCTGACGGGCACCGCGAGCACGCCGCGCAGCTTGTCCATGATTGCCGCGTTGTCTTCGGTCGGCAGGATCGTGTCGAAGAAATCCCCGTCGCGGTCATAGATGAACACCGACATGCTGTGTTCGATCATGTAGCCGCCACCGGGCTGCGGCATGCGCTTGACGAAGACGGCGGCACTGTCAGCCACTTCGTCGATCGTTTCCGGGCTGCCGGTCAGCGCGATTATATTGCCGCCAGAATTGGCGATGAAACTTGCCAGCCGTTCCGGAGTGTCACGTTCAGGATCGATCGTGATGAATACGATGCGCAAATCCTGCGCGTCCTTGCCGAGCCTTGCGCGCGCAGCGGTCAACTTCGCCAGCATCGCGGGGCAAACATCGGGGCAGTGCGAGTAACCGAAATAGGCAAGGTAGGGTTTGCCCTTCAGGCTGGCCCGATCGAACAGCGCGCCGGTGCTGTCCACCAGCCGGTAGCGGCCCTTCGCATCGACGCTCGTCTCTGGCAGCGGCGACGGCATGACGAACCACGCCAGAGCAATCGCGGCGGCCACCGCAAGACCTGCCATGGCGATCACCACGGGCTTGCGGAATCCTGAAGTAGCGCCCCGTTCTGTCATTCCGTCCGGATTAACAGGCCGGTTGCGATTGTCATTAGTCCTATTTGGCGATTAATCCGAATTAACGAGATTGTAAGTCATCGTTTTGGCACTGCCGGGCGGGATGGTGATCGCCCAGATGCTGCGTCCATCCTTGCGTTTGAGCGAGGTCGACGGGGATTTGATATGGTCGGACAGGCTCGTGGCGATGCGGGCCTCGAAGCGGACCGGCACCGGGCGGGCGTTGCGCGCTGTCAGCTGGACGGTGCGTGATTTGCCCTCCTCGCGCATGGTTTGCGCCTCAAGCGTGATCTGCGTGGCGGCGGAAAGCATGATTTCGACGTCTTCGCCCTCGGCGAGGTCGGAAAGGCCGCCTTCGCCTACGAACAGCATGGTATCACCGCGCGGTTCGAACACGGTGACCGGGCCGCCGGGGAGCGGCAGGCCAAGGCCTTCCTCCTTGCGGTTGCGCGTGCGCAGCATCTGCCGGACTTCGCCCGCGCTGTCCTGCCAGACCTCAGAGCGATAGAGCGCCTCGACCTTTACAGCGGGCCTCTCGGCCAGTGCGACCTGCTTCTGTGCATTGGCTGCAACGGTTACGGGCAAGGGCACGCGGTAAAGCTTGAGATCGCCGAGCCCTTCCTGCTGGACGGTGACCGGGGCAGCCATCAGTGCGCCGCGCGCGGCCTGCGCCGTCACGACGATGTCGGCCATTTCCATCATGGGTGCCATCACTGGCATTGGCGGCGGCGGCGCGACCATCGGCGGCGACGCGACCAGTGGTTGGACAAAACACCGCAGCACCAGGTCGCCGCCGCTGGGCGCGCCTCCGGCTTCCGTATCCTCGCGGTTGACCTCACCTGCGATGACGGCGGTTTCAGCGTCTCCGAAGCTTGTGCTGTCGCTGCTGGCGAGAGTGACCCATGCGGAAAGATCGGCGGTGCGGCCATCCGGGTTCATGCGGATGACGTAATTGCTTTGCCAGTCGAAACCCCACGCGAGGTAGGACAATGACAGCGTGGCCTTTTGCGGGCTGGCGGATTCTGTCTGAACCGAAAGCGTGGGGCGGGCCGATAGATCCTTGGGCACGTCTGGATAGATGAGCGCAGCATCCGGGCCACCGCAATTGGCCACCTCAAAACCGGCTGCGGTTTGCACGATTGCCGCGCCATCGGGGCCGGAGCGGATCACGGCACGTTCTTCTGAAACCTTGCCCGACCCCGGTGCGGTGCGGCGCAAGACAACCGGGCGACCATAGGCACGAGCATAGAGGCTGCGCGGCGAGAGCAGGTCGGCATCGAGGTTCTTTTCGCGCACGCCCGAGGGCAGGCCGGTGACGATGGCGCTTTCGGGGAACAGTCCGGCGGCGACGCCTTCGAAGCGGATGGTGGTTTGCCCTGCCGGAATCTCGACCGTGCGCTTCTCGGTGATCAGAGCGTAGCCTTCGAGCCAATCCAGATCCATGGCCGTGTCGCTATCGCGCGATGGGGCGCGGTAGACGCTGACGGCGACGCTGTCTGGTGCGGGAGACGTGACCACTTCCTGCCCGAACGCCGGACCGCAAAGGCAGCCGAGCAACAGGACGAGTTGTGACGCTGCGCGCATTACCTGCGTCTTAGTAGCGCGTGTCGAACTGGACGGTCAGCGTCGTGTTGCCATTGGCCGGGACCGGAACAGCCCATATGCGTTCGTCGGCGGATCGCTGGGTGCCCTTGATGCTTTCGGATGGCACGCGCGCATCGTGCCACCAGTTGTCGAGGCCGCTCTGCACGACCTCGACTGTGACAGGCACTGCGCGGGCATTGGTGACCTTGTAGGTCATCGTCGTGCGCCAGAATTCCCTGGCCTGGTCCACGGTCACTTCGCGGGTCGGTTCGCCGTTCACGGTCACGCGGTAGCGCACGGTGCGTTCCCATTCGCCGCTGTCGATCCGCTCGCGCTTCTCCACCACGGGGAGGACTTTGACGTCGAAAGCCTCGCCGGTCTTGAGCGCGAGGCTCGATCCCATCGGGGTGTGGCCGATGGTGTTTTCACCGATGAATTGCGGCTGGCCGCGGGCGTCGCGCATATAGACGCGGACCGTGCCTGCGGGCAGGGCATCGCCAAGCCCGCCTTCGCGCGCGGAGGAAAAGCGCAGCACGGTGTCAGCGCTTTGGGCCTCGGTCTGGCTCTGCAGCCAGCCGTTGCGGAAGTGATAGGCTTTGGCTGCGGGCGCCGCGGCCACATCGAGAAAGCTTACCTGCTTCTGCTGGGCATTGGCGACTGTGGTTCGCCCGGCGATGGGATAGACGTAGAAATCGCCAAGGCTTTCGCGGTTTGCGCTCTGCGTACCGGGGCTGTTTCCGGGCATGACGGCACGCTGCGGCCGATAGGTCTGGTTATAGCCGTTGTTTTCCTGTCCCACCGATCCGGCGACGAGCAGGACCTTGGCCTTGTCAAAAGTCGTGCCGCTGTTGTTCGTCAGCGTGATCCAGCCCTGCACGTCGATCTTGCCTGCGGTCTCATCGAACAGGGCCACGTAATCGGCCTTCCAGCCGAAGCCGCGCGAGAGATAGTTGAGCGTGACGGGCCGCGCGCCGGGTGCGGTCGTGTCAAGCGTCACCGACAGGGTTGGCCGGGCGCGCAGACCAGCGGGCAGGCTGGGAAAGACGACGCGGGCGCCGTAGCGTTCGAGCACTTCGATGCGGTCCCCGATGCGCACCACGGTGCCGCCGTTGTTGGCGAGGATCAGCGCGGATTCCCGCGTTTCGGTTCCGGTAGCTGGATTGGTGCGGATGACCGTGACGGTCTGGCCGACCGCCTTGTCCATAAGCTTTTCAGGCGTGAGCAGATCATAATCGAAGTTTTGCTCGACGATCCCGGTGCCGCCCGCGTTCAGCGTAACCGTCTCTGGCCGGATCGCGGCGGAAACGTCTGGGAATTCCTGGCGGGTGCGGCCAAGCGGCAAAGCCATCTGCCGGACATCCTGAATCAGCGCGAGATCGTTGTTGTAGATCGTCAGCGATACATCGCCCTGAGCAGAACCCGACAGAGACTGCGCGATAGCCGGAGCCGGAAGCGCTGCAAGACATGCCACAACGAGAATACCGCGCATGAACCTCTCCTCTTTGCCTCTGGCTAGACTGTACCTGCAGTCAGATCAACGGCAGGAGAGTCCGGTCTGCGCGAGGCTTGGGCAACTGGCGCGCGCCCGGCACGGAGGCAGTCCGGGCGCGCGAGGGGCGGCTGGGGACAAGCCGGACCCTGAACCGTGTCGCGCTGGGTCAGACCAGCAAAGCATCCGTGCCGATTTCCGCGAAGAACTGCGCCATCGCGTCCGCCGCCTTGTCGGACAGGGTGATGAAGGCGCGGCGGCGATCGCTTTGATCCTCGGCGCGGCAAAACAGCCCGGCCTCGGTCATCTGGCTGATCCAGCGCAAGGCGGTTGTCGGCGGCACGCCCGAGGCGATGCACAGCGAGGTAACCGAGACGCGTTTGTGTTCGGCGCGGGCGGCGGCAAGATCCAGCAGCATGTCCCACGCAGGATCGGCAAACAGCTCGCCTTCGAAGAAGCGGGTGCGGAGCTGCCGCTGGCGAATGATCTTGCGCACCAGACGGGGATCGGGAAGCGGCGGGCGGGGTTGCCGGACGAGGCGCTGTAGCGCCGGATCGCGCGCGCCGCTGCCATCGAAACTGAAGGCGGAAGCGCCCACCATGTTGCCGTCTGTTGCCGGCGCGGAAAGGCCTTCAAGCTGTTGGGCAAGTTGCGAGACCTGTTCGGTCAGGCGGAGCAATGACATGCGATCATGGTCAGACAGTTCGCGCACCCGCGATCCATCGGCCATGAGCAGTCGGCCCAAAGCGATCACGCGGTCAGCGCGGCTGGGATTGACGAGAATTTGCGCGCCCGATTGATCCAGACAGCCGAACACGTCATCAAGCGAGCCGACGCTGGTAGACACCACCAGCTGAGCACCGACCCGCGCGGCGCGAACGTCGAGCGCCATGAGCGCAGCAAGATCGGCCCCTTCGATCACCGGGCAATCGACAAGCACGATATCGCTAACCTGAAAATCGGGTTCGGCCAGCAGTACGCCGAGATTGGCGGTGCGTGTGACGCGCAGACCGGCAGCTGCGGCATCTTCTGCCATTTCGGCCCGGATGTAACCGCGATCTGCAAAGACCGCGACAGCCAGCGGCGAGACAGGGCGCAGCAGCGCCACGTCTTCCGAACGGTAATCGAACTGTGCCAGTGCTTGTCCCATTGCGCTGTTCCTTAGTAGCTCCACTTATGTGAACAGGTGTGGAACAAATGAAGATCAGGTCAAGGACATTTATCTCGGTTTTGGATCAAGGCACGATCTCGACCGGCGTGCCATCGCCGACAAGTGCCCACAATTCCTCAATTTCGGTGTTCGACAAGGCAATGCAGCCGTCGGTCCAGTCGCCGGGGATACGTCCACTACCCAGCCAGTTCGGCTGGCCGTGGATGAAGATCTGCCCACCGGGCGAACGTCCCTGCGACTCGGCAAAGGCACGGTCACGAGCGTCGGGATAGGAAATGTGCAGCGAAAGATGATAGGCGCTCACCGGGTTGCCGTGGTCGATCACATAGCGTCCTTCGGGCGTGCGCTCGTCGCCCTCGAACTGCTTGTGGCCAACCGGGGCATCGCCCAACTGGATGCCGTCAAACTTGCGCAGGACATCTCCGTCCGCCCCAAGCAGCAACAGGCGGCGGGCGGCTTTTTCGACGCGGATGCTGGCAATGTCCTCAGCGCGGACGCTGCTTGCCCGCGCAGGCACCAGACCCGCTGGCCAAAGTCCTGCGCCGAGCAGCACCGCCGCGCCGCTTCCCAGGGTGAGGAGCAGGCGGCGGCGCGGGATCATGTCAATCGACGAAAGGATCGCGGACGAGGATCGTGTCTTCACGCTCGGGGCTGGTCGATACCAGTGCGACCGGCGTTTCGATCAATTCCTGCACGCGCTGGATATACTTGATCGCTTGTGCGGGCAGATCCGCCCACGACCGCGCCCCGGCGGTGGTGCCCGCCCAGCCGTCCATTTCCTCGTAGATTGGTTCAACTTCGGCCTGATCGGCAGCGTGGCTGGGGAAATAGTCCAGCACCTTGCCGCGCAGGCGGTAGCCGGTGCAGATCTTCACTTTTTCCATGCCGTCGAGCACGTCGACCTTGGTCAGCGCGATGCCGGTGACGCCCGAGATGGCGCAGGACTGGCGGACCAGAACGGCGTCGAACCAGCCGCAACGGCGCTTGCGGCCCGTAACGGTGCCGAATTCATGGCCGCGTTCACCCAGACGCTGGCCGGTTGCGTCTTCCAGTTCGGTCGGGAAAGGGCCGGAGCCGACGCGCGTGGTGTAGGCCTTGACGATGCCGAGCACGAAGCCGGTGGCATTGGGGCCGAGGCCCGAGCCGGACGCAGCCGTGCCCGACACGGTGTTCGACGAGGTGACGAACGGATAGGTGCCGTGATCGACATCGAGCAGCACGCCCTGCGCGCCTTCGAACAGGATGCGCGCGCCCGCCTTGCGCACCTGATTGAGGCGCTTCCACACTGGCTGGGCGAACTGGAGGACATAGGGCGCGATTTCGCGCAGTTCGGCCAGCAGCGCTTCGCGGTCTACCGGCGGTTGGCCGAAGCCTGCGCGCAGCGCGTCGTGGTGCGCGCAAAGGCGGTCAAGCTGCGAATCCATCGCATCGAGGTGGGCGAGATCACACACGCGGATCGCGCGGCGACCGACCTTATCCTCATAGGCGGGGCCAATGCCGCGCCCGGTGGTGCCGATCTTGCCCGAACCTGCCGCCGTCTCACGCAGCCCGTCCAGATCGCGGTGGAGCGGCAGGATCAGCGGGCAATTGTCGGCGATGGCGAAGTTGTCGGCGTTGATTTCCACGCCCTGCGCGGTCAGCTTCTCGATCTCGGCCTTCAGCGCCCAGGGATCGAGCACCACGCCATTGCCGATGATCGACAGCGTGCCGGTGACGATGCCCGATGGTAGCAGCGAAAGCTTGTAGACCTGCTCGCCCACGACAAGCGTGTGGCCCGCATTGTGGCCGCCCTGGAAGCGGACGACGGCATCGGCGCGGCTGGCGAGCCAGTCGACGATCTTGCCTTTGCCTTCATCGCCCCACTGGGCACCAATCACGGTTACATTGGCCATGCTTATACTCCTCCACCCTGCCAAGGTGGATCCGGTAGCGCCCTTCGACAGGACTCGGCGAAACGGATGGGTTGGTCGGGCGGCAGGCACCCTTATTTCGGTGCGCGCGTTAGGGGGATAAGCGCGTCGAAGTCAAGTGCTGTGGCTCTGGGGGCCACGTGCTTCACCCGGCCTCTGGCCCTGACTTGAACGCACCAATGGCACAGCCAACAGAGCTATAATGCCAATGCGGGTAAAAACGGCTTGCCAAAAAAGCCGCGGTCTTTTTTCTGTGGTCAGCAGGAACACAAATATGAATTTATAAAATGCTATTATTTCATGGAACATGAAATAATTATGACGCAATTTTTATTGAATACTGGAATCTATTTTGGCATGATCAGAGATGTTATATGAAAAATGGGAGAGATTCGAATAATTGGGGGGTTTATGAAGAATTTTTCAAAATACGCAATGTTTGCAGTGTCCTTTGCCTGCGCAACGCCAGCATTCGCGCAACGTGTCGTCACTAATCCTGTAATACCAGAGCCCGGCGACATGATCGTAAACGTATTGCAGCGGAGCAACATACCCAATACGTCATTTTACACCCAGCCGGACAAATTCAACTTTCCGAATTTGAGCATCAATCTGGAAGCGTACGACCCGGCTTTCCTCCTGACCCGCTATCCAGCACTCGATTTCCGCCCGGCACAACCGGGCAATTCGGATCCGGTCCTGATCTCGGCTGCAAATGTGATGGGCGTGGCGCTCAACATAAATGCCAGCGCAGAAACCAGCGCAAACGGGGCAAGGTCTGTCAGTTTCGACATCCGCATACCCTGTCTTTCGACATTGAGCGCTGGGCCTATTCCGATTGGTTTGGATGGGGTGCCAGTTCCAGGTGGGTTACCAATTACCGGCTCGGGTGACCAGTTCAACGCAACCTATGGCTACATCGAAACAAACTACGCCACCACTGCTAATGTCAGGATAGTGGGTAGTGATTATGCGCAAGCTTACGCAAATTATCGGGCTTTTCTGGATGGCCAGACGGTTCCGACCGTGCCCTTTCCCAATTCACCAACGACCGGTGCTGAATATCGCGCGGGAATCTATGCTTGTTCAGTGGCCAGAGGAAACCAGAATCCGATAGTAGGTTCGGCCGACAGTCAGCAGTTTCAGATTGTGACTGATGGCCTGGACCTCGCAAACAGCGACGGCAAGGCACTGAACGAAAGCGGCAATTTCGATGATAGTGGCTTTGGCGTTGGTCTGTGGGGCGGTCCGGTTCGGCAGAATGGTCGGAACGGCGTGGACATTTCAGGCCGGGTCAACAAATCCTGGCGGATATTCAAGGGAAGCCGCTCGCTGCTCGCCGTCGATGTACCGATGACCTACCGGAGACTCGGAGGGCAGGAAGCTTACAAGGCATCGCTCGCTGTTTCGGTCGTTCATGCCGTCAATCCGCGCTGGATACTCGAGCCTCGCGTTGCCTATGGCTATACCGATGCACCGGACGATGGGCTGAAGGGCCAGGTCGCAGCGTTTACGCTTGGCAGTCGCTATGCACTGAAGCGCATTGGTCGTGGCATGCTCACCGTGGGCAACATGGTCGGTTATAGCAAGGTCGTGGATGTCAAGTTCATGGGCCAAGGCGTAAAAGATGGAAACACCTCGAATTGGACGGTGTTGAACGGGCTTGCTTATGACCTTCCGCTCAAGGCGCGGACGGGTGGTCGAAACCTGTCCTTGCGGGCAAGCTACATGTTCTCGCACATGTTTGGCGATGAACTCTTCACCCGCGACGTACATCTTGTATCGGCCTCGCTGGGCTTCCGGTTGCGCGAAAACGCTACGCGTCATCGGACGGATTTGATCCGGCTAGGCTTCAACGGCAAATTTGCGCGCAATTACAAGGCGGTCTATGCCGTAGCAGGATACCAGTTCTGAATTGCATGGAAATGCACTGCGATTTGTATTGACGGGCAATCGCCTTGGGTTGCGCTTGCCCGTCAATACAAGCGTGCGTTACAATTGTACCGGGTTTGGCCCGTGGAGCACATGTGTGCAGCCCAGCGCCTCAGCGCTATCCGCGTCCGACAACGCCGCAACCGTCCGCCAGCCAATCGAGCGCAACCGCGCCGCCTCATCGCGGTTGTGCCCGAGCGGCAAAAACACGCGGTCCTCTGCGGGTTCGTTTGCCGCGAGAAGGTCGATCAGCGCGTCGGGGTAGAGGGAGAAGCCGGTGGCGGATTCGCCTGCTCCGCTGCCGGCGATGCGGTAGGTGCCGCCGCGACCGACGGGGCCGCGTACGCCTTGGGCGTAGAGGGTGAAGCCGAACCAGGTCTGGTATTCAAAGCCGTGGCGTTCGCTCGGGTCGAGGGTCAGGCGCGCGGTGCCGTTCAGGCTCGCGGCGATTTCGCGTAAGGCGCCGATCCGGCTGGCGAGCGCGCCGCCCCCATTCGCATTTTTGGCGTCGATCGCGGCCAGTTTCTCGATGGCGCTGTCGAATTCGCCGGTGGCGTAAAGCAGCGGCACGTAGGCCTCACCGCCGACATCGCGCAGGCCGCCTGCGTCCTTGGTGTCGAGTTCGCGGCGCACGGCTTCGATTTGTGACGGGTCGAGCGGCAGGGCCTTTTCGGCCAGCGTATCGACCAGATCGGGCAGGGTGAAATCGACGCTGACGCCGCTTGCGCCTGCGGCCTGTAGTGCCTCGATAGCGATGGCGACGACTTCGGCGGCGGCGGCGACGTTATCTGCGCCCACCAGTTCGGCACCGCATTGCAGCTTTTCGCGCGCGGGGTTGAGCCCATCGGGCTTGATCGTGACGATCTGGCCCGCATAGCACAGGCGCAAAGGGCGCGGCGCTTCGGCGAGGCGGGTTTCGGCAAGGCGGCCGATCTGCGGGGTGTAGTCGCTGCGCAGCGCCATCATCCGCAACGACAGCGGATCGACGAAGCGGAACATGCGGCGGCTCTGGATACCCGCCATGCGCGCGGCAAAGCTGCGTTCGAATTCGATGGAGGGCGGCATGACCCGGTCATAGCCGTGGCCGTGCATCACGCCGTGGATCGCGCGCATCACGCGCGTTGCCGTGGCCGCATCGCGCGGCAGGCGGTCTTCGAGGCCCTCAGGCAGCAGATCGGAATCGACGTCGGTCATGGCGCGGCGCTTAGCGGGAAGTTTGCGGCGTGTCGATGAGCGGGAGCGAGCATCCTTCGACAAGCTCGGGATGAGGGGAGTTGGTTATGAAAAAGGGGCGGGTGCATTACTGCGCCCGCCCCGATTTCCTGCCGTCAGATCGCGTGGATCAGAATTTCAGCGCCTTGACCACGCGGACGCCCTGGATGTCGCAAGCGGTCTTGAGGACGTCCTGCGGAACCGGGTTGTCGAGCGAGAGCAGCAGTACCGCCTCGCCACCGGCATCGCGGCGACCGAGGTGGAAGGTGCCGATGTTGATGCTGTTTTCACCTAGCAGCGTGCCGATGCGGCCGATGAAGCCGGGCGCGTCGGTGTTGACGATGTAGAGCATGTCGCCATCGAGATCGGCTTCGATGCCGATGCCGAAGATTTCGACCAGGCGCGGCTGGCCGTTGCCGAACAGCGTGCCCGCGACCGAGCGTTCGCCCTGAGACGTGCCGACGGTGACGCGCACCAGCGTGCGGTATTCGCCTTCGCGGTCATGGCGCACTTCGCGCACGTCAAGCCCGCGCTCCTTGGCGAGGAACGGCGCGTTGACCATGTTCACGGTCTGCGAATACTGTTTCATCAGACCGGCCAGAACGGCTGCGGTGATTGGCTTCTGGTTAAGCTGCGCGGCGGCACCTTCGACCTCGATCGAGATCTTGGTGAGGTTGTCGTGCGCCAGCTGGCCGACAAGGCTGCCGAGCTTTTCTGCCAGCGCCATGTAGGGCTTCAGCTTCGGCGCTTCTTCTGCTGAAAGCGACGGCATGTTGAGCGCGTTGGTGACGCCCCCGGTGACGAGGAAGTCGGCCATCTGCTCGGCCACTTGCAGCGCGACGTTGACTTGCGCTTCGTTGGTCGAGGCACCGAGGTGCGGGGTGCAGATGAAGTTCGGCGTGCCGAACAGCGGCGATGCCTTGGCAGGCTCTACCTCGAACACGTCGAGCGCGGCGCCTGCTACCTGGCCCGAATCGAGCGCGTCCTTCAAGGCAGCTTCGTCGATCAAACCGCCGCGCGCGCAGTTGACGATGCGCACGCCCTTCTTGGTCTTGGCGAGGTTCTCTCTGGAGAGGATGTTGCGGGTCTGGTCGGTCAGCGGCGTGTGCAGCGTGATGAAGTCGGCCTTGGCCAGCAACGTATCGAGATCTGCCTTTTCGACGCCCATTTCGATGGCGCGTTCAGGCGTCAGGAACGGATCGAACGCAACGACCTTCATGCGCAGGCCGAGAGCGCGCGAAGCGACGATCGAGCCGATGTTGCCAGCGCCGATCAGGCCGAGCGTCTTGCCGGTGACTTCAACGCCCATGAAGCCGTTCTTCGGCCAGGTGCCCGCCTGCGTCTGTGCATTGGCTTCCGGAATCTGGCGGGCCAGCGCGAAGATCAGTGCGATGGCGTGTTCGGCGGTGGTGATCGAGTTGCCGAACGGGGTGTTCATCACGACCACGCCCTGCGCCGAGGCAGCAGGAATATCGACGTTATCGACGCCGATGCCGGCGCGGCCGATGACCTTGAGGTTGGTGGCAGCGGCGAGAATTTCCTTGGTCACCTTGGTCGACGAACGGATGGCAAGGCCATCATATTCGCCAATGCGGGCGATCAGCTGTTCCGGTGTTTCGCCGGTGATCACGTCAACGTCGCAGCCCATTTCGGTGAAGATGCGGGCGGCGTTGGGGTCCATCTTGTCGGAGATGAGAACTTTGGGCTTGGTCATGTCAGTTGTCCAATCCGTGCGCCCCCGCAAAGGCGGGGGCCTCGTTGATCCGGGTGGTATTCTAGAGGCCTGAGGCCCCCGCTTTCGCGGGGGCGCGGTTCAGGTGAGGCAGGTCAGGCTGCGGCCAGTTCGGCCTTGACCGTGGCATAAGCCCAGTCGAGCCATGGGCCGAGGTCTGCAATGTCCTCTGCGTTGACTGTCGCGCCGCACCAGATGCGCAGGCCTGCCGGGGCATCGCGGTATCCGGCGATGTCATAGGCAGCGTCAGCCTTTTCGAGCAGGGCAGCGAACTTCTTGATGAAGTCTGCATCCGCGCCTTCGACCGAGAGGCAGACCGAGGTCTTCGACCGGGTCGCTTCATCAGCACAGAGGTGCGAGAGCCACGAGCGCGCTTCGACGATCGTGTTCAGCGCCGCCGCGTTAGCATCGCTGCGCGCCTGCAGCCCCTTGAGGCCTCCCAGATCCTTGGCCCATTCGAGCGCGAAGATCGCGTCTTCGACGGCAAGCATCGAAGGGGTGTTGATCGTTTCGCCCTTGAACACGCCCTCAGTCAGCTTGCCCTTGGACACAAGGCGGAACACCTTGGGAAGCGGCCATGCAGGCGTGTAGGTTTCCAGCCGTTCGACCGCGCGGGGGCCGAGGATCAGCACGCCGTGGCCGCCTTCGCCGCCCAGGACCTTCTGCCACGAGAAGGTGGCAACGTCGATTTTCGACCAGTCGATGTCGTAAGCGAAGACTGCCGAGGTGGCGTCTGCGAACGAAAGACCTTCGCGGTCCGCCGGGATGAAGTCAGCGTTCGGAACGCGAACGCCCGAGGTGGTGCCGTTCCAGGTGAACAGCACGTCGGTCGACCAGTCGATCGCGTTCAGATCAGGGATCTGGCCGTAATCGGCGCGCAGGATGGTGGGATCGATCTTGAGTTGCTTGACCGCGTCGGTCACCCAGCCTTCACCGAACGATTCCCATGCCAGCGTGGTGACGGGGCGGGCGCCCAGCATCGTCCACATCGCCATTTCGAAAGCGCCGGTGTCCGATCCCGGAACGATGCCGATACGGTGCGTATCGGGCAGCTGCAGCACTTCGCGCATCAGGTCGATGCTGTACTGCAGGCGCGTCTTGCCGATCTTGGCGCGGTGTGACCGGCCGAGCGATTCGGTGCTGAGCTTTTCGGGGGAGTAACCCGGCGGCTTGGCGCAGGGTCCGGACGAGAAGAACGGGCGCGCAGGTTTGCGTGCCGGGTAACCAACAGTCATGTAGTCTCTCCTTACAGAGAGCACGCGCGGCGTTGGGACCGCGTGGCCCGCTGGCCCCTCTAGAGAGGCGCGGCGGTTTGTCAATCTGGATCGGGGGTGTGCTTTGGTGTGGGGGTGGGCCTTGCGCCTTCTACTTCCCCATCGTCTCCGCCAGCATCGCCGAGGTCCGTGCACTGGACCAGTCGTGCGCGCCGATCATGCGCCATACTTCCTTGCCCTGCGCATCATAAAGGACGGTCGTAGGCAGCATGCCGGTGTTGTAATGGAAGCCGAGGTTGTTTTCCGGATCGAGCCATGGCTCGAGTTTCGCGAACTTCTTCTCGGCGAAGAACTGGGCCACCTTGTCGTTGCCTGCCATGTCCTGGGAAACGGTGAGCACGCGCAGCTTGGCCGCGTTGTCCACGCCCAGCTTGTCGAGCATCGGCATCTCCAGCACGCAAGGCCCGCACCATGTCGCCCACAGGTTCACCAGAACCGGCGTCCCCTTGAGGTCGCGCAGTTTGAGCGACTTGCCCGAAGGGTTGGTTACCGTGAAGTCAGGCATCTCCGCGCCCCTGCTGGCAATGTCCAAAGTCCCGTTGAATTCGCCCTTGGCTGAAGATTCCGTAGCGGTGGCACTGCTCTGCGGTTGCGAGTCGGGCGCGGCTTGCCTATCGCACCCCGCGACGGCAAGTGCCGCGACCAGAAGCAGCAATTTGGGCGAACGGACGGATATGAGCGGCAATTCAGGCTCCAACCAGATGTGGGGCGGGCGCTTCGCCAGCGGCCCTTCGGCCATCATGCGCGAGATTAACGCCTCGATTCCCTTCGACAAGGCGCTGTGGCGGCAAGATATCGCCGCGTCAAAGGCCCATGTGGACATGCTGGCCGCGCAAGGCATCGTTTCGCATGAAGATGCCGCGCTGATCGCGGGCGGTCTGGATAGCGTCGCCGCCGAATATGAAACGAACGGAGTTCCCGAAAACTGGGACCTCGAAGACATACATATGACCACCGAAAGCCGCCTTGCCGAACTGATCGGCGCGGCTGCGGGGCGTCTGCACACTGCGCGCAGCCGCAACGATCAGGTGGCGACCGACTTCCGCCTGTGGGTGCGCGATGCGATGGACCAGGCAGAACTGGGGCTTAAGCAGCTTCAGGTCGCGCTGGTTGGCCGCGCGGGCGAGCACGCAGATTCGATCATGCCGGGCTTCACCCATCTGCAAACCGCGCAGCCGGTTACGTTGGGCCACCACCTGATGGCCTATTACGAGATGGCCGGGCGCGACCGGTCCCGCTTTGCCGCTGCGCGCGTCCGCATGAACCGCAGCCCGCTGGGCGCTGCGGCGCTGGCAGGCACCGGTTTTCCGATCGACCGCTTCCGCACCGCCGAGGCGCTGGGATTTGATGGCCCGACCGACAACAGCCTCGATTCGGTGTCCGACCGCGACTTTGCGCTCGATTACCTGATGGCGGCGGCGCAAGCGTCACTGCACCTGTCGCGGTTGGCCGAAGAATTCATCATCTGGGCGAGCCAGCCGTTCGGTTTCGTGACGCTGCCCGATAGCCTGTCGACCGGCAGCTCGATCATGCCGCAGAAGAAGAACCCCGATGCCGCCGAACTGGTGCGCGGGCATTCGGGGCGGATCGTCGGCTGCCTGACCAGCCTGATGATCACGATGAAGGGTTTGCCGCTGGCCTATTCGAAGGACATGCAGGACGACAAGCCGCCGGTGTTCGAGGCGGCCTCGCTGCTCGCGCTTTCCATCGCGGCGATGACCGGCATGGTGGCCGAGGCGAAGTTCCGTACCGAGCGCATGCGCGCGGCAGCAGAGCTGGGCTATGCCACCGCAACCGATCTGGCCGACTGGCTGGTGCGGCAGGCCAACATCCCGTTCCGAGAAGCGCACCACATCACTGGGTCTGCGGTAAAGTTGGCGGAATCGCGCGGGATTGCGCTCGACCAGTTGCCACTGGATGACCTCAAGGCCATCGACGCGCGCATCGATGATCGCGTCTATGCCGCGCTCTCGGTCGATGCCAGCGTCGCCTCGCGCGCCAGCCATGGCGGAACCGCGCCGAACGAGGTAAGGAAGCGCGTGGCCGAGGCGCGCGTGGCGCTGGGGCTGGAGGACGTGACTTGAGGGTTTGGCGTACATCTTTGCTGGCTGGATTTGCCGCACTGGCTTTGGCTGGCTGCGGCAACCGAGCCGAGCTGAAGCTGGCGCCCGATCAGACGTCGCCGCCGATCCCCTATGGTCGCGAGGTGCAGCCGGGCGCGGACGATCTGCTCAAAAGCCCCGCGCAGGCAGCCCCTGCGCGCAATGTCGAGCCGCGTCGCCGCTCGCAGGATCGCGAAGACGATCCTTTCGATCTGCCTCCCGAAGACTGAGAATTTCCGATGGATCATTTTGAACTGAACAACGGCGTGCTGCACGCTGAAGCCGTGCCCTTGCCGGTGATTGCAGCCGAAGTCGGCACCCCCGTCTATGTCTATTCGCGCGCGACGCTCACCCGCCACGCCCGCGTTTTCCGCGATGCGCTGGGCATTTTACGCAATGCGAAGATCGCCTTTGCGGTCAAGTCCAACCCCAACCTGTCGGTGCTCAAGGTGCTGGCGGCTGAAGGCTATGGCGCCGATGTCGTTTCGGGCGGCGAAATGGAGCGTGCGCTGGCCGCGGGCATGGTGCCCGATGGCATCGTGTTTTCAGGCGTCGGCAAGACCGCAGCAGAAATGCGCCGCGGTATCGAGGCAGGGATTGGCCAGTTCAACCTCGAAAGCGAGGAAGAAGGGCTGGAACTGGCTGAGATCGCAGCGTCGATGGGCAAGGTCGCCTCGGCCGCGCTGCGGGTGAATCCCGATGTCGATGCCGGAACGCACGGCAAGATTTCCACGGGCAAGGCCGAGAACAAGTTCGGCGTTCCCTTTGACCGGGCCGCTGCCATTTATGCGCGGTTGTCAGGTACGCCGGGGCTGAACATGCGCGGCCTCACGCTGCACATCGGCAGCCAGCTCTCGTCGCTCGATCCCTTGGAAGCCGCGTTCACCAAGGTGGGCGGGCTGATGGAAACGATCCGCGCTGCGGGCCACACCGTCACGCACATGGACCTCGGCGGCGGCGTGGGTGTGCCTTACAAGGCGGGCGAAGTGTTCCCCCAGCCCGAGGAATACGCGGCGATGGTCGCACGCGTGACCGGCAATTGGGGCGTCACGCTGATGTTCGAACCGGGCCGCGTGATCACCGGCAACACCGGCGTGCTTGTCACGCAAGTGATCCGCGTGAAGGAAGGCACCAGCAGCCCATGGGTCGTGGTCGATGCCGCGATGAATGATCTGGCGCGCCCTGCGCTCTACGATGCCTGGCATGATTTCGTGGCGGTGGAGCCGAATGGCGAGACGTTCACTGCCAATATCGTCGGCCCGATCTGCGAAAGCTCGGACACGTTTGCCATGGCGCGGACCATCGACAAGGTCGAGCGCGGCGATCTGGCCGTATTCCGCACAGCCGGCGCTTATGGCGCGACTATGGCCAACACCTACAACTCGCGGCCCCTGGTGCCCGAGGTGATGGTCGATGGCGACAAGTGGGCCGTGGTGGCTGACCGCATCGATCCCGCCACGATCCTCAGCGCAGAACGCGTTCCGGAGTGGCTTGCGTGACAAGCATGCTTCGACAAGCTCAGCATGGACGGGTCTGGAAGGGAATATCAGCCCCACCCCCGTTCGTCCTGAGCCTGTCGAAGGACGCTGGCACAACCCCATGACCCTACACAGCCTCCCCCTCTTCCACCGCATCGCGGGCCAGCCGGTGATCCTGCTGGGCGAGGGGGATGCGGCAGACGCCAAGCAGCGCCTGATCGAACGCGCGGGCGGCAGGATCATGCGCGACATGGCCGACGGCATCGACGCAGGCGCGCGGCTGGCCTTCATCGCGCACGACAATCCGGCCATGGCCGAGGGCGACGCAATTCGGTTGCGCTGTGCTGGGCTGCTGGTCAACGTGGTCGACCGGCCCGAACTGTGCGATTTCACCACCCCCTCGATCCTCGACCGCGATCCGGTACTGATCGCGGTGGGCACGGGCGGGGCCTCTGCGGGCTTGGCCAAGATCCTGCGCCTGCGGCTGGAGCGGTTGCTGCCGCAAGGGCTGGGTGCGCTCGCCCGTGCGCTGGAAGAGGCGCGCGAGGGGATGCGCAGGCGCTGGGCCTCGGTAGCAGATCGGAGGCGTGCACTGGATTCGGCGCTGGACGAGGGTGGGGAGCTTGACCTGTTCCGGGCCGGCAGCGAGGCGAAGGTTGGCGCGTGGCTGGCGTCTGGCGCGGAAGGGCAATCAGGCCGGTTCGAGATCGTGCTGACGTCGAACGACCCCGAAGACCTGACCTTACGCACCGCGCGACTGTTGGGGCAGGCGGATGTGGTTGTGCATGACCCTGACGTAGCGCCGGAGATACTGGCGCGCGCTCGGGCGGACGCGGTGCGGGTGCCTTGGAATTCCGAAGAGCCCCAAGGCGGGATCGTGGTAATCTTGAAGCTGGCTTAGCCCTTCATCGCCGTCTGCAACTGCCCGATGATCACTTGCGCCTGCTCCGAGCCTGAGCGCGGGACGAAATCGTCCGTGCGGTCGCTGATCTTGTCCCAGTTGGCAGCGAAGCCTTCGACCGATTGCTCTGAATGCGGCAGCAGGACGCCCTTGTTCATCGTCACCCATGCCGAGTGATAGCCGCCCGCGCCCGCTCCGACGATGGCGTTGGTCGGCGCGTCATCAGAGACGAGGTAAAGCGCCGCGGGCACGACGGATTCGGGGCCGAACAGTTTGAAGGCTTCTTCGGGGAAGATGTCTTCGGTCATGCGCGTGGCGGCCACCGGGGCGAGCGTGTTGACCTTGATGTTGTTCTTCGCGCCTTCAAGGTAGAGCGTCTTGGCGAGGCCTGCGACGCCGAGCTTGGCCGCGCCGTAGTTCGCTTGGCCGAAATTGCCGAACAGGCCCGACGATGATGCGGTCATCAGGATGCGGCCGTAGTTCTGTTCGCGCATCAGATCCCAGCAGGCCTTGGTGGCGAAGGCCGAGCCGATCAGGTGGACGCGCACGACCAGTTCGAAATCCGCCGGGTCCATCTTGGTGAAGCTCTTGTCGCGCAGGATGCCGGCGTTGTTGATCAGCACGTGGACACCGCCCCAGCGTTCGTGGGCTTTTGCAACCATTTCGGCCATCTGCTCGTATTCGCTGACCGAGCCGCCGTTCGCCATCGCCTCTCCGCCCATGGCCTCGATTTCCTCGACCACTTTCAGCGCGGCGTCGGAATGGCCGGAGCCATCGCGCGATCCGCCCAGGTCGTTGACCACCACTTTCGCCCCGCGCCGGGCGAGTTCCAGTGCATAGGCGCGGCCAAGTCCGCCGCCCGCGCCGGTCACGATGGCCACCCGGCCTTCGAAGGAAATGCTCATGCCACACTCTCCAATCGCGCAGCCCGCTGCACGGATACCATGCGCGCTGCGATGCCACGCTGGCCGAAACAAGGCAACTCGGGCGGCAATTTGCCCCTTCGTGATAATTCAGGCAAACGACCGTCAATAAAATGTAACAACATAGCAATAAAGCGCCACAATCCGATTGGACGGGACGAAGGAATTTCCGAATGAAGCTTGCCTTGCGCGTTTCCACCCTGGCACTGGCCTGCAGTGCTGGATGGGTATCCTCGGCGCACGCAGCCAGCTCGCCCGCCGATCTTGCAGCCATGCAGGCGCAGATCCAGCAAATGCAGGCGCAGATGCAGAGCCAGATGCAGGCGATGCAGGCCATGCAGTCACAAATCTTGGTGTTGCAGGGCCAACTCGCCGAGGCCAAGGCGAAGACCGATGCGACCGCCGTTGCGGTTGCCGCGATCCCGGCGCCCACGGTTACCGCCAAGACGCCGGTGACGATTGCCTGGGACGGCGCGCCGCGCATCGAAGCGCCAGTCGATTCGAAGAACCCGAAGGCGGGCAAGTGGAGCTTCAAGCCGCGCGGCCGTCTGCAGATCGACACGGCCAGCGTGCAGGCGCCTGGCGTCATCGGCAGCAAGAGCCTTGGAATCGGCACGGAATTTCGCCGCGCCTATCTCGGCTTTGACGGCACGATTCCCGGCAACTTCGGCTACCGCATCGAGGCGGATTTCGCCAACAGCGCCGTCGACCTGACCGACCTTTACCTGACCTACAACGGCGTCAAGAACGTCACCATTACGCTCGGTCAGCACAAGCCGTTCGCGTCGATGGAGGACATGACCTCTGACCTGCTGACCAGCTTCATGGAGCGCGCGGCGTTCAATACGGCGTTCGGGTTCGAGCGCCGGGTTGGCCTTTCGGCGCAGTACCAGAAGGGCATGGTCATGGTGCAGGCAGGCGCTTTCACCGACAGCGCCGCCGATCTCAACGCTGACGGCAACAACAGCTATTCCATCGACGGTCGGTTCGCGCTGCAGCCCAAGGCATTTGGCGGGCAGTTGCACGTGGGTGGCTCGGCGCACTACCATGACCTCAATGATGGATACGCGACAGTGCGCTACCGCGCGCGGCCATTTACGCACACGACCGATATTCGCCTCGTAGATACCAAGGCGTTCGGCGCGGTTTCGGAAACGAACTACGGCGCCGAACTGGCGTGGACCGGCGGTCCACTCCATGTGGCTGCGGAAACGCACTGGCTCAAGGCCAACCGCCCGGGCGCTCTGGCCGATCCTGTGTTCAACGGCGGCTATGCCGAGGCGGGTCTGTTCCTGACCAAGGGCGACACGCTGCCCTACCGCCTTGCCGATGGCGCGTGGAACCGGATCAAGCCGAAGAACGGCGTGGACAAGGGCGGCATGGGTGCGGTTCAGGTGAACGTGCGCTACGACTGGCTCGATCTTAACGACAATGGGATTGTCGGTGGGCGTCAACAGATTGCAGGCGCGTCACTGCTGTGGGTGCCGACTGACTATGTGCGGTTCGTCCTGAACTACGGCCACTTGTGGCTCGATGATGCGGCAGTCGCTGCCGGAGCGGACAGGAACTACACCGCCGACGTTCTGGGCATGCGCGCGCAGTTTGACTTCTGATCCCCCGCGACGGCGGGGGTTTCCGGTGCTGGCACAAAGCGGCCTGAGGCCCCCGTCTCCGCGGGGGCGCCAGGTGCTTGGTCAATTCAGGCCAGGCGCTTCACCCAGCCGTGCGTATCGGCAATCTCGCCGCGCTGAATGCCGACCAGCTTTTGGCGCAGCTTCTGCGTCAACTGGCCTGGCCCGCCCGAACCGATGGTGAACTCGCCGGTATGGCTGGCGACCTTGCCGACCGAGGTGACCACCGCCGCCGTACCGCAAGCGAAAGTTTCGACCAGCTTGCCCGATGCCGCATCGGCTTCCCACTGGTCGAGGCTGTAGCGGCCTTCGCGCACGGTCAGGCCTTCTTCGGCAGCCAGCGTCAGCAGGCTTGAACGGGTGATGCCGGGCAGGATCGTGCCGGTCAGTTCGGGCGTGAGGATCGAACCGTCATCGAATACGAAAAACAGGTTCATGCCGCCCAGTTCTTCGACCCACTTGTGTT
Organism: Novosphingobium sp. MMS21-SN21R; assembly: GCF_031846015.1. GTDB lineage: Bacteria > Pseudomonadota > Alphaproteobacteria > Sphingomonadales > Sphingomonadaceae > Novosphingobium. Next base: position 2,804,971 of record NZ_JAVRDU010000001.1, on the reverse strand, counting down.
CGGCGGCATCGAGGAACAGCACCTGATCGTGCCCGCGCGCAAAGGCTTCTGCCGTAGGGACGAGGCTGGCGGCGTAATTGCCGCCGCACTTGGCTGCACCCGTGCCACCGGGCGCCGCGCGCGTGTAGTCGCTGACCCAGATCGAAACGGCAGGCGCGCCAGACTTGAAGTAGTTCCCTGCGGGGCTGGCGATGACCAGGAACTTGTATTCCCTGGCCGGGCGCACGCCGAGGAACGCCTCGGACGCGAACATGAACGGGCGCAGATAGAGCGATCCGCCCTCGACGCTGGGGAACCAGTCCTTGTCGGCCATGACCTGCTGGCGCACCGCTTCGACGAACAGTTCTTCTGGCAGTTCGGGCATGGCGAGGCGGCGGGCCGAGGCGTTGAAACGCGCGGCATTGGCGTCTGGCCGGAACAGCGAAATACCGCCGTCGGCAAGGCGATACGCCTTGAGACCTTCGAAGATTTCCTGCGCGTAGTGGAGAACGGCGGCGGCCGGATCGAGCGGGATAGGTCCATACGGGACGACACGGGCATCATGCCAGCCGCGCCCTTCGGTATAGTCGATTTCGACCATGTGATCGGTGAAGGCGCGACCGAAGCCCGGATCGGCCAATACCGCGTCACGCGTAGCCACAGCCGTTGGGGCCGGGTGGGGCGTGCGGGCAAAGGTCAGGCTGGTTTCGGCGGTCGTCGCCATGGGAATTTGTCCTTGCGCTAGATTCGGCGGATTGCGCGCCGTGTACTATTGTTGCGCAGAAGGCAAGCGTTATGTAATAAATGTGAAGGGCCGCGCCGGTCGATCCGGGCGGCCCTTCGCATGGTCAGCGGCCGGAAGTGCCGCCCACGAAGCCTCTATCGCTTAATCGAAACTCAGCGATAATGCCTCGCAAGGGACTGTACCGACCTCTGTGCTGAACCATGAGACATCGGATCACCTCCTTTCGCGCTGTTGAGCCAAAGCGCCACTCTTTCAAGCAGCTGGACCGGGGGACCAAGAACCCATCGGCCTTGGGACCAATGTGATTCATCTTGGGCAGAACAACAAGACTTGCATTGATTTTTTTTGGCGTCAGTATCTTCGCTTCGCGGTCGCACAAGGCCTGCCCAAGCGGCTTTGCCTTCAGTTCCTGCGGCAATCCTCGATCACGCGGCCAACTTCGGCCCATGCTGGCAGGTAGAGCGTCGGCAAGCCGTTGACTTCGACAGCAAATCGCCCGCGGCTGAAGGCCATCGCATCAAGCAACGGGTCCTGAACCGGAAGCGACGCCAGCAACTGGGCGGCGCCTTGCGCCGGTTCTGCCGAGAGCGACCGAATTTCGCTGGTGGTGGCAACCGACATCGGCAGCGATACGGCCGACAAGCCCGAGCGGATCAGCGACACCGAGCGGGTGGTGCGGTTGCAAGCAATGGCGAAAACCGTCGCACCCGGCGAACCGTAGCGCGCAACTGCCCCGGTTGGCGAGGCCTCGTGGCGCCAGTCTCCCGGCGTCTGCGGTGCATCTCGCCAGTCCTTGAAGGCTGATGCCGGCGATGGCGGCGGCGATGCTACAGGGACAGGGCGTGGTGCGCTCGGCGGCGGCGGGGGGACCACTTGCGGGGCCGAGCACGACGCGAGCATCATGACTACTGCACAGGAAAATGCCGGGCCGATTGTGGGTGCACGATTGATCTTCATAGGCGGTGTATGGGAGTAACGCGCCGTGACCTCAAGCCGCCAACCCAAATCGAAGCCACGGGCCGACCAGTTGCTGGTCGAGCGCGGTCTGGTCGAAAGCCGTGCCCGCGCGCAGGCGCTGATCCTTGCGGGCCTTGTGTTCTCGGGCGAAACCAAGATCGCCAAGGCGGGCCAGTCCCTTGCCCCGGATGCACCGCTGGATGTGCGGGGCCGCGATCACCCGTGGGTTTCGCGCGGCGGAATCAAGCTGGCGCACGCAATCGAGCACTTTGGCCTGGACCCGGCGGGCGTCGTCGCCATGGATATCGGCAGTTCGACCGGCGGCTTTACCGACGTTCTGCTGCAGGGCGGCGCGGCGCACGTCTTCGCCGTCGATTCAGGCACCAACCAGTTGGCATGGAAGCTGCGGCAGGACGCGCGGGTCACGGTTCATGAACAGACCAGTGCGCGCGTTCTGACGCCTGAGCATATCGACCGGCCAGCTACATGGGTCGTCTGCGATGCCAGCTTCATTGCCTTGCACAAGGTGCTGGGCGTACCGCTGGCGCTGGCAACGCGCCCGACGCGGCTGGTGGCGCTGATCAAGCCGCAGTTTGAAGTGGGGCGCGGCGAGGTTGGCAAGGGTGGGGTCGTGCGCGACGAAGCCTTGCACGATCGGGTGTGCGGGGAGGTCCGCACATGGCTGGAAAGCGAGGGCTGGGTGGTTCAGGGCATCGTGCCAAGTCCGATCACCGGTCCGGAAGGAAACGTCGAATTTCTGATTTCTGCGGAACGAACCTGACTTATCCACGGTTACTGTCTCCGTGCGGGATTGCTGCCGGAGCTAGTTCGCATTGCGCGCCGGGGCTGTGCCCGTCAATATCCCCGGCGAATCGCGCATTTGCGCATTGCAAACGGGTGCCATGAATTACCTAGCTTCTTCCGGTCAGCTTCGTGCCAGCCTTCTGCGCTGGTCGCTCTTCACAGTGCCCTTGCTGCTTGTCCTCGGCTTTTTCTCCGGGCAGGCGGCCGGAAGCGGTCCGGGCAATCCCTGGTTCGACAACCTTGTGAAGCCCGCGATCTATCCGCCGCCGATTGCCTTCCCGATCGTGTGGTCGGCGCTCTATCTTATGATGGGCGTGTCGCTGGCGATGATCCTTTCGGCGCGCGGCGCTGCGGGCAGGGGGCTGGCGGCCTTCATGTTTGTCATCCAGTTGGCGCTCAACCTGTCGTGGTCGCCGGTATTCTTTGCGATGCACCAGATCACCGCGGCCTTCTGGATCTGCGTGGCGATGGCGGTGGCTATTGCGATCACAATCGCGCTGTTCTGGCGTATTCGCCCGGTCGCCGGAATGCTGCTCGTGCCCTATCTCGTGTGGGTCTGCTTCGCCAGTGCGCTGACGTTCGAGATCGGCCGGCTCAATCCCGATGCCGACGGCGAGTTTGGCGCATCCAGCACGGTGCGCGTGTCGATTTGACCCTTGCGGGCGGCGCGCTCGCCGCCCACATAGCGGGCAGCACACGCCAATCGGGAATTGAACACATGCAGAGCGAAAACCCGCTGATCGCCGACTTCGTCAAGCTGATGAACAGCGCCGCAGGGACAATCGCCGGGATGGGCCGCGAAGCGAGCGAAAGTGCTCGTGAAAAGGCCAAGGAAGTATTTGGCGGGCTTGATTTCGTCAGCCGAGAGGAATTCGACGCGGTGAAGGATCTTGCCGCTGCAGCGCGCGAGGAAGTCGAAAGCCTCAAAGCGCGTATCGCTGCGCTGGAAGCTGCCACCAGACCTGAGTAAACTGCGGCGGGAACTGCGCGCGATCCTCGGTGGTTGACCTGACGAACCGGTGCCACCCGGCGCCGTCAGGAAACGATCCGTGTTTACGCAACTCAATCCCACCATCCCGCTGCACGTCCTCGGCAAAGGAGACGGTTATGCCATCGGCATGATCGACTACGGCCAGGAACACAATCTCATCTGGGTTACTGCGCTCGATGGATCCGGCGAAATCTGGTGCGCACCCAATTTCAAGGTCCGTCTGGGCAAGAACTGGACGATGGGGCGCGGCGAGAACAGCCTTATAACCGACGACAAGCGCGCTGCCGCAGACGGAGCGGACAATGTAACAGACATCGGGCGGGGCTAGCTCGCCAGCGCTCGGGCCGTCTGTGTCGAGCAGCGCAAGCGCCAGTTGAGGCCTGCCGGGGCATAGTCCAGCGTCACTTCGGCATCGAGGCTGCGCGCCGGGATATGCTGGATGAGAGTCGTGCCGAAACCGCGCCCTTCCGGGGCAATGACATTCGGACCCCCGCTCTCGCGCCAGTCAATCTTGAACAAGCCGGTGTCCGTCTCTTCCCACGACAGGGCAACCCTGCCAGTCGGGACTGACAGCGCACCGTATTTCAGGGCGTTGGTGGCCAGTTCATGCAAGGCCATGCCGATGATCTCGGCGCAGCGCGGGCTGAGCGGAATCGAAAGTCCCTGCGTAAGCACCTGTTCTCGGCTGTCCCTGCCAAGGATGGAAAGCTGGGCATCTGCCAGTTCGTCCATCATGATCGTCGACCAACCACGGCGGACCAGCAGGTCCTGATTGGCCGATAGGCTGGCTAAGCGGTTCTCGAACCGGTGCAGGAAATCGGGATCCCCACCGCCCGAGCGCCGTGCCAATGCCTGAATGACCGACAGCAGGTTTTTCGAGCGATGGTTCACCTCCATCAACAGAACCCGGATCTGCTCTTCCTTTTCGAGCATCTCTGTCACGTCGGTGTTGGTGCCGAACCAGTGGAGGATAGCGCCGCTCTCGTCACGGATCGGCTTGGCGCGTGAAAGGAACCAGCGATATTCGCCGTCGACCCCGCGCAAGGGGAAAGTATCTTCCCATTCGCGTCCAGCCGCGATGCTTGCACGGAAGTGGTCCTGCACGCGCGTCACATGATCGGGGTGATGGACCTTGTCCCACCCCCAGCCGTCGGTCGAACCGGGCGCAACCCCGGTGTAATCGTACCAGCGCTTGTTGTACCAGTCGATTGACCCGGTCGCGTCGGCAACCCACGCCAATTGCGAAATGTTGTCGGCCAGCATGCGAAACCGGGCTTCGCTTTCCCGCAAGGCGCGCTGGTTGCTTTCGCGCGCGGTGATATCGCGCACGATCTTGCTGGCGCCCACGATGCGCCCGGCCTTGTCGAAGATCGGGGAGACGGTGATCGAGACCGAAATCTCGCTGCCGTCCTTGCGCCGACGCACCGTATCGAAGCTCTTGACGCGTTCGCCCCGGATCACGCGCCCAAGGATGTCGTCCTCCTCAAGCTGCCGCTCGGCCGGGATGAGCTTACGGATCGAGGTGCCGATCATATCGGATTCCTCGAACCCGAAAATCCGGGTTGCGGCAGGATTCCAGCTCAGGACCGTGCCGTTCAGGTCCTTGCTTATGATCGCATCATCGGACGACTGGATAATGGCAGAAAGATGCGCTTCGGCCAGCAATTTGGCATGCTCCGTTGCGACCCCACCCCGACTGACACTCTAGGGCAAGTGCGCAGCGATGCAACTGCCCTCAGAGGCCTGCCTTGCGCAACGCCTGGTCGAGATCCTCAATCAGGTCATCGGGATCTTCCAGCCCGACATTGAGCCGCAACATGCCCTCTCCCACGCCCATATCAGCGCGCGTTTCAGGGCCGACGCCGTAGTGCGTGGTGGACGCGGGGTGGCACATCAGCGAACGCGAATCGCCGATGTTGTTCGAGATGTCGATCAGTTGCAGCGCGTCGAGCAGGGCGTGAGCCTGCGTGAGGCCACCATCGAGGTGGAACGAGAAGATCGTGCCGCCCGCCTTCATCTGCTTTTTTGCCAAGTCATACTGCGGATGGCTCGGCAGGAAAGGATAGAGCAGGCGCGGCACGCGGGCCTCGACGAAGCTGGCGACCTTGAGCGCGTTTTCGCTCTGCTTGTGGATGCGCAAATCAAGCGTTTCGAGGCCCTTGAGCACGACCCAGGCGTTGAACGCAGCGATGTTCGGCCCTGTGTTGCGCTGGAACGGCAACAGCACATTGTTGATCCAGTCCGCCGATCCGCAGACCGCGCCCGCCATGACGCGGCCCTGTCCGTCCATCATCTTTGTGGCGGAATAGGCGACCACATCCGCGCCGAAGTCCATCGGACGTTGCAGCGCCGAGGTGGCGAAGGCGTTGTCGACCACGGTGGTGATCCCGCGCGACTTGGCGAGGCCGCAGACGAATTCGAGATCGACCACGTCCATCGTCGGGTTGGCCGGACTTTCGAAGAAGAACACCTTGGTGTTGGGGCGGATCGCCGCTTCCCACGCGGCGTTGTCCGATGCATCGATGGTGGTGCCTTCGATGCCGAAACGCGGCAGCAGGTTGTCGATCAGCCACCGGCACGAGCCGAATGCGGCCTTGGCGGCAACGACATGATCGCCCGCCGAAAGCTGGCAGAGCAGCGCTGTGGTCATCGCCGCCATTCCGGTTGCCTGCGTGCGGCACGCCTCGGACCCTTCCATCAATGCGATACGCTCTTCGAGCATCTGCACGGTGGGGTTCTGCAAGCGCGAATAGGTCATGCCCTCGGCCTCGCCGGCAAAGCGCGCGGCGACGGTGGCGGCGTTGTCGTAGGCAAAGCCCGAAGTCAGGAACAGCGCCTCGGACGTTTCGCCCATTTCCGAACGCCACGTGCCGCCACGGATGGCCTGCGTTGCGGGGCGCCAATTGCGGGTGATCGAGCGGTCCTGGCCAGTCGTGCGTTTCATGGGGCCTGCCTTAGTTTCGTGGGACCGCCCGCGCAAGCGGCGGGATTGCACAGACCGTGCCCGACGCCTATTCGCCGACGGGCATGACTGCCTCAATATCCCATCGCATCGACCTTCCCCGCAGAGATCAGCGCGATCCCGCCATGTGGTGCGGGATCATTGCCGCCGCATTCTTCTTCGCGGTCCTCCACCGGCTGGGCATTCCGTCAAAGCCGATGTTCGACGAGATTCACTACCTGCCTGCAGCCCGCCGGTTGATCGATCTGAGCGCCCGGCTCAATCCCGAACATCCCCTGCTGGCAAAGCAACTCATCGCTTGGTCGATGCAGGCGATCGGCGACACCCCGTTCGGCTGGCGCTTTCCTTCGGCGGTGCTGGGCGGGCTGGGTCTGTGGGCGATGATGCGCGCCCTGTGGTGGGCGAGCCTGTCCCGCAGCGCGACGATCCTCTTCGGACTGCTGCTGGCGACGGACTTCATCTGGTTCATGATGGCGCGGATTGCGCTGCTCGACATGGCGATGGGCGGCTTCATGGCGCTGGCGGTGTGGCAATGGGCGCTGGCCTGGCGCAATCCTTCGGGCAAAGTGAGTGCGGCGCGGTCCCATTTGCTGTTGACCGGCGTGTTCCTCGGGCTGTCGCTCGGTGCCAAATGGAACGGGGCGTTGCTGGTGCCGCTGCCGGGGCTGCTGTTCGTGCTGAACCGCTGGCAGGCGCTGAAGGGCAGGCGAGCCGGGCTGCTGTGGTCGTCAGCCGGGGCGGGGCCAGTGCCGGGCATGTCAGTGATCGAGGCGGCGGTCTGGCTCGGCGCGGTGCCGCTCGTGGTCTACTTCGCCACATTCATTCCAGCGTTCTTTTACGCGGTCGATCCGCTGTCACCGGCCAAGCTGATCCATTGGCAGGAATACATGCTGCAGTTGCAGGACAGCGTGAAGAAGCCGCACACCTACATGAGCCGGTGGTGGCAGTGGATGGCGAACATCCGCCCGATCTGGTTCCTCTACGAGAATGTCGACGGTGCACAGCGCGGCGTGCTGATGCTTGGCAATCCGTTCACGATGCTGGCGGGCCTGCCCGCGCTGGCGTTCTGCCTGTGGGACGGCGTCAAGGGCGACCGGCTGCGGTTGCTGGTCGTCGCGGCCTACGTTCTGCTGGTGGGCTTCTGGGCGATCAACGGCAAGCCGGTGCAGTTCTACTACCACTACATGCTTGCCAGCTGCTTCCTGATGGCGGCGCTGGCGCTGGTGCTGGCGGAGTGGTGGGACCTCGGCCTGCGCTGGCCCGCCAAAGTTACGCTGGTTCTGGCCTTCGGCATGGCCATCGGCTTCTACCCGATCATCTCGGCCGCCGAACTACCCGCCAAGAACTCGTATCTGGACTACACCTGGCTCAATAGCTGGAAGTAGATCAGTACTTGCCCCAGACGAAGCGCGAGGACAGCGCGAAGTTCCAGACCGAGCCGAGGACGATGCCGACGATCACGGCTACTACCGCGTGGAAGCCGATGGTCTTGAGCACGGCGGCAGAGCCGATGTTGGTCAGCAGGCCTAGCGAGCAGGTGAGCGCGAACTGCGCCCAGCCGCGCATGACCGGACCGAAGCCGCGCAGGCGCTTGTCGGAATAGGTCAATTCGTTGTTGAGCACGAAGTTGAAGGTCATCGCGATGATCGCCGCCAGCGTGTTCGCGGTGTTGAACGTCGCGCTTTCTGACCAGTTGCCATAGACGAAGCGTTCGCCCGCGATCAGCTTGAGCAGCACCCACAGCGCGCCCAGCTGCACCACAACGCCCATCGCGCCGACCGTGCCGAACAAGGCAAAGCGCGTCGGGATGATGCGGCCGAGCCACTTGTCATAGAGGCCCACGAGGAATTCGAACACGACGGTCTGGTCCAGTTTGCTTTCGCCTTCCGAACGCGCGGCGAAGTGGAGAGGAAATTCCTTGATTTTCAGCGGACGGTCGACCGTCGCCAGAATGTCGAGGAGGATCTTGAAGCCCACACCCGAAAGGCGGTGCGCGTCGGCGCGCAGGGTTTCGGCGCGGATCATGAAATAGCCGCTCATCGGGTCGGTCAGTTCGACGCCGGTCACCTTGTTGGCGATACGGTTGGCAAGGCCCGAGGCTTTCACCCGGTCTGGCCTGCCCCATGCTTCGGTGCTGGCGCCTTCGGCAAAGCGCGAGGCATAGGCGAGATCGTATTCGCCACTTTCGACCGCGGCCAGCATCTGCGGCAGCAGTTCTGGATCGTGCTGCTGGTCAGCGTCCATCACTGCCACAATGGGCGCGGCGGTCGCGCACATGCCCTCGATGGCGGCGGAGGCAAGCCCGCGCCGACCGATGCGCTCGATCACGCGGATGCGCGGATCGTCCAGTGCGATACGGCGCGCTTCGTCAGCAGTGCCATCGGGGCTATTGTCGTCGACGAAGATCGCTTCCCACGCCACGCCCTGAAGCGCAGCGTCGAGACGCGCGACCATCGGCGCAATGTTGGCCCGTTCGCGGTAGGTCGGCAGGATGACGGCGAGTTGCAGCATACGGCGCGGCCCCTACAGCCTTGCGAGCACCGCGTCACCAATTTCCGTCGTTCCGGCGTTTCCGCCAAGATCGCGGCCCAGCACGCCGTCGGCCAGAGTCCTGGCCACAGCGGACTCGATCCGGGCTGCGGCGGCTTCGAGGCCGAGCGAGTGCCGTAGCAGCATGGCCGCCGAAAGGATCGTGGCGAGCGGGTTGGCGAGGCCCTGCCCGGCGATGTCCGGAGCCGAACCGTGGATCGGCTCGTAAAGGCCGAAGGTGCCGTGCGCAGTCTCGCGCTCGCCCAGCGACGCCGATGCGAGCAGTCCGATCGAGCCGACGCACATCGAGGCCTGATCCGACAGGATGTCGCCGAAAAGGTTGCCGGTCAGGACCACGTCGAACTTGCCCGGCGCGCGGACGAGCTGCATCGCGGCATTGTCGACATACATGTGTTCGAGCGTGACTTCGGGATATTCGCGGGCAACCTCGATCACCACGTCGCGCCACAACTGGCTGGTTTCGAGTACGTTGGCCTTGTCGACCGAACATAGACGCTTGGCTCGGCCCATAGCGGTGCGGAATCCGACGTGGGCGATGCGGCGCACTTCGCTCTCGTTATAGGACATCACATCATAGCCTTCGCGCGTCCCGTTTGCGGCGGTGCGGAAGCCCTTTTCGCCGAAATAGACGTCGCCGTTCAGCTCGCGCACGATGACCATGTCGATGGCGCCGGCCACTTCGGGGCGGAGCGCAGAGTGGCCTTCGAGGCCGGCAAAGACCTTGGCCGGGCGCAAGTTGGCGAACAGGGTCAGTTCCTTGCGCAGGCCGAGGATCGCTTGTTCGGGGCGCAGATGACGGTCGAGTGAATCGCAATCGGGATCGCCCACCGCGCCGAACAGGATACCGTCGGATGCACGCGCGATTTCCAGCGTATCGGCGGGAAGGGGGTGGCCGTAGGCCTTGTAAGCCGCGCCGCCGACAGGCGCGGTCTTCATCTCGATCCCGCCGATGCCGAGCGCGTCGATCACCCGCACGGCTTCGTGCGTCACTTCAGGACCGATGCCGTCACCCGGCAGAACCGCTATCTTCATCAAGAAACCCCTTAGCCCGTCTCGGTCATGCGTTTGAGCCGATCCAGCAGAATCGCGCGCGACCCCATAACATCGCCTGCCCGATCGGCAAGCAGCCGGTTGGCGATGGCCTTGCCTTGACGGTCCAGCCGCGCCAGCAGATCGGGCCAAGGTTCGTCCGGCGGGGGCTGCGGCGCGGCACCATAGCCGACCTCGCGCAGAAGCAGCACTTCGTACCCCGCCAGCGCGCGCGCCCAGCCGCGTGCCGAGGGCGCGTGGCAGATTGCATCGAGCAGCGCGCCAAGGCCCTGATAGAGCGGCGGATAGGCGTGGCCTTCAGGCAGCGCGGCGGATGTGAGCGCGCAGGCCCAGCCGATCCCGGCGCTCGGCAGCGGCTCGGACAGCCACGGCCCCCGGCTTTGCACCAGTTCGAGTCGCGCCGATGGCAATTGCGAGGCCGTGCGCGCTCTGACTTCGGCTTCGACCAGATTGCCCGGAATCAGCACAGGCCGCAGTTCGCGCCCGCGCGCACCGGCAACATAGGCCGCCGCCAGACCGTGGTCGGCGGTAAGCAGCCTGACGATTGCGCCATGTTCGCCATGGGCGCGGCTCGAGCAGAGAATGGCGGTCGCGCGGATCAGCATCTTTACCTTTTGCCTCTGCGCCCGATTGCCCGCAGGGGCAAGCGCCCTGAAAGTTGCATAAGTTCGTTGGAACGCGAGCCAATCTACGTTAGTTTGAGGGACATGAAGCAGCTCTTCCAACATGCCGCTATCACGGACGGGGTGACGGTTCGCGTCGCCGTGAACTTTCTGCCCGAGCAATCGCGGGTGGACGCTGGCAAGTGGTTCTGGGTCTATCACATCCGGATCGAGAACGACTCGGATCAGCCCGTGCATCTGCTTTCGCGTCACTGGCGAATCACCGACGGGCGCGGACTGGTCAACTTCGTCGATGGCGATGGCGTCGTCGGCGAACAGCCGGTGCTGAAGCCCGGCCAATCGCATGACTACGTATCGGGCTGTCCGCTTGGCACGCACCACGGCAGCATGGAGGGGCACTATACCATGCAGCGCGCCGACGGACGTCTGTTCGATGTGGCGATTCCGTTCTTTCCTCTGGCGGCCCCGGCTCCTGCGAATTAACGCAGGGCCAGCATGAAACGGACACATCTTCCCCTCAACGGCCTGCGCGTGCTCGACGCTGCGGCGCGGCACCTTTCGTTCACCCGCGCGGCTGATGAACTGGCGGTAACTCCGGCAGCGGTGGGCCAGCAGATCCGAGCGCTGGAGGACCTGCTTGGCGTCGTCCTGTTCCGGCGGACGTCCAAGGGCCTTGAACTCACCGATGAGGCGATTTCAGGTCTCGACGCGATTCGCGAGGGGTTTCTGCGTTTCGAGGAAGGTGTGCAGGCCATTCAGGCGGGGCAATCGAGCCACGTCTATACCATCGCATGCCCACGCGATTTCTTCGCCGCATGGCTCTCGCCGCGCCTCGCTGCGTTTCGTGCCAGCAATCCGCAGATGCGGTTTTCTCTTGTCGGCGGCGATGCGGACATCGACTTTACCGAAGCCAATCTCGATCTGGCGGTGCGCTGGGCAGAAGGTCCGGGCGACCTCGAGGGCCTGGCGCTGGGCGCCGCGAAAATGGTGACGGTGGCAGCGCCCGATGCGCCTGCCGACTGTCCGTGGATCGGCTGGCCGGGCGATCCGGTTCCGGGCGGTGGTGACGTCGGCTTTTCGGTCGGCGATGCAGGCACCGCGATCAGCGCGGCACGGGCAGGCCTTGGCCGCGCCCATGTGCCGCTGCAACTGGCCGAGGCGCCGCTCGCCTCGGGGCGCGTTACCGCGCTCGGCGAGCCTGAGCCTTCCCGCAAAGGATATTGGCTTGTCGCACCCCTGCCGCAATGGCGGCAGAAGAAGGTCAAGGCGCTCGTCGCAGCCCTGTCATCCTGACCGCTCCACTGCCCTGAAGGCCCCGCCTCGTCATGGGGCTTCCCCTTACGCCATGTTAACCTGCCAGTCCTAATGTCGTCTGATGGAGACGGGATCGTTAGTTTCTGGCGCAATGGCATTGCCGAGGTATTTGCTCGGCGGTCTGGTGCGCGGATTCGGCGGTCGCTGGAACCAGCGTGAGGGCGACAGCTTTACCCGCGCCTATGCCCGCAGCCTCTCGCTACGCCTGCCGCTGCTCTATCTCGTCGTCGTTTTCGACAGCGTTTTGATGGCGCTGCGTTTCCATAACACGGCGCCCGCTTGGCTTTCCCTGTTCGGGCCACTTGCACTCGGCGGTTTTGCTCTGTGGCGAGCGGCCTACTGGATGCCGCACCATGTCGAGAGCCGGTCACTGACCATTCTGCGCCGAGATTTGCGCGCGATGAGCTGGGTGGGAGCAGCTTCGGGCTTCCTTTACGCGCTTTGGGTGATGATGCTCTATTCCTATGGGGACGAGTCAGCGCAGTCGTTCGTCCACTATATTGTTGCGGTCACGCTCTTTTCCGGCGTTCTCAGCCTCGGCCATGCGCCACTCACGGCCTTGCGGATCGCCTTGGCGGTTACAATCCCGACGACGGGGCAGATCCTGTTCAGCGGTCACCCCAATGCGGTGCCGGTCGTGCTTGTGCAGATCTTCGTGACTGCGGCACTGCTGCTGATCACCAACGGACACCACCGCGATTTCGTGCGGCTGGAACTGTCACGGCAACAACTGGTCCGCCGCGAACGACAGACCGCGCGGCTGGCGCAGGACAATCTCGTCCAGGCGACGATCGATCCCTTGACCGGTGCCCTCAATCGCCGGGCAATTCTCGCCCGCCTTGATGAGGAACTGTCAGCCGGGCACTCCGGCACAGCCGCTGCATGGCTGGCGCTGATCGACCTCGACGGGTTCAAGCATATCAACGACACCTATGGCCACGCCGCAGGCGATGCGGTTCTGGCTGCTGTTGCCGGACGTCTGGCAATGATTGAGCGCGTGCAGTGCTGCGGCAGGCTGGGCGGTGACGAATTCGCGGTGATCATCGATGCCGCGCTTGGTGAAGCGGCTGTCCGGCAACTCGCCGGCGAATTGTCGGAATCGCTGCGCGCGCCGGTTCTCCATGGCGGCGCGGTGCTGCGCCTCTCGGGGTCGGTCGGCGTGCACCGGGTAACAGGACGCAGCGCCAGCGATTGCCTCGAGCGCGCCGATGCCGCGCTCTACAAGGCCAAGGAGCAGGCAGACGGCGCGGTGATCGTGTTCAGCCCCGACGACGAGGCGGAGCTTCAAGGCCGGGCCGCCATTACCCGGCAATTCAACGACAGCGATTTCGAGCAGCGTATCCGCCTGCTCTACCAACCCATCATCGCTGCCGAAAACGGGCGGGTGACCGGTTTCGAGGCCTTTGCCCGGTGGAGCCCGGACGGTAGCAACTGGCTTGCCCCCGGGGACTTCATGGCGCTTGCCGAAGCGACGGGACGCACGGGCGAAATGACGCGCATGGTGCTGGGCCGGGCGCTGGCCGAATGCTCCGCCTGGGAGCAGGGCCGAACGCTTTCGATCAATCTCGCTCCGCGTGATCTGATGCGCGCAGGCACTGCCGATGCCTTGGCCAGACTGGTCGACGTTGCGGGCGCGCCTGCCCATTCGATCATTCTAGAAGTGACCGAGCGCGCGCTGATCGATGACCCCAAACGCGCCGAGGCACAACTGAAGGCATTTCGTGCACGAGGATTCCGCATTGCACTCGATGATTTCGGCGCAGGCTGGTCCAGTCTCAGCCAGGTCCATCGCCTGCCCCTCGACATGATCAAGATCGATCAGGCGCTATCGCGGGCTCTGGCAAGCGAGCCCGGTGCACGGGCGCTGGTCAGCACGATCGTATCACTGTCATGGCAGCTGGGCATCGACTGCACGATCGAGGGTGTGGAAGACGAGGCCCAGGCCGAGACCGCGCGGGCAATGGGCGTTCGGCTCATGCAGGGCTATCACTTCGGTCGTCCGGCCCCGGCATGCGAGGCCATGGCGAGCCTCGCGGATGCTGCCTGAGTCTTAGGGTCAGGACCTATTACCTGCGCCTTCGAGGTTTGAAGCAAAATGGCCTGATGCAAGGCGGATGGGCGCAGGAATAGCCATTCTATTTCAAGCCCATCCAACGCAGCAGCTGGCCATTTTGGTCAAATCCCTGCGGGACGCCGGAATGGCTTCCATCTCGGCCAGATACTCGCTTGGAAAGGCAGCCAGCCTTCCCGGCGCGACTATCCGCCCGATATGTTCGCCATTCCGGCGCCTCGAAGGCGCAGGTATTAGGTCCTGACCCTTAGTGCTCGAACACCACCGGCCGCGGTGCGCCGGGCGGGTGGAGGCGGCGGAAGAGTTTTCCCTTTTCGCTGAACAGGATCAGCAACAGGCTGAGCACACCACTGGTCAGAAGCGCCACAGCCAGAGGGTACGCGGTTCCGTCATATGCGAGGCCCACGGCAATGCCGATCAGCGAGCCGATAACCGTGCGCAGGAACGCGTGCATCGAACTGGCCGTTCCGGCAGTGCGGGCAAACGGTTGCAGCGCAATGGAGTTGAAGTTCGCCCCGATGAAGCCGATCAGGATCATGTTGGTGACCATCAGCGGCATGAACTGCCATAGCGTCTCGTCCGGGCGGCTGGACAGCCACAGTTGCAAGCCGCTGACCGCGATGAACACGATGACGGCGGTATGTGATACGCGCCTCGCGCCGAAACGTTCGACGATCCGCGAGTTCGAGAAGTTGGCGACCGCCATCATCAGGGCAGAGAAGCCGAACAGCACGGGGAACATCGGACCTGCGCCGAAATGCTCGCCGACAAGTTGCTGCGAACAGTTCACATAACCGATCATCCCGCCAAACGTGACCGCGCCGCCAAGTACGTAACCGATTGAAGCGCGGTTGGTCGCGGCCTCGATCATGTTGACCGCGATTGATGCGGGCCGAATTGGCTGGCGATGTTCGGGATCAAGCGTTTCGGGCAAGCGGATGGCGACCCATGCACCCATCCCGCAGGCCATGACCGCGAGGAACACGAAGATCCAGCGCCATCCGGCAAACAGCAGCACCACCTGCCCGATGCTTGGGGCTAGCATCGGCACGACGAGGAACACGACCGAGATGATCGACATCTGCTTGGCCATCTGGTCGCCAGCGAAGCGGTCGCGGATGATCGCAGCGGGTAGCACCGCAAGGCCGCCGCAGCCGATGGCCTGCAGAACCCGCATGAACAGGAGCATGTCGAACGAGGTGACCAGAGCGCAGGCGAGCGAGAACGCGACGTAGAGGCCGATGCAGATCAGCAGAACCGGACGCCTGCCATAGCGATCCGCCAGCGATCCCGGCACCAGGGACGCGACGCCCGAAGCGAGCAGGAACGACCCGACCACAAGCTGGCGGCGGTTCGGATCTTCCACCGACAGATCGCGGGCGATGTCTCCCAGTGCGGGAAGCATCGAATCGATCGCAAGTGCTTGCAGCGCCATCACCAGCGCCATCATTGCGATGGATTCGCGCGTGCCCATCGTTCTGGCAGGCGTCGCGGCGGCGGAATTGCTATGGGGCATCACAGCTATCTGGACCAGATCGCTCCGGAATCCCACCCTTTATGTTGCGCTGCGAAATCGGCTATCACCCTGCGATGGAGTTTTCGCCTGACGACAGCGATCGGGATCGCACGGCGACGGGTATCAGAAAGGTGATCCATGTTGACATGGACGCGTTCTATGCCAGCGTCGAGCAGCGCGACGAGCCTTCGCTTCGCGGCAAGCCGGTTGCCGTCGGGGGATCGTCGGACCGCGGCGTGGTGGCGGCGGCAAGCTATGAGGCGCGCAAGTTCGGCGTGCGCTCCGCCATGCCATCGGTGCGGGCGGCCAAGCTGTGCCCCGAACTCGTGTTCCGCAAGCCCCGGTTTGACGTGTACAAGGCCGTATCGCAGCAAATTCGCGCAATCTTCCTCGACTACACCCCCCACGTGGAGCCGCTCTCGCTCGATGAAGCTTATCTCGATGTGACCGACGATGTGCGCGGGATCGGCTCGGCCACCCGCATTGCAGATCTCATCCGCCAGCGTATCCGAGCCGAGACCGGCCTGACCGCAAGCGCTGGGGTGTCGTACAACAAGTTTCTTGCCAAGATTGCCAGCGATCAGAACAAGCCCGATGGCATCTGCGTGATCCGTCCGGGCGAGGGCACCGCCTTCGTCGCCAGCTTGCCCGTGCGGCGCTTCCACGGCATCGGCCCGCGCGGGGCCGAGAAGATGGCTGCGCTCGGAATCGAAACCGGCGGCGACTTGCGCGAGATGAGCCTGACGTTCCTGCGTGAGAACTTCGGCAGTCTTGCCGATTACCTCTATCGCGCCGCGCGAGGAATCGACCTGCGGCAGGTCAAGGCCGACCGTCCGAGGAAATCGGTGGGCGGCGAGCGTACGTTCGAGCGCGATATCTCCTCAGGCAGCGCGCTGCGCGAGACGCTGGAGCGGATCATCGAGATCGTTTGGGAGCGGATTGAACGCAGCGGGGCAATCGGTCGGACGGTGACGCTGAAGATGAAGTTCAACGACTTTACCCCGATCACGCGCTCGCGCTCTTTCCCGCGGCCGGTTGCGACAAAGGCCGAGTTTGCGCTCTGCGCGCGCGAGCTTCTCGATGCGCAATTGCCTCTGGCCAAACCGATCCGGCTGATGGGGCTGACACTCTCTGCGCTTGAAGGCGAGGAGCCGGAACTGGCCGAACATGCGGGCGCGGTTTCTGCAGCTCAGTCAGAACTGCCGTTCTGAATTCCAAGCCAGCGCGAAATCATCGCGCGAACCGGACCGCTGGTCTGGGCAGGCAGGGCGTGCGGATCGAAGAAGCGCGCTTCCTCGATCTCGCGGCCATCGGGGCAAGGGGCGCTGCGTGTCTCGCCCGCAACGAGTTCGATCAGGTTGGTCCAGCCGGTCCGGTCGAGCGTGACTGTGCAAAGATGTGCCGGATTCAACAGGATGCAACCGGTTTCCTCAGCCAGTTCGCGGGCTGCCGTTGTCAGCGGTGACTCGTTCGGGGCAAGTCCTCCGCCCGGCAGCATCCATGTCTCGCGGTTGTGGTAGGTGTGCCTCACGAGGAGAACGTGGCCGCTATCGTTCGTCGCGATCACATTGCATCCGCGCACTGTCCGTTTCGAAACGCGCCACCACCGCAGGCGCAGGGCGTGAACCGTGCGAAGGGCACCGCGGTGCACCTGAGCGGGCAGAAGGCGTAGCATTGCGCCATCATGGACCCATGGTGAAAGGAAGTCATGCAATGTTCCGCCACCTTTGCCAGCGTCCCGGGTCGCCCGGCCGATCTGCGCTTGGCGTTTGTGAATCGGCAGGACCGGGTTATGCGTGTTGCGTGGGGAGGACAGGTCACGCGTGAGATTCGGAAGCGTAAATCTGGCCATTCCGGGCGCTCGTCCGGCATTGCCGCCGCTGCATGAGGTGCTGTGGTGGGCTTTGGCCACATTGATTGCCGTTCTCGGCGCAGCGCTGCTGTGGGCCGTGGTCACGCCGGTGTCGCCCTTGGGCCCGTGGCAGCCAACGCCCGTGCGCGAGATGGCGCCGACGGCTCGGGCCGCGCTGTTCGCCAGTCTGGACCCGTTCAATCGCACGCCGCCCGCCGCCACTGCGGCTGGGCAAGGCGCGGTCACATCTCTCGCCCTGACACTGTTTGCCACGCGCGCGACGCCCGGTGGTGGGGGAAGCGCGATCATCGCTGGCGCTGACGGCATACAGAACGTCTACCGAACCGGGGCGGAAGTGCAGCCGGGCGTGACATTGGCAGGCGTCGCGTTTGACCATGTGGAACTCTCGCGCAACGGCGCGCGTGAACTGCTTTACATCGACCAGTCCGGTCCTGCGCCCAGCGCGCAAGGTGTGGTCGCGGCCAATCCGGTTGCTGTGCCCGCAAGCGGTGCTGGCGGGATGGGCGGGGGTGTCAGCATCGAGGCTTTGCGGCGCGGCGTGAACTTCGGTCCTCGCGCCGAAGGTGGCAAGGTCGTCGGGCTGGAAGTGCTATCTTCCGGCGATGGCGGGGTCTTCCGCTCGGCCGGTTTTCAGCCGGGCGACGTGATTACGGCGGTGGACGGCAAGCCGGTGACCGGCCCCGGCGATGCCGCCATGTTTTCGGGCGCAATGCGGCCCGGCGCTTCGATCTCGGTCACCGTTCGCCGCGGTGATCGTCAGCTTCCCCTCGCGATAACATTGGCTCCATGACCTTGCGCATCATTTCCTGTTCGAAAATGCTCCTCGGAGCGGCTGCCCTTGCGCTTGCGGTGCCGCAGGTGGCCTGGGCGCAATACACGCTCAACGTGCGCGACGCCGATGTGCGGGCGTTCGTGGCCGACGCGGCTGAGGTCACCGGCCGCACGTTTATCGTCGATGGCCGGGTTCAGGCCAAGATCAGCGTTGTCTCGGACAGGCCGCTGAGCCGCTCGGAATATTTCGAGGTGTTCCTTTCGACCCTTCGCGCCAACGGACTCGTCGCCGTGCCCACAGGCAACGGCGCATTCCGCATCCAGCCGGCCGAGGGCGCGGCGACCAATCCCACGCGGGTCGGCAGCCGAGGCGCGGCGCAGAGCCAGATGGTCACCGAAGTCGTCCGCCTGAAAACGGTCGATGCCGCACAGGCGGTGGAAACCTTGCGCCCGCTGATCAGCAAGGAAGGCGCGATTACTGCCAATAAGGCGGGCAATTCGCTGGTCGTGGTCGATTATGCCGACAACCTGCGCCGAATCCGTGCGCTGCTTGCCGACATCGACCGGGACAGCACGACCACCCAGACGATCATCCTCGACCATGCCGGCGCCCGTGAAATCGCTACCGCGCTGACCCAGCTGGTGCCCGCCGCTGGCGAAGGCGGGCGCTCGCTCGCTACGGTCGTGGCCGTGGACAGCGCCAACGCCGTGTTGATGCGCGGCGATGCATCGACGCTCGCCAAGATGGCCGCGATGGCGCGCCAGCTCGATGCCAAGGCGGCGCTCGGCGGCGAAATCAAGGTAGTGTGGCTGGACTATGCGGATTCTGCGGCGCTGGTTCCGGTGCTGGAACGCCTGATCGGCGGCACGGGCGGGGGCGAGGTGGCTTCGGCCAGCGCGGCGCCGACATCGCTTGGCGGCGTAGGGGGCAGTGCTACGTCGACTGCGGGGACGCAAGGCAGCACTGGCCCTGCGGCTGCAACGGGAGGTGCCTCGGCCAGCCCGATTGGCGCTACCTCGGGCGGGCTCGGCAACGGCCCTATCAAGCTGGCCAACGGTCGCGGGAATGCCACGATCACGCGCTATCCCGGTGCCAACGCGATCATTATCGCAGCGCCAGCGGATGAACAGCGCCGCCTCAGCGAAGTGATCCGCCAACTCGACATTCCGCAGGAACAGGTGCTGGTCGAGGCAATCATCGTCGAGATCTCGAACAACGTCGCGCGCGAACTCGGCGTGCAGATGCTGTTCGGCGGCAAGGACAAGCCCTTTGCCGTCACCAACTATTCCAACACCTCGCCCAACATCATAGATATTGCAGGCGGGCTGCTGGCCGACAATCTCGACCAGACGACCACCGTGGTCAACGGCAGCACCGTGACAACCACGACCAACAGCACGGCGGGCGATCTGCTCAAGCAGAACGCAGCATCCAAGATCCTGTCGGCGCGCGGGGCCTATACCGGCTTCCTCACCGAACTTGGCAACAACACCTATCTTGGCGCGCTGATCAACGCGGTGCAGACCGACAAGAACTCCAACATTCTTTCGACTCCGCACATCACCACCAACAACAATGTTCCCGCCTCGATCCTGTTCGGTCAGGAAATCCCGGTCTCGACCGGTGAGGCGCTTTCGAGCGGCAACTTCAGCGACACTTTCCGCACGATCCAGCGCCAGAACGTGGGTATTGAGCTGGACGTGACCCCGCAGATCAACGCGGGCAACATGGTGCGGCTGGATCTGCGGCAGGAAGTCAGCTCGATCGCGGGCACGGTATCGAGCAAGTCCGACGAACTGATCATCAACAAGCGCGAGATCAAGACGACGGTCACCGTGGGCGACCGCGAGATCGTCGCGCTGGGCGGGCTGCTGGACGACAACGAACAGCGCACGCTCGAAAAGGTGCCGTTCCTCGGTGACATTCCGGTTTTGGGAGAGCTGTTCAAATCACGCGGCAAAAGCCGGGTCAAGACCAACCTCATGGTGTTCATCCGCCCGACGATCCTGCGCAATGTCGCAGACCGGCAGGCATTGGCCGCACGGCGTTACGGCGTAGTACGCGGCGCGCAGGTGGACTTCGATCCCAAGCGCGAGCCAGGCATTGACGAGCTTATCGTCGATTACATGGGCGCGACCCTGCCAGCCGCGCCGCAGGCGCAGGTGGCGGTGGTCACGCCGGGCGACACGCTGATCCGGCCCAAGGCCTCGGCCGGGCCGCTGGAGCAATCGGAACTTCCGCCGAGCAGCGCGCAGAACTGAGTCATGGAGCCCGCGCAGGACACCCCCGATCTTGTCGACGAGCCGCTGGTTGGTGCAATCAGCGTCGCCCTGCCGGACGCAAGTGCGCCGGTGAGCCTCCCTTACGGCTTCGCCCGCGATCATGGGCTGCTGGTCGAGAGCGAGGACAACGGCACTATAGCGCTGGCCATGCGCGAGGGGGCCGATCCGCTGGGTCTGCTCGAAGTGCGGCGTGTGCTCGGCAGGCCACTCGCCGTGCGCAAGGTAACGGCAGGCGAGTTCGAGAAGCTGCTGGCCGAGGTCTATGCGCAGGATGGCGCGGCGCAAGTCGTGGGCGACATGGGCATCGCAGGCGACGGGCTCGATCCGCTGGCGCTCGGTCTGCCAACCGCAGAAGACCTGCTCGACAGCGCCGATGACGCGCCCGCAATCCGCCTTATCAACGGGCTGATTGCCGAGAGTCTGCGGCAGGGCGTATCGGACATACATATCGAGCCTTATGAAACCGCGCTGGTCGTGCGGATGCGTGTGGACGGCGTGCTGACCGAGAAGCTGCGCATGCCGCCGCATGTCGCCCCTGTGTTGGTCAGCCGTATCAAGGTCATGGCGCGGCTGGACATTGCCGAACGCCGGATGCCGCAGGATGGGCGCATTTCGCTCAGCCTAGGCGGCAAGCTGGTCGATGTCCGCGTCTCCACCCTGCCCAACCGTGCGGGCGAGCGGGTGGTGATGCGCCTGCTCGACAAGGAGAACGCCGGGATTGCACTGGTCCAGCTCGGCCTTGACCCGAAGGCGGAGGATACACTGCGCCGCGCGCTTGCCGAACCCAACGGCATCGTGCTGGTGACCGGCCCGACCGGGTCGGGCAAGACGACCACGCTTTATGCCGCGCTGCGCGGGCTGAATGATGGCGCGCGCAATATCCTGACTGTGGAAGACCCTGTGGAATACGCTGTAGATGGCGTGGGCCAGACACAGGTCAATGCCAAGGTCGGGCTGACCTTCGCGGCGGGTTTGCGCGCGATCCTGCGCCAGGACCCTGACGTGGTGATGATCGGCGAAATCCGTGACCGTGAGACGGCGGACATCGCGGTGCAGGCCTCACTCACCGGGCATCTGGTGCTGTCCACGGTGCATACAAACGACGCGGCAGGGGCGATCACGCGGATGCGCGACATGGGCGTCGAGCCGTTCCTGCTTGCCTCCACATTGCGCGCGGTGATTGCGCAGCGGCTCGTACGGCGGCTGTGCCCGCATTGCCGCGAGGAACGCGTGCTCGATGCCGGCATGGCCGATGTGCTCGGGATGAAGGCCGGGCGCACCGTGCAAACGGCGAAAGGTTGCGCGGAGTGCGGCCAGACCGGCTATGCGGGCCGCGTCGGCGTGTTCGAGGCGGTGCGGGTGGACGACGTGATCCGCCAGATGATCCACGACAACGCGGACGAAGCCACAATTGCAGCCCGCGCCTTTGCGGATTCGCCTACGCTGGCCAAGGCCGTGCGGCGCATGGTGAAGGACGGCATGACCAGCCCCGAGGAGGCCGCGCGGATCATGCGGCGCGACACCTGATGGCGCGCTTTGCCTATCACGCGATCGACCCCAAGGGGTCCGAACGGCGCGGCGCGATAGAGGCAAACGGCGAAGCAGCGGCACGCGAGAAGCTGACATCGCGTCAATGGTTCGTTGTCAGTCTGGCGCCCGATGCAGCAGCGTCGGCGCGGCGTGCCGCGACGTCCACCAGCGGTGCCAGCTGGTTTGCCGCCAAGCTTTCGGCCAAGCAACTGGCCCTGTTTACGCGCCAGCTTTCATCGCTGATGGTGGTCAGCCCGCTTGAAGAGACGCTGCGGACGATCTCGCGCCAGACCGAGAAGGTCAAGGCACAGGCCATCCTGACCAACGTCCACGCCGGGATCGTCGAGGGCCTTCCGCTGGCCGAGGCGATGCGGCGCGAGGAGCCGAGTTTCCCGCCTATCTACCGCGCGATGATCGCGGCGGGTGAGAACTCGGGCAGCCTGCCCGCGATTGCCGACCGGCTGGCCGACATGCTTGAACGGCAGGCGCAAGTGCGCGGCAAGATCATCGCCGCGCTGGCCTATCCGATTGTGCTGTCGCTCGTGGCGATCGGCGTGGTGACAGGCCTCATGATCTCGGTGGTGCCGCGCGTAGTCGAGCAGTTCGACAACGCCAGTCGCCAACTTCCCATGTTGACGCGGGTTGTGATCGGGATTTCGCAATTCCTCAGCACCTGGTGGTGGGCTCTGCTGATCGGCTTCGCGCTCGGTGTGGCAGGCTTTGTGCGCGCCTTGCGCAATCCGGCGTTCAAGCTGCGTTTCGATGCATCGCTGCTGCGCATTCCGTTCGTCGGAAAACTGATCCGCGATGTCCACGCGGCTTCGCTGGCGCGCACGCTCGCCACGATGATCGAGGCACGCTTGCCGCTGGTCGACGGGCTGCGGCTGTCGACCCGCACCGTGTCGAACGCGGTTCAGGCGAGGTCGCTGGCGGGCATTGCCGAGAAAGTGCGCGCGGGCGGATCGCTTTCCACCGCGCTGCGCGAGGCGGGCACGTTTCCGCCGCTGCTGGTCTATCTGGCGGCAAGCGGCGAGGCGGCGGGGCAACTCGGCGTGATGCTCGAACGCGCCGCCGACTATCTCGAACGTGAGTTCGAAGCCTTTACCGCTGCTGCGATGGCGCTGCTCGAACCGGCGATCATCGTCGTTATGGGCACGGTCGTCGCGCTCATCATCCTTGCGATCCTGCTGCCGATCCTGCAGCTCCAGAACCTGACCGGACTGTGACCATGACCGACCAAACCGTGACCAACCCCCGCCATGCTGATGACAAGCGTCGCCGCAACGGCTTCAGCCTTGTCGAACTGATGGTCGTCATTTTCATCATCGGGCTGCTGGCGACCGTTGTGTTGATCAATGTTCTGCCAAGTCAGGACAAGGCGATGGTGGTGAAGGCGCGATCGGATATCGCGACGCTGGAGCAGGGCATGGAAATGTACAGGCTCGACATGGCGAGCTACCCCGGACTGGGTGAGGGCCTCACCGCGCTAAGGACGCCGCCCGCAAACCTGTCGATGCCGCAGAACTACCGCTCAGGTGGCTATGTGAAGGACTTGCCGAGCGACCCTTGGGGTCACGCCTACCAGTATCAGGTGCCAGGTCGCGATGGGAAGCCGTTCGAAATCTTCTCGCTGGGGGCCGATGGCCAGCCGGGCGGGACCGATCTCAACGCCGACATCTACGCTGGAAAGAACTGAAACGCCCGCGATGCCGCAGCCTGAGCCTTCGATGGATGGCCTGATCGTCCTCCTGCCCGCAGAGTCCGGCGAAAGCTGGCGCTGGTGGCGGGTGAGTGATGGCGTTGTGGGCCGTGAACATGCGTTCGACGGCGAAAGCGACAACGCGCCGTGGGGTGCGGTTGGCACTGTCACCGCGCTGGCTCCTGCAGGCCTGGCCCCTGTTCGGGACAAGGCGCTGCCGCCGGACATGCCGCTGGTGCAGGCGCTGGCGGCGGAGCGGTTGGGCCTCGCACAAGGCGGACTGGTGCAGGGCGGGCGCCACGTGGCGGTTGCTGCCGATGACGGACGCCTGCTTTCGGCCACCATCGATCAGCATGAGATGGACCGCTGGCTGGCCTTGCTGGCAGGACATGGGCTTGATCCTCTGGCGATAGTGCCCGCTGCCTTGGTGTTGCCGCGCGGTGATGCGGCACTCGTGCTGGGCAATCTCGGCGGGCAATTGCTGGCGCGTAGCGCCGATGCCGCCTTTGCGGGGGAGGCCGCTTTGGTCGAGGCGCTGGCAGGCGATCTCGATCAGATTGCATTGGATGACGATGGGCTTGCCGCACGGTTGGCCGCTGTCCACGCCGCGCCGCCGCTCAACCTGCGGCAGAGCCAATATGCGCCGCGTCGCGTGTCGGTTTTCCGCGTGGCGAACTGGCAGGGCCTTGCGCGGATGACGGCGACGGCGGCGCTGCTCGGCCTGCTGCTGATGCTGGTGTGGATCGTGAAGTGGAATCTGGACAGTTCGGCGCAGGAGGCCCGCGCTCTGGAACTGGCGCAGGCGCGTTTTCCGGCGGCTACCGATCTCGATAGTGCCGAACGCCTGATCAGCGCAGAGCTTGCCCGGCGCGGGCAGGGCGGTGCAAGCTTTGCCGCGCCTGCTGCTGCCTTGTTTGACGCGATGCGACCTGTGCCCGGCGTGCGGCTGCGGGATCTGGGTTACGGCGCAGACGGCACGCTGCGTTTTACCGCCGCCGCGCCGCGTGCCGAGGACGTGAACGCGGTGCTGATCGCTTTGCAGAATGGCGGCTGGAAAGTGACTGTCCCGCCCGCGCTTGCCCCTGACCCGACCGGCGCGACCGTTGCCGCCATAACCTTGAGGGCACCGTGATGGGGCGGGTTCCGGTCTGGTATATCGGCTTGACCAGCCGCGAACGCTGGCTGGTGAACGTTGCGGGCTGTATCGCTGCGTTCGTACTTGCGGTCTATGGCGTGATCTTGCCGGTTGGAAGGGCGCTGGACGACGCTGCCGTTCGGCACCGCGAGGCAACCGAGCGTGCCGGGCGGATTGCGGGGCAACTCGCGGCGCTCAAAGCTGCGCCACCGGCAACAGCCACAGCGCTGGTCGGGCCAGTCGGGCAGATCGCAGGCGCAAGTGCGCAGGAGGCCGGGTTCGTCGTCCAGTCGAACCAGCGCCAAGGGGCGGACATGGCGGTGATCGTGATCCCGACCGCGCGCCCGGCAGCGGCTATGGCCTGGATCGATGGTCTTTCCGCACAAGGGCTGGCGGTCGAGCAATTGACGATGACGCCTGCGCCGGACGGGACGGTTTCGGTCAGCGTCACCTTGCGGCGGGTGGCCCCATGATTGGGCGCTGGATTTTCGTGCGCGAACGGGCGCTGACCCGTCGCGGCTGGCTGGCGCTGGCGGTTCTGACCGCAGCCGCGCTGCTTGTGCTCCTGCCGTTGCGGCTGGTGCTGGGCTGGGCTGCGTCTGACAACGTCACCGCGCGCAGTGCCAAAGGTTCGGTGTGGAGCGGGCGCATTGCAGACCTTCAGGTCGGGCCTTTGCCCTTGGGCACGCTCGATGCTCGGCTTGACCCACTGCCCTTGCTGCTCGGCCGCGCGCAATTTGCAGTTTCGCGGGCGGGTGATGCGCCGTTCTCGGCCAAGGCATCGTTGGGTGGCGGCGACGTCCGGCTGTCAGGCGCGAATGGTGCGGTGACCTTGCCCGGCGGCCTTGACGGCTTGCCGGTAACCGCGATCAGCTTTGGCGATTTTTCCGCTCGCATCGAAGACGGTGCCTGTGCCGACGCCGAAGGCACATTGGGCGTCACGCTCGCCTCGGTGGGGCCGCTTCTGCCCGATACCGTGACCCTTTCGGGCAAGGCGCGGTGCGACAAAGGCGCGTTGCTGGTGCCGATGCAGGGGCCGGGCGGGATGGAGCGGCTCACGCTGCGGATCGCTGGTGACGGGGCGTGGAAGGCGGATCTGATCCTGTCGGGCCTGCCGCCTGAGGTGAGCGGACCGCTGCTGCAGGGCGGCTTCACCGCCCGTCCCGGCGGCGTGGGCCTGAGGACGAGCGGTAAGTTCTAGGGTCAGGACCTAATACCTGCGCCTTCGAGGTTTGAAGCAAAATGGCCTGATGCAAGGCGGATGGGCGCAGGAATAGCCATTCTATTTCAAGCCCATCCAACGCAGCAGCTGGCCATTTTGGTCAAATCCCTGCGGGACGCCGGAATGGCTTCCATCTCGGCCAGATACCCGCTTGGAAAGGCAACCAGCCTTCCCGGCGCGAGTATCCGCCCGATATGTTCGCCATTCCGGCGCCTCGAAGGCGCAGGTATTAGGTCCTGACCCTCAGTGTCAGGCGAGTGTCTGGGTAAGGAACCAGACGCGCTGTTCGGCCTGATCGGTCCAATCGTCGGCAAGGCCTTCGGTGGCATTGTCGCCCGCTGCGGTGGCGGCGTCCTTGGCCGCGCGGATGACCTTGACCAGTGCGGCGTTGTCGTCGCGCAGGGCCTTGATCATCTCCATGGCCTCAACCTTGGTGCGCTCGTCATCCTTGATCGAGGCCTTTCCTGCGATGCTGGCGATGGACGTCAGCGTATCGCCGCCATTCTTGCGCACGCGTTCGGCGATGATGTCGGTCAGCGCGAACAGTTCGGCTGCCTGTTCGTCGAACAACAGGTGAAGTTCGCGGAACTGCGGCCCAGCGACGTGCCAGTGGTAATTCTTGGTCTTGAGATAGAGCGTGAAATAGTCGGCGAGAAGGCCGTTCAGGCTGTCGATCAGAGCCTTTTTCGCATTGTCTCCGGGCATGATGTTCCCCTTTCATGAGTCCGGTTGGGATGTGCCGCTTAT
Source organism: Novosphingobium sp. MMS21-SN21R (assembly GCF_031846015.1). Lineage (GTDB taxonomy): Bacteria > Pseudomonadota > Alphaproteobacteria > Sphingomonadales > Sphingomonadaceae > Novosphingobium. The sequence continues at coordinate 2,778,149 of NZ_JAVRDU010000001.1, read as the reverse complement.
ACGCAGCAACCGGTGAAAGGTTTCACGGATTATGATCGAGACTTTGATCGACTAACGCGATCAATAGGCAGGCGAGCGCCTTTGTTGCAGCAGAAGCAGTCCGGCTATGGCGGAAACCGCCGAACCGCCGAGAATGCCCAGCTTTGCCTCTTCGACCAGAAGCGGGTCGGAAGGGAAAGCGAGGCCCGCGATGAACAGGCTCATCGTGAAGCCGATACCGCAGAGCAGCGCTATGCCCCACAACTGGCGGACGCTGGCCCCTTCGGGTCGGCGGGCGATGCCGAACCTCTCGGCGAGGAGAATGCTTCCCAGAATGCCGACCTGCTTGCCCAAGACCAGCCCGGCACCGATGCCCAGCGGCAGTGCGAGCGAGCCGCCGTCGGGCAGGCCGAGGTGGACGCCTGCGTTTGCAAGGCCGAACAGCGGCACGATCAGGAAACCGTTGGGCGACACGAGCGCATGTTCGAGCCGAAGCAGCGGGCTGTCATGCTGGCGGTTGAGCGCGAGCGGGACGGTAAGGGCGGCCAGCACCCCCGCGATCGTGGCATGGACGCCCGAATGGAGCACCGTGAACCACAGGGCTATGGCGCCGAGCACGTAAGGCCAGATCGAGCGAACGCCGAAGCGGTTGGCAAGAACGAGCAGGCCAAGGATCGCGGCGCTGGCCCCTAGCCATGCGAGCTTGATCCCGCTTGTGTAAAAAAACGCGATGACCATCACCGCGCCCAGATCATCGACGATGGCGACAGTCAGCAGGAACAGGCGCAGCGACGGGGGCAGGCCCTTTCCGGCGAGTGCCAGCACGCCGATGGCAAAGGCGATGTCGGTGGCGGACGGAATCGCCCAGCCGCTCTGTAGCGCGGGGTCGCCGCGCGTGAAGGCCAGATAGACCAGCGCGGGCACGGCCATACCGGCCAGCGCGGCGATGATGGGCAGACGTCTGCGCCGCGCGTCAGACAATTCGCCCGCAAGCACCTCGCGCTTGATCTCCAGGCCGACGACGAAGAAGAACACCGCCATCAACCCGTCGTTGATCCACAAGTGCGCGCTGTCGAGCTTCGCAACCGGCGTCCACGCAAGGCTTGAGTGGAACAGGTCGTGCCAGGCCTGCTGCAACGGTGAATTTGCAATGAGCAACGCTATGGCGGCACAGGCCATGAGCACGAGGCCGGGCGCCGCTTCGTTATGAGACAGCTTGCGCCACATCGTCTTAAGTCCCGGCGTTTCCACCATTTTCGAAGCAGTCCTTGGTTCACGGCGCGCTGCAAGCGGGCATACCTTGCAGTAAGGTGCCCCCTTTGACGGGGTGCGTCAAACCGGGGCAGGGTTGTTGCTGACGTCGCCGACCTTTGGAGTATTGCAGGCGCTCGCAGTCGTCGAGCATGAACTCCTGCTGTTTGCGGCATTCTGGTTTGCGGTTGGCGCGGTGGATGAAATGCTGGTCGATGGCATGTGGCTTTGGCTGCGTTTCAGCGGCTGGGCGCGAACCGCAAGGTTGCAGGCTGACCGGACCGAAGAACTCGCGGGGATAGCCGCCGTGCTGGTGCCGGCATGGCGCGAATCCGCCGTTATCGGCGCGATGGTCAGGCATTGCCTCGAAAGCTGGCCGCAGGGGGGCTTGCGCCTTTATGTCGGTGTGTACCGCAACGATGAGCAGACTCTGGCGGTCCTGACCGCGCTGGGCTGTGATCCTCGGCTGCGCGTGGTCCTGCATGACCGCGACGGGCCGACCACGAAGGCCGATTGTCTCAACCGGCTCTACCGCGCAATGTGCGATGATGAACGCCGCACCGGCGAACGCGCACGCTGCCTGATCCTGCACGATGCCGAAGACATGGTGCACCCTGCGGCCCTGTCGCTGATGGACGAGGCGATCGGCCGGGCCGACCTTGTCCAGCTTCCCGTACGTGCCGAACCGCAAGGCCTCTCGCCATGGATCGCCGGGCATTACTGCGACGAATTTGCCGAAGCCCACGCCAAGGACATGGTGGTGCGCAACTGGCTTGGCGCAGGGCTTCCCTCGGCTGGCGTCGGCTGCGCCTTCTCCCGACGGGCGATTGACCGTATTCTGGCGCGCCGGGGCGGGGGTGACCCTTTCGCCGCAGAATGCCTCACCGAGGATTACGAGGCCGGTCTGCTGGTCAGCGAAACCGGCGGCAAGGCTCTGTTCCTGCGTGTGCGTGACCGTCAAGGCGCTCTGGTGGCCACGCGCGAATTCTTCCCGGCGACACTGGCCAGCTCGGTTCGGCAGAAGACGCGGTGGCTGCATGGCATCGCATTTCAGGGCTGGGACCGGCTTGGCTGGAGCGGGAAGCCCTGTGACTTGTGGATGCGTGTTCGTGACCGGCGCGGGCCGATGGTGGCGCTGGTGCTCACTGCCGCCTACTCTCTGGTTGCGCTCTGGCCGGTGGTCCGCATTGCCGAGGCGGCTGGGGCGATTGCGCCACTTCCCGCCGATCCGGTCGTCGCAAAGTTGCTTGCCATCAACCTGCTAAGCTTCCTCTGGCGGCTGCTGCTCCGGTTCTGCTTCACCACGCGCGAATTTGGCTGGGTGGAAGGCCTGCGCAGCATATTCCGCTTTCCGGTGGGGAACGTGATTGCGATCATGGCGGGGCGGCGGGCCTTGGTGGCATACTTGCGCGTTCTGCTCGGCGGCAAGGTGCGGTGGGAACATACCATTCACCTCGCCCACCCGGCTGCCTTGTGCCGGCTGACAGGAAGGGCCTCGCAACCGGCCACGGCCCGAGGATAATGGCTCTCGCCGCGTCCGTTCGGCGCGGGCAGCCTGTTGCTGCGCTGACGACAGTGCTGGTGGGATGGGTGATCGCGCGCGCGGTGCTGTGGACACCGATCATCGAGACAGCGAATTCTCGGGCAACGTCGGAGCGCACCGCAGTGGCCGCTTCGCCTGAACGGATCGCTACCACCGCTGGGCCGCTCAAACCGCGCTTTATTCAACCCGCGCGACCTGCGGGCAGGCAGACGCAAGCTATCGCCCCAGTGACCGAACCGCCGGCAGCCTTGGCCGACCGGACATCGGAAGGCGGGAGCGGATCTATCCTCTTGCGCTTCGCCTCTGCAGGCTCGCTCATCCAGTTCAACCCGGCCATCGCCCCGTCTCGTGTAACCCGACGTGAGCCTCCGCCCACTCCGCCGCCAATCGCTGCAGACCAGACCGGGCCGGTCAAAGACGATCCGCGCTGGAGCAGTGAGCGCTGGCTGCTGATGCGGCGCGGCAGCGGCGCAGCGGCGCAAGCACCGGGCGCTGCCTCCTATGGCGCCAGTCAGGCAGGTGCGGTGGCGCGATACAGGTTCGGATCGGGTGGCCAGGATTCGGCCTATGGCTACTTGCGCACCTCGCTTGCGATCAATGCACCGGGCAACGACAAGGAGATTGCCATAGGCCTTGGCGGCCGCCCGCTCGCAAAACTGCCGCTGCGTGTTCTCGCCGAAGCGCGCTTGCAGGACACCAGCCAGAGCCCGATGCGGGTTCGCCCGGTGGTGACGGTGGTCACCGAACTGCCATGGCAGAACCTGCCGCTAGGCCTGCGCGCCGAGGCCTATGGGCAGGCGGGGTACGCTGGCGGGCGCGACAGCACGGCCTTTTTCGACGCGCAGGGTCTGGTCGATCATCCGGTCAAGCGCCTGCTCCCCATCGGAAAGGATCTGCGGGTCGGTGCAGGCTTCTGGGCGGGCGGCCAGAAGGGAGCCGTGCGGCTCGATGTCGGCCCGCGCGTGTCGTTTGCGCTCGATCTGGGTGAGGAAGTGCCCAGCCGCATTGCGCTCGACTGGCGCTTTCGCGTGGCGGGCAATGCGCGACCAGGCTCAGGCCCGGCAATCACCGTGGCGTCCTCGTTCTGATACCACAGCTTTTTGGGGATCTGGTGTGCCTGCGGGGTTGCTGGCAGGCAAGGGCCAGCCTAGCGTCTGAACGGCAATGGACGTCTATCTTCCCATCGCGAACCTGTCGGTCAACGGCCTGGTCATCGTCGGTCTCGGTCTGTTGACCGGCCTGCTCTCGGGCATGTTCGGGGTCGGCGGCGGGTTTCTGACGACGCCGCTGCTGATTTTCTACGGTATTCCGCCCACGGTCGCTGCTGCCTCTGCTGCGAGCCAGGTGACCGGCGCCAGCGTTTCCGGGGCCTTCGCCCACGCCAAGCGCGGGGGGATCGATTACCACATCGGCGCGGTGCTGGTGGCGGGCGGCGTGCTCGGCACCGGCGTCGGCTCGCTGCTGTTCCGGCTGCTGCAATCACTCGGCCAGATCGATACGGTCATCAATATCCTCTACGTGCTGCTGCTGGGGGGCATCGGGGGGCTGATGGCCCATGAAAGCCTGACTGCCCTGCGCGCGCACCGCACCGGCATTCCCGTGCCAGCTCGAAAGCGCCGCCACCACCCGCTGGTGGCAAGTCTGCCGCTGCGTTGGCGGTTCTACCGTTCGGGCCTGTACATCTCGCCGCTCGCGCCGTTGTTGCTGGGTCTCCTGACCGGGATCCTGACAATGCTGATGGGCATCGGCGGCGGGTTCATCCTCGTTCCGGCGATGCTCTACATCCTTGGCATGGGCGTGAACGTCGTCGTCGGCACATCGCTGTTCCAGATCCTGTTCGTGACCATGACCACTACGATGATGCACGCGCTGACGACGCGAGCGGTCGATATCGTGCTGGCGGTGCTGTTGCTGGTGGGATCGGTGACCGGCGCGCAGATCGGCGCGCAGTTCGCGCAGAAGGCCAAGCCCGAGCAATTGCGCCTGATCCTTGCGGTGATCGTGCTGCTGGTGGCGATGCGCATGGCGCTGGGGCTGGGCTATCGTCCCGACGAGATCTACACGGTGATTGCGCTGTGATGCGGCTCTGGGCTTTGCTTGCCTGCATGTTGCTGCTGGGCGCGCGCGACCCGATACTCGTGCCCGAAATCTCTCAGCACAAGGTGCAGGTGCGCCAGGGCTTCACCGGCGCCGACCTGTTGCTGTTTGGCGCAATCCTCAGTCCCGAAGGCAGCCGGGCGGCGCAGGATTACGACATTGTCGTGGTGCTCGAAGGCCCGGTGCAATCTATCGTCCTTCGCGAGAAGCAGAAAATTGCAGGTATGTGGATCAATGCGGATTCGCTCGAATTCCGCTCTGCTCCCAGTTACTTCGCAGTCGCCTCGTCGCGGCCCATCGCAAAGATTGTCGATGACAAGACCGCTGCGATCTACGAACTCGGCCTCAAGTGGCTGCAGCTTTCGCCTATCGGCGTGATCGAACCGAAGGAGCAGCAGCGTTTCTCGGCAGGCCTTGTCGACCTGATGCGGCGCGAGGGCATGTACCGCGAAGAAGAGGGCGCGGTGACGATCAGTGGTCAGGTCCTTTATCAGGCACGCATGCGGCTGCCGTCGAGCGTGCAGATAGGGACTTATACTGCCGAGACCTTTGCCATCCGCAACGGCAAGGTCGTAGCCTCGGCCATCACGCGCGTGGAAGTGACCAAGGAAGGCTTCGAGCGCTTCGTTGCCGTGGCAGCCGAGGACAACGGATTGATCTACGGAATCTTTGCCGTGCTGCTTTCCATCGGCATGGGCTGGATCGCGGGCAGACTGTTCGCGCTTGTCTGACGCCCGACAATTCCCGGCATGGTTTAGCGGATTTTAACCCGATCCCACTAACCAATGGCATAGCGCCAGTCTGGCCTGGGGATTTTACGTGATGTCCGACATGGGTGTGCAGAGGTTCGAGGCGGTAGTGTCGAGAACGGAAGACGAGCAGGTCGAGCGCGCACCATTCGTGCTGCCCGAAGTGATGCCGGGATCGGAAAATGCCCGCCTGCCGATCGGTCACGTGCGCGAAATCGCCGGGTCCAGTTCCGCCATCGCACTTGATCTTGCGCGGCTCGAACAGTGCTCGAACGATCTCGACCCGTCGATTGCGCTTTCGGGCAAGGTCGGCAGCCAGATCAAGATCCGCATCGGCAATTCCTGGCTGCTGGCAAGCGTTCGTACGCAAAGACAGGATACCTCTGTCGATGGCGGTATCGTTGCCCAGATCGATTTTCTCGGTGAGGGCGAGGAAGAGCGCCTGACCGGCAAGATCTACGGGTTTCGCCGCGGCGTCACCCGCTACCCGGTCCCCGGCGCCATGGTCTATCCGGCCACCAGCAACGATTTGCGTCAGATCTATGCCAGCGACGGCCGCACGAACATTTCGATCGGCACCGTGTTCCCGACCCGCGACATCCGCGCCGGGCTCTACGTCGACGCCCTGCTGGGCAAGCATTTCGCGCTGCTTGGCTCCACCGGCACCGGCAAGTCGACCGCAGCAGCGCTCATCCTCCACCGCATTTGCGAGATGGCGCCGGCAGGTCATATCGTGATGATCGATCCGCATGGCGAATATGCCAGCGCGTTCAAGGTGATCGGGCAACTGCTCGACGTGTCGAACCTGCAGATGCCCTATTGGCTGATGAACTTCGACGAGCACTGCGAAGTGTTCATCACCTCGTCCGGCACGAACCGACAGATTGATCAGGACATTCTCGCCAAGTGCCTGCTGGCCGCACGTCAGAAGAACCGTCTGGCCGATCAGATCGGCAAGATCACGGTCGATTCGCCAATTCCCTACCTGCAGTCGGATCTGCTCAACATCCTGCAGAACGAGATGGGCAAGCTGGAGAAGGGGACCAATTCGGTTCCCTACATGCGGCTCAAGACCAAGATCGAGGAAGTGCGCAGTGATCCGCGCTACCAGTTCATGTTCTCTGGGATGCTCGTCGGCGATACGATGGCCGAGTTCATCGCCAAGATTTTCCGCATGCCCGCCAACGGCAAACCGATCTCGATCATCGACGTTTCGGGCGTTCCATCGGAAATCACCTCGACCGTGGTCGCGGTCCTCAGCCGTCTGGTCTTCGACTATGCCATCTGGGCGCGCGACGAGGAAACCCGGCCCGTGCTGCTGGTTTGCGAAGAAGCGCATCGCTATGTGCCGAACGAAAAGAACTCGGACGGGTCATCGGTCGGGCGCATCCTGTCGCGCATTGCCAAGGAAGGCCGCAAGTATGGCGTCAGCCTTGGCCTGATCACGCAGCGTCCATCGGACCTTGCCGAAGGCGTGCTGTCACAGTGCGGCACGATCATCGCCATGCGTCTCAACAACGAGCGCGATCAGGCCTTCGTCAAGGCCGCGATGCCCGAGGGCGCGCGCGGTTTTGTCGATACGATCCCGGCCTTGCGCAACCGCGAATGCATCATTTCGGGCGAGGGCGTCTCGATCCCGATGCGTGTTTCGTTCGATGAACTCGAGCCGATCAAGCGCCCGGCATCGAACGATCCCTCGTTCTACGAATTGTGGAGCAAGAGCGGCGGCGAGGACCGTGCGGTGGAACGCACCGTCCAGCGCTGGCGCGCGCAGAGCCGCTGATCCTCAGCCCGCAATTTCAGATCGAGGGCGCCATGCGTCCTGCCGTGTCCGCGTCGGCGTGGGTTTCTTCCTCGCACTCGTCGTCGGGAACCGCGCGGGCCTTCGCGCGCCAGCCCGGCTTGCGATAGGCGTAGACGGCGAGCGCCACCGCAACCGCTGAGCTGACAGGAAATGCCAGCCACAATGCATCGGCGCCAAGGCTTGGGTAAAGCACATAGTAGAACCCCAGCCGCACCGGGTACATCGCGATGGCGAGGATGATCAGCGGTGTCCACACCACGCCGCCCGCGCGCATCGTGCCGAACAACACCATGGTTATCCCGAAAAGAACATAGCTCCAGCTGGCCAGGAACTGAATGTGGCGTGCCACGTCGACTGCCGGGCTGGTATCCCCCAGGAACAGTTGCAGGGCGGGCCGGTCAAACAGGAGGATCATCGCACAAAGCGCCCCGGTGACGGTGAGATTGAGCACCACGCCCCAACGCGAGATCTTTCCGAGCCGCTGTTCAAGCCCTGCACCGATGGCTTGTGCAGCCATGGCGCTGACGGCGGCGGAAATCGCCATCGCGGGCATCTGGAGATAGGTCCACAGCTGCAATGCCGCGCCATAGGCCGCGCTGACCAGCAGGCCTTCGCGGTTGACCAGTCCGATCACGATGATCCCCGCCGCCGAAATGACGAGCATCTGCGCGCCCATCGGCAGGCCCTTGGTCAGGATATAGCGAAGCTCGTCGCGGCGCGGCCACAGCCACTTCAGTTCCGCCCCCCTCAGGCGAAGCGGCAGATCCTTGATGTAAACGTATGCAACAAGACTGATCATCGAGACCAGCGCAGCAATCGCCGTGGCAAGCGCTGCGCCCGCGATGCCGAGCGGCCTGATCGGTCCGAAGCCGCCGATCAGCAAGGGATTGAGCCCGACGTCGAGCACCGAGGACAGGATCATGAACTTGAGCGGCGTGGCAGCATCGCCCCCGCCGCGCAGGCCCATCGCCAGCATGACCGTAATCATCGAGGCGGGCATGGATACGAAGATCACCCGCAGATAAGTCAGCGCATAGATATACGTCTCACCCGGCGCACCCATCGCGGTGAGCAACTCGGGCGCGAAGACCCAGCCCAGTGTCCCCACGACCAGCGAGAGCAGCACGCAGAAGCCCACCGCCGAACCGAACGTGCGCCGCGCCGCCAGCACATCACCTGCACCGAACGCCTGCCCGATCTTGACGGTCGCGGCCATGCCGAAGCCGAAAGCAGCGGCAAAGACGAGAAACATCACCACATTGGCATTGGCGGTGGCAGCAAGCGCGCCCTCGCCCAGAAGACGCCCCACCCAGACCGAATTGATCGAGCCGTTGAGCGACTGGAGAATGTTCGAAGCCAGCGTCGGCGCGGAAAACAGCACCAGCGTCTTGAGGATCGGGCCGCTGGTCAGATCACGGCTGCGTCCGGGAGGTGGGGCCAAGAGGTCAGTCCTTCGTCTTGAGCGCCGAAAGCCCGGCGAAGGGTCCGGAGGCGATGTCGCCACCGAGTTTGTGTTCCTTCCGGGCCTTGTCGGCATCCGGCCCTTCCGCGAAGGGATCGATGGCCAGCGCAAGGCTTTGTGCCACGGCTTCGCCAAGGTCGAAGCTGGTGCCTTCGTATTCGATCTCGTCGAGGTCGTCTGCGCTGATCTCGATCTCTTCGTCCGGGGCATAGGCCTTGGCGGGATGCACGAAGCGCAATGCGATGGTCTCGCTGATCGAGACGGGGAAGTCCTCGCCAGAAATGGCACACGCCTGAATGATCTGCGCGGTGAGCTTGCCCTTGGCCTCGACCTTGCTGCCATCGACCGTCATTCGCAGAACCGCCTTCATGGTGTCGATTGCAGTAATACCGAACCGGCCGGCCAGGCGGCGGCGCTCAGACTCACTTGGCTCAAGCACCACCGGCTCGTCAGTGATCTGGCGCAAGTCGATCATGTGTGAATATTCCGGCGTGATCATTTCCCGATCTCCGCATCGAGAACGCGGTAGGCCGGAACAAGGTCCAGCCCCGCGGCGAAAGCGCGGGCGCGGCGGGCGACCAACAGGGGGTCGGTGCCGTCGTGCAGGTTCACGTTGCGCGTAACCGCCTCGGCCATCAGCGCTTCGTTGCCGGGCGCAAGGCCTTCGCGGTAAGCGCCGAGCCGCCCACCCAGCACGCTCATCAACTGGCCCATGCGCTTGCCCACCACAACATCGCCGACGCCGCTTTCGCGCAATTGGCCGTCCATGTCGTCGACGAACAGTTCGGTGAGGCGCACCGAAGGCGCGATCAGATCGGCATCGCGCTCCATGCGGATCAGCACGATCGAGAGGATCAGGGTGATCATGTCGAAGCGGCCACCGACCGTGTCGGCCACGCCGCAATCGCGGTACCATTCCTTCTCGCGCGCGATTTCTACCGTGCGGTGCCAGAGCGGGCGGGCGACATCGCGGTCGTCCTGCTTGCGTCCGAACAGCTTGCCCAAAAATGACATCGCGTTTCCTTGGCTTGGTGCCCGTTCAGGGGCGATTAAATCTGTGCCGTCCAGCAGGTCTTGGCAAAGCAGCGCGGAACGCAGCGTTCCGGGCGGCATTGCGGTTATCCCGATTGGACCCTAAAGGTCCGCCGATATAGGCTGTGCATTCCCGATGCAAACGGGCATGAGTGCACTCAAGATGTAAGCGGAGTTATCGAATGCGGAACAGTCGGCTGATGGTGCAGGGTGCGGCGGTGCTGGCCCTGGGCGTGGCGGCAGCGGGGTGTTCCAGCATCAAGGATCACCGCGGCTATATCATCGACGAAGCGCTGGTCGCTTCGGTGCAGCCGGGCGTCGACAACAAGCTGTCGGTCGAACGCACGCTGGGTCGGCCCACGTTCACCAGCCCCTATGGCAAGCAGACGTGGTACTACGTGGCGATGAACACCAAGCAGAAGCCGTTCAACCGCCCGAAAACTGACAACCAGTCGATTCTCGTCGTCGATTTCGATGCACGCGGCAATGTCGCTTCACTCAACCGCGAAGGCATGACGAAGGTCGTGCGCCTGTCGCCTGAAGGCGACAAGACGCCGACGCTGGGCCGTGACCGGAGCTTCTTCGAAGACCTGTTCGGCAATATCGGCGCGGTCGGCGCGATCCCCGGCGGCGGCGCTGGCGGGGCAACCGGCGGCAGCGGCCCGAACGGAAGCTGATGCTGCCTGCTTGAACCATGAAACGGGCATCCCATATGCCCTATCATGGACGAGAGCAGGGCGAGCCACGGCCTTATACAGTGGCACGGCACCACCATTATCGGGGTGAAGAAGAACGGCCGAACCGTCATTGCAGGTGACGGTCAGGTCTCGATGGGCAACACGGTGATGAAACCGAACGCCCGCAAGGTTCGGCGTATCGGTGAAGGCAAGGTCATTGCCGGGTTTGCCGGAGCGACTGCCGATGCCTTCACCTTGTTCGAGAGGCTGGAGCGCAAGCTGGAACAGCATCGCGGGCAACTGATGCGCGCAGCGGTCGAGCTCGCCAAGGACTGGCGCACTGACAAGTATTTGCGCAATCTTGAAGCGCTTATGATCGTGGCCGATGCTGACACGATGCTGATCCTCACCGGCAATGGCGATGTGCTGGAGCCCGAAGGCGGAATCGCGGCGATTGGGTCAGGCGGCAACTACGCGCTCGCTGCCGCCAAGGCGCTCGACGATTACGAAGACGATCCGGAAAAGATCGCGCGCCGCGCCATGCAGGTGGCCGCCGAAGTCTGCGTATTCACCAACGACCGCGTGACGCTGGAAGAAATCTGACCCCATGAACGAATCCCTTACCCCAAAGGCCATCGTCCGCGCGCTGGACGAGCACATCGTCGGGCAGACCGACGCCAAGAAGGCCGTCGCTGTGGCACTGCGGAACCGTTGGCGCCGTCAACGTCTGTCGGCCGACTTGCGGGACGAAGTTTCCCCGAAGAACATCCTGATGATCGGGCCGACGGGCTGCGGCAAGACCGAGATCAGCCGCCGTCTGGCCAAGCTGGCCGATGCTCCGTTCGTGAAGGTGGAAGCCACCAAGTTCACCGAAGTAGGCTATGTCGGCCGCGACGTGGAGCAGATTGCGCGCGATCTGGTGGAAGAGGCGATCCGGCTGGAAAAGGACCGCCGCCGCGATGCCGTGCGCGAGGCCGCGAGCAAGGCCGCAATGGACCGGCTGCTCAAGGCGCTGGTCGGTGACGGTGCCAGCGAGGCGACGCGCGAGAGCTTCAAGGCACGGCTGGCCGATGGTTCGATGAACGAGGTCGAAGTCGAGATCGAGGTGGAAGACGCACCGTCGGCCCCGATGGATATCCCGGGAATGCCCGGCGGGATCGGCATGATCAACCTGTCGGACATGATGGGCAAGGCGTTCGGCAAGCAAAGCCTCAAGCGCCGCAAGATGCGCGTGGCCGATGCCTGGGACAAGCTGGTCGACGAAGAAGCCGAAAAGCGCATGGACCAGGACGATGTCGCACGCGAGGCCATTCGAAATGCCGAGACCAACGGCATCGTGTTCCTCGACGAGATCGACAAGATCGCGGTCTCGGACGTGCGCGGCGGATCTGTCAGCCGCGAAGGCGTGCAGCGCGATCTGCTGCCGCTGATCGAAGGCACGACGGTTGCGACCAAGTACGGGCCGATGAAGACCGATCACGTGCTGTTTATCGCCAGCGGCGCGTTCCATGTGGCCAAACCCTCGGACATGCTGCCCGAATTGCAGGGCCGTTTGCCGATCCGCGTGGAACTGCAGGCGCTGACCGAGGACGATTTCGTGCGAATCCTTTCGGAAACCCGCGCCAATCTGGTGCAACAGTATTGTGCGCTGCTGGCGACCGAACAGGTCACGCTGGAGGTGACGCCCGAAGCCGTCCGTGCGATTGCCCGCACGGCAGCGCAAGTGAATGAAAGCGTAGAGAACATCGGCGCGCGGCGTCTGCAGACGGTGATGGAAAAGCTGCTGGAAGAAGTCAGCTTCGATGCCGAGGACCGCACCGGTGAAACGGTCGTGGTCGACGAGGCTTATGTCGCAGCCAAGCTGGCAGTGCTGGCGGGGAATGCGGACCTGTCGAAGTATATTCTTTGACCGTTCGTCTGTGGCCAGCAACCCCAGAGCACTTTGCGAATTTGCTCGCTGCCGCCGATCCTGCCGAAGGTATAACCCAAGCTGACACGCCCATCGCCGATGATGACGTGCTTGCCATGCTTGCAGGCCTTGCCGCTACAATCGCTTCGCAGTTTACACCACCTGCCTGGCTTATAATCGATGAGGGCAGGCTGGTCGGTCTGCTTTCGATTACTGCGCTTTCCGAAGGTGTCACGCTCCAGATTGGCTATGGAGTTGCCATGGGGGAGCGGGGAAAAGGCTATGCTGCGGCTGCGGTTGCGCGCTTGCTCGATTGGGCGCGGGGAGACGCGCGCGTCAGTGCAATGTATGCCGAAACACGGACGGACAACATTGCGTCGCAGCACGTTCTGGAGCGCAATGCCTTTGTCCGTATCGGCGAACGGGTTGACGAAGAGGACGGCGATCTCTTTTGTTGGCGCATCGATTGCTGAGGACCGAAATGCACCAGACTCCCGAAGACCGCCCGATCTACCGCCTGCTCACCGGCAAGGACGACCGCGCCTTTTGCGAGCGCGTATCGGAAGCGCTGGCGCAAGGCTGGCGGCTCTATGGCTCGCCCTCGATGACCTATGACGGCGGTATGGACTGCATCAAGGTGGCGCAGGCCGTGGTGTGGCATGAGGCTGCAGACCTGAAAGCTTGACCGGCTACTCCGCCGCCTCGCTGACCTCGGCGCTTTCCTGCGCTTGCCGCGCCCACATTTCTGCATAGAGGCCATCGCGCCGCAGCAGTTCGGTGTGGCTGCCCTGTTCCGCGAGCCGCCCCTGATCGAGCACAAGGATCGTGTCCGAATCCGCAATCGTCGATAGACGGTGCGCGATGGAAAGCGTGGTGCGATGGCTGGCGACAGCGCGCATGGTCGAGAGAATGTCCTGCTCGGTACGGCTGTCCAAAGCGCTGGTGGCTTCGTCGAACAGCACGATCGGCGGGTTCTTGACTAGCGTGCGCGCGATGGCAACGCGCTGCTTTTCGCCGCCCGAGAGCTTGAGGCCGCGCTCGCCGACTTCAGTGTCGTAGCCCTTGGGCAGGCGCGCGATGAAATCGGCGATCGAGGCACCGCGCGCGGCGGCATCGACTTCGTTCTGTCCTGCGCCGTCGCGGCCATAAGCAATGTTGTAGCCGATGGTATCGTTGAACAGCACCGAATCCTGCGGGACGATGCCGAGCGCGGCGCGTAAGGACGCCTGCGTGACGTGCGCAATGTCCTGCCCGTCGATCAGGATGCGCCCCGACCACGGATCGTAGAAGCGGAACAGCAGCCGCGCGATGGTCGATTTGCCCGCGCCCGATGGCCCGACGATGGCGACGCGGCTGCCCGCAGGCACTTCGAACGACAGGCCATGAAGGATTTCGCGGTCACGGTCATAGCCGAACACGACATTGTCGAACGTTACGCTCGGGCGCTGGATCACCAGCGCGGGCGCGCCGGGCACATCGGCCACTTCGACCGGCGTGTCGATCAGGCGGAACATCTCGGCCATGTCGATCAAGCCTTGCCGAATAGTGCGATAGACCATGCCGAGCATATCGAGCGGCCGGAAAAGCTGCGTGAGGTAGGTGTTGACGAAAACAAGGTCGCCAACCGTCAGCCGTCCTTGCGACCAGCCCCAAACCGTCCACGCCATTGCGCCTGCCATCAGCAGGTTGACGATGATCGCTTGCGCAATGTTCAGCAGGCCGAGGCTGTTCTCGCTCTTGACCGCTGCATCGGCATAAGCGCGTGTTGCTGCGGCATAGCGCGCCTCTTCACGCGCTTCCGCGCCAAAGTATTTCACCGTCTCGTAGTTCAGCAGCGAATCGACGGCGCGGGACAGCGCCTGCCCGTCGAGCCGGTTCATCTTCTCGCGCAGGGCCGAGCGCCATTCGGTGATCGTGCGCGTCACCACGACATAGGCGATGACGGCCACAATCGTGGCAAGGACCAGCCCTAGGCCGAAGTTCAGCCAGAAAATGATGATCACCGCCGTCAGCTCGATGATCGTCGGAGCAATGTTGAACAGCAGGAAATAGAGCATCGTGTCGATGCTCTTGGTCCCACGCTCGATCACCTTGGTCACCTCGCCGGTGCGGCGGGCGAGATGGAAGCGCAAGGAAAGGCGGTGCAGCCGGGCAAAGACGTTCTCGGCGAGATGCCGCGTCGCGTCCTGTCCCACGCGCTCGAACACGATGTTGCGGAAGTTGTCGAACGCCACCCCGGCGAAACGGCCCAGCGCATAGGCGAGCACGAAGGCCATCGCCACGGTCAGCGCGGCCTGCGATTTGCCGGTATCGAGCGTCATCGCATCGACCGCGCGCTTGTAGGCAAAAGGCAGGGCAAGCGTCGTCGCCTTGCCCAGCAGCACCATCACGCAGGCGCCGACGACCCTGCGCTTGAGAACCGCGTTATCCGCAGGCCACAAATAGGGTAGGAACCGGCGAAGCGTCAGCCATCCGTCGTGGCGGGCATCTGGCGAATTTGTGGCGGTATCTGGCGGCATGCCCCCCACATAAGCCGCCTGCGCCGCTGCGCCAGCCCCCCTGCATCAAGGGCGGCACGAAAAGCGCGTCAGAACGGCCGTCCGCCGTTGTTCAGCCCGGCGATATTGATAGGCACATCGAACAGCACCCGCCGTGCGGCGAAGTCTATCGCCACGCGGCGGAACATGCGCAATTGCGTCATCCCCATTAGCAGCGCGGGCCGCTTGACCAGGCCCAGGCGGTGGAATGCCGGAGCATCTGCGTAAGCGAGCACCGTGTTGTGCAGCCGCATGCCATCGATATCGACCATCCGGGCGAAGCCAAGGTCTGCCGAGACGATCTGGCCGGTCACCGAATAAAGCGACGTTGTTTTCGGATTGCGGGACCGTGACAATGCCTTTTGCAGCGCCAGATTGCCTATCGATCCGTCCGATCCTGTATCGATGACGATGTCGGTAGGGACTCCATCGACCGAGGCATTGGTCATGATGAGCTGGCCCGATCGGCGCCGCGCCTGCACCACGATGGCAAAGCCCTTGAGGCTTGTCCTCTTGGCAGACTCGTCGACATACATGTGGTTTTTGGCGAAATCGAAGACGACCCGCTGCTGCTGCAAGCTGTCCAGACCGACGATGCCGTCCGCGCCGATATGTTCGTCCTCGAGCAGGGGAGCGTTGATGCCGTAGTAGGTCCTGCGGCCGAACGTCAGCTCATCGAGATCGACAACTTCGACCGGGATCGAACCAGCAACGCCGACGATCACGGCGTTACCCGAAATGGCCAGACCCATTGCCGTGGCGATCTTGCGGGAAAGGACGGTGCGTTCCGAGCCAGTGTCGATCAGGAAATCGTAAGGCCCGTGCTCACCGATCGTGACTGGCACGGTCATGCGATCATGGCGGTCGGTTTCAAGCTGGACGAGTTCCTGGGTCGTTGCAGGCGCGGGTTCTTCGGCTGCCTTGGACGGAGCAATGCTTGCGCAAAGCGCCAATGCAACCGCCGCAATTGCGAGTCTGGCAGCCATGGTGGTTCTCCCGCAGGAGAGATTACGCCTCTATCGCACGCAGTGCCAGCACTTCAGCGCAGCGCAGGTTTCCGGGAGCGGCGGACTTGAGTCAGCAGACCGCCGGCCAGGTCTGCGATCTCATCGTGCAAGGGATGTGCGAGAAAGCGCAGCGCAGCCAGCCAGAGGGCGATGCCCACACCAACCATGCTGCAGGCTTGCGTAAAGCCGATCTGCGCCGGACCATCCCAAACGGCATACGATATCAGCAGCGGCGCAACCGCTGCGAGCGTGGCCAGGCCGCTGCGGCCTGCGATTGATCCCAGTTCGCGCCAACGCAGGTCCAGCATCCCGCGCAGCAGCGGCGCGTAGATGATCACCCAGAGCGCGCCGTGGATCACACGCGAAATGGCGACCCATTCCAAGCCGAACGGGGCGGTCAACGCGATAAGGATCACCGACAGGACTGTATCGAGGATCATCCGGCGCATCAGCGGTTTGAGTTTGCCCAATAGCAAAGGCAGATCGGCATAAAGCGGCAGGGCGACATAGAAAATCTGCGACAGCGCAATCCACGTCAGCAACGGGGCCGCCGCAAGCCAGCGCTCGCCATAGAGCATGCGGATCAGCGGTTCGGCCAGCACGGCGATCCCGGCCATCGCTGGCCAGGTCACGCCGGTATAGGCCGCCATGACGCGCAGGTAGGGCGGGCCAAGCGGTTCCCCATTATCGCGCACGCGGCGGAAGGCGGGGTAGAACACCCCGGTCACTGCGCCCGAGATCAGCAGGCGCAATTGCAGGGCAAGCCCCGATGCACGCGCGAACAGCCCGACCGCCGCGCTGTCGATCATCCGCCCTATCACAAGTTCGGGCGCGCGGGCAGACAGCGAACTGCAGGTGACCTGGACGGTGTTGGCACCGCCGATTGCCAGTATTGGCTTGGCGTCGCGCAACCGCAGTGGCCAGGGCAACATGCCGCCTGCTCGCCATTGACTGACGACAAGCCGTGCAGCCTGCTGGGCGAAGGCCCCCCACGCGAGCGCGAGCGCGCCATGGCCCATGATGGCCAGAGTCAGCGCCGTCGCGGCATTGGCTATGGCAGAGCCGACCTCGATCATGGTGTTGGAGCGGTAGTCCATGCGGCGCTGACACGTCGCTTGTGGCACAATTGCCAAGGGCACCAGCACGTACGACCCGGCAATGATCAGTGCGATGGGCAGCATCCCCGGATCACCATAGAATTGCGCAATGGGCCAGGCAGCCAGGATTGCCAGCAGCGCGATGCCCCAGGCGAACGCTACAGACAGCGTAAAGGCCGTCTGCAGCTTTTCGGGCGTCAACTCGCGCTCGCCGTTGACGTAGCGGGTCACCCCGAAGTCCTGCAGGAAGGCAATCAGCGAGACGGCGGCGAAGGCGATCGAGAACTGCCCGAGCTGTTCCGGCGTGATGTACCACCGCGCGAGCACCACGCTGGCCACGAATTGCAGCGCAAACGAGGTATATTGCGAGATCATCGCCCACAGCGCGGCGGCGCGAACCGACATCGCCGGCGGTGCGCCGGCGTGCTTGTTGGCAGTTGCCGGTTTGCTCATCCCTCGATCTCGAGGAAGCCTGGGAACATGCCGACCGCCGCGTCACGGCCTCGGCTATGCGCGCGCCGGCGCCAGCGCAACATCGGTCGGGCGAGGATGGGAACGACCTGCCATAAGGTGAAGGCCGCTTTCCAGACAGGTCCGCCCACCATGCCACCTGCGCGCACGATGTCGCGCAGTTCGGCAAGGCCCTTGCGGGTGTCGCCGTCGATGATGCGGTCCATCGCATGCTCGAACGATAGCGAAGCCCGGTTGTCCGCGAGCAGCCGGTCGATCAGGTCGCGCTCGGGCGAGGCCTCTGGAAATGTCGCCCGGGCCTTTTCATAGACCTTGATATTGCCGAGCAGCATCCGCCCGGCATTGCTCGAGGCAGATCCGGGCCGCACGCGATAGTCGCCCAGCACTTCATCGACATAATAGGCGACCCCGCCACGCAGCATCAGGCGCACCCAGAGGTCGAAGTCCTCGGACTGGGCCATGGCCGTGTCGAACCCGCCAATGGCGTCGAAGTCCGCGCGGCGGAAGGTGGTGCCGATGTAGACGTTGAACGAGCGGTCGAGGACATCGGAAAGTGAGCCATGTATGCCGTCCCCCGAACCCTGGCGCGTTTCAACGCAGGTGCGCTCGCGGCTGACAGCGCCGAAGATGCGGGCGTTGCATGTTGCCAGGCGAACCTCCGGATCGGATTCGAGCACCGCCACCATGGTTTCGAGATATGTGGGACGAAACAGGTCGTCTCCGTCGAGCAGGGCGATCAGCGGGGCGCCGGTCTCTGCGATGGCACGGTTGCGCGCAGTGGAAACACCGCCATTGGCCGTGGCGAGAAAGCGGATGCGCGGATCCGCGAGATAGGGCGCGACGGCGGCGGCAACGTCGTCGGGCGCACCGTCGTCTATTACCACGCATTCCCAGTCCGTCAGCGTCTGCGCCTGCAACGACGCCAGCGCTTCACCCACGAGGTGCGCGACGCCATAAGCAGGGACGATCGCCGCAATGCGCGGCGACGCCCCGGGCGAGGACGGTGGGGAAGCTTGAGCGCTCATGCCCCTTCCTTACGCCTGCGCGCGTAAACAACCGCTTACCCGCAGAGCTATTGGCAGGATCGGGGCGAGCACGACTCGCAATTGGCTGATTCTGGGGGCAGTTTTGGCCGATTCGGGGCTGCAATCGCCCAAGCCACCTCTTGAAAACCCAATGTTTTCGGGTGTTTTGGGCAGGAGCGAAATAAAATTGCAAAGTGTCGTTGACCGGGGCGGAAGTGCCCCATATATGCCCTCTCACCGGACGGGAACGACGCTTCAACGGCTCGCAACCAACCGGTCGCCAACATAGACGGACACTCAGTCCCCCGGTCCAAAATCGGGGAGAACTGGTTGTCCGCCTAATTCTGTCGCTCCGGTGGCGGTTTGGTGGCTCTTTGACATTGTTGATATAGATGAAGGGACATGTGGGCGACGGCGTCTGCTTCCGGGGCTTTGGGGCTCGGGTGAGTAGATAAATCAGTCGGAGCTTGCATGTCTTATACGTAACCATACGTTTAGATGTGCAGGGTTTGATACCCTGAATTAATTTTACGTCAGATTGCGGGTTTTTGGTCGAGAGACTGGGGCTCGTGCTGTTGTGAGATTGGACACAAACTTGAGAGTTTGATCCTGGCTCAGAACGAACGCTGGCGGCATGCCTAACACATGCAAGTCGAACGAAGCCTTCGGGCTTAGTGGCGCACGGGTGCGTAACGCGTGGGAATCTGCCCTTTGGTTCGGAATAACAGTTAGAAATGACTGCTAATACCGGATGATGACTTCGGTCCAAAGATTTATCGCCAAGGGATGAGCCCGCGTAGGATTAGGTAGTTGGTGGGGTAAAGGCCTACCAAGCCGACGATCCTTAGCTGGTCTGAGAGGATGATCAGCCACACTGGGACTGAGACACGGCCCAGACTCCTACGGGAGGCAGCAGTGGGGAATATTGGACAATGGGCGAAAGCCTGATCCAGCAATGCCGCGTGAGTGATGAAGGCCTTAGGGTCGTAAAGCTCTTTTACCAGGGATGATAATGACAGTACCTGGAGAATAAGCTCCGGCTAACTCCGTGCCAGCAGCCGCGGTAATACGGAGGGAGCTAGCGTTGTTCGGAATTACTGGGCGTAAAGCGTGCGTAGGCGGTTATTCAAGTCAGAGGTGAAAGCCCGGGGCTCAACCCCGGAACGGCCTTTGAAACTAGATAACTAGAATCTTGGAGAGGTCAGTGGAATTCCGAGTGTAGAGGTGAAATTCGTAGATATTCGGAAGAACACCAGTGGCGAAGGCGACTGACTGGACAAGTATTGACGCTGAGGTACGAAAGCGTGGGGAGCAAACAGGATTAGATACCCTGGTAGTCCACGCCGTAAACGATGATAACTAGCTGTCCGGACACTTGGTGTTTGGGTGGCGCAGCTAACGCATTAAGTTATCCGCCTGGGGAGTACGGTCGCAAGATTAAAACTCAAAGGAATTGACGGGGGCCTGCACAAGCGGTGGAGCATGTGGTTTAATTCGAAGCAACGCGCAGAACCTTACCAGCGTTTGACATCCCGCGCTATCCAGAGAGATTTGGAGTTCCCTTCGGGGACGCGGTGACAGGTGCTGCATGGCTGTCGTCAGCTCGTGTCGTGAGATGTTGGGTTAAGTCCCGCAACGAGCGCAACCCTCGTCCTTAGTTGCCATCATTAAGTTGGGCACTCTAAGGAAACCGCCGGTGATAAGCCGGAGGAAGGTGGGGATGACGTCAAGTCCTCATGGCCCTTACACGCTGGGCTACACACGTGCTACAATGGCGGTGACAGTGGGCAGCAAGCACGCGAGTGTGAGCTAATCTCCAAAAGCCGTCTCAGTTCGGATTGTTCTCTGCAACTCGAGAGCATGAAGGCGGAATCGCTAGTAATCGCGGATCAGCATGCCGCGGTGAATACGTTCCCAGGCCTTGTACACACCGCCCGTCACACCATGGGAGTTGGGTTCACCCGAAGGCGTTGCGCTAACTCAGCAATGAGAGGCAGGCGACCACGGTG